>VGLL01000015.1 GCA_016866735.1 Candidatus Shapirobacteria bacterium
CTGACGGCTTGTTTATTGGTCGCATCTACACCGAGACCGTAACAGGTTTCGGTGGGGTAAATAACTAAACCGCCAGTTTTAAGGGTGCGGATGGCCGCTCGCATGGCTTTATCTTTGTCGCGAATTTTGCTAATCTTCATCTTGTATATTTTACCCTAGATGAAGGTTTATTGTTTGGTTGTCGGTCAATTGGCCACTAATTGTTATCTGGCAGTGGGTGAGAAAACGCGCAAGGCAATAATTATTGACCCGGGTGACGACGGCGGGTTTATCATCCAGAAAATTCTTGACTTAAGGCTTGAGCCGGTGTCCATTGTCGCTACCCACGGCCATTTTGACCACGTTCTCGCGGCAACCGAGTTAAAGCTTGCCTTAAGCATTCCGTTTTTTCTTCACCACAAAGACGAGCCGATTCTTAAACGCAGCCAAAAGACAGCAAGATATTTTACCGGCTTACCCGCTGATCCTCCTCCCAAGATTGACCAGTTTTTGGAAGAAGGGGATTGCCTGGAATTTGGGAAGGAGGAGCTCTTTGTCATCGAAACGCCTGGCCATACCCCGGGCGGAATTTGTCTTTGTGATAGAAAGCAAATTCTTTTTTCCGGCGACACCATTTTTGCAGACGGTCAGGTTGGCCGAACTGATTTTGGTGGCAGCCAAAAAGAGCTTTCTTTTTCAATTAAAGACAAGCTTTTAGTACTCCCGGGGGTAACAATTGTCTACCCGGGCCATGGTCGCCAGACGACGATTGGAGAAGAAAAAGAAAATCTGCTAAAATCAGGCCTGCATGGATTTCTCGATCGTTATCCCTAATTGGAACGGAGAAAAACTTTTACGAAAGAATTTGCCAAAGGTTTTGGCCGCACACGCAAATGAGGTTGTTGTGGTTGACGACGGGTCAACTGACGGAAGCACAGAGTTCCTCAAAAAGATTTCCCCAAAAGAAGCAAAACTTCGAATTTTAGGGCTAAAAAAAAATTACGGATTCGTTTACGCCTGTAATTTAGGGATGAAAGAAGCCAGGAGTGAGGCGGTTGTCCTTTTAAACAACGATGTCATCCCCCAAGAAGATTTTTTGCGTTACATCTCGTCCCACTTTCAGGATCCGAATCTTTTTGCCGTTTCTCTTCATGAACCGAATTGGTCATGGGCAAAGATTGAGTGGAAGCGAGGTTTTTTCGATCATTCACCGGGGATAAAAAGTAGGGTTGCTCATGTTTCTGGCTGGGCCTCGGGGGGAAGCGCTGTTTTTAGAAAATCAATTTGGGAAAAATTAGGCGGATTCGACCAGATTTATCACCCTTTTTATTGGGAGGATATTGATCTTTCATATCGGGCCTGGAAAAGAGGATACAAGATTATCTGGGAACCCAAGGCAATTGTTCATCATGAGCACGAACAGACAGTCAGTCGATTTTCCCCCGATTACGTGAGAAGAATTTCTGAACGCAATCAACTTTTGTTTATTTGGAAGAATATTAGCGATCCCAAGATGATACTCGAGCATAAATTTTTTTTGGGCAGAAGATTGATGTTTTATCCTGGTTATTGGCGACCGTTTTTAGCAGCGCTAGCAAAGTTTCCGCAAGTATTGCCCAGGTGGCTTAGGGAGCGGAAAGAAAAAAAAGTTGCAGATAGAGAAATTTTTGTTGAATTTACTTGAAGGCCAACTGGAATGAAAAAATCGTTTTTTGGGGTCTTATTATTAATACTCTTGGGCCTATTAGTCAGAGCTTTCTTATCACCGCTCTTCGTAAAAGGAGATTTGCTTGTTTTCAAAGAATGGAGTGTTTCCCTCTACGACGAGGGCCTAGCCGGTTCCTATTTTCGGGAGGGATGGATTTACTCGGTTCCTACACAACCCCCCCTGATGATGCTTATGCTTTGGATTTCTCGGTGGCTGTACGAACATTTATATTTATTGGCCCAGGCGCACAATATTTTTAGGGTACCACCCGGCTTTGTCTTATTATGGCTGAAAGAAAACGGAATGATTTTTTTCCTGCGATGTTGGTCTTTTGTTGCCGAAGTAGGGGGGGGAGCGCTTTCGTATTTAATAATAAAAGAAATAACGCGTCGAGAAAAATATGCTTTTTTTGGGCTAGCTTTTTTCTTGTTCAACCCCGTTACGCTTTTTGATGGGTCAATTTGGGGCCAGCCCGACCTGCTGTCTCCGCTATTAGTCATATTGTCATTTTTAGTTTTCCGAAAGAGTTATGGGCAATTTTTATCGCCTATTTTTTTCTCCCTGGGTTTGCTAATAAAACCAACAGTAGCAATTTTTATCCCATTTTATTTTGTGTTCGTTTTAAGGGATACCCTGTCTTCTGAGACAAGAAATATAAAGAAGTCACTGGCCACGTTATTTCTGGGGAGCGTAATTAGCCTTATGTTAGCGCTCTTGATTTTTCTGCCTTTCTATGACCGTTCGACTAACTTTTTCTCCTTTATGGTAAATGTGATATCTACACGAATTTTGCCTTCAGCCAAGGGGATAACCCATGCGTCAAACTCCGCCTTTAATCTTTACACTCTTTTTTTTACTATTGACGAAACCTCAGGCGATTATCAACTTGTTCTTTTTAGCTTAACCCAAATAGGAAATATAATAGTGGCCATGATTATGACGGGCCTCTTTCGTTTTTGGTGGCGTAATCAAACGAGAATAGTTTGGCCCAACGCCCTAATCGTGTTCTTATTGGTCATTGGCGAAAGTTGGTTTTTGTTTAAGACCGGCATGCTGGAGCGATACTTTTTTGTCGTCTTTCTCCCAACGACAATAATGCTTTTTATGGGGGCAAGAGAGATTGTCCTTCCTTTGCTAGTACAGAATATAGTGTGGTTCGGAAATCTTTTCTACTCTTTTTTTCAACGCGACTACTCCAGCGTAAAATACCTTTTTGAGGGGCATAATTATCTCTTGATCAGGGCCTTATCGTTAATCAATTTAGTGGTTTTTATTTATATTGTCCTTTTTTTAAGAAGATCAGTTAATAATAAACTATGAACCTAATGCAAATATCCATTGTAATTGTCAGTTATAATACCAAAGAGCTTCTAAAGAGGTGCCTTGAGGCGATTATTGATAGTTGCAGAGACACAAAGATGCAGACCTGCCTGCCGGCAAGGCAGGGCTGCAAAGTAGAAATAATTATTGTTGACAATGGATCAAAGGACGGGTCGGTAGGAGAAATTCAAAATTCAAAATGCAAAATGCAAAATGACAAGTTAAAATTAAAAATTATTGAGAACAAAGAGAACTTGGGGTTTGCCAGAGCAGTTAATCAGGCCCTTAGTGGGGCACACGGGAGAGCGATTTTATTGCTTAATTCTGATACACAAGTTGAGAAGGAAGCTTTGAGAAAGTTGTTAGGGTTTGAGGAGAAAGTCGGTCCGGCCGTGATTGGGACAAGGCTTCTGAATCCAGACGGGAGTGTCCAACCCTCCGTTTTCCATTTGCCAACAATTAAAAGAGCAATTTGGGAGTTTTGGTTAGGCAAAAAGGGCGCCTTTTCGAAGTATGTTCCGGAAGGCAAGAAACCTACGGAAGTAGAGGCGGTCAGCGGCGGAGCCATGTTAATTTCCCGTGGGGTAATCGGGAAAATTGGCCTTTTCGACGAAAGATATTTTATGTATTTTGAGGATTTAGACTATTGCCGGCGCGCCAGACTCGCTGGTTTTAAAGTTTATTACCTGCCCACAGCCGAAATTGTTCACGAACATGGTGCAAGCGGAAAAGAAATTGTAGATGAAGCGAATCAGTGGCGAAGGCTAATTCCCTCAAGCAAAATTTATCACGGGGGATTAAGGCACCAGCTAATAAATTTAATTTTATGGACTGGGCAAAAGTGGAAAAAAGTTCTAAAACTATTAAAACTATAAATAAACTTAGTTTCGGGGTCGGGATTATCATGGTTGCTTTTTCCGTCCTCATTTTGCTTTTCTCCTATTTTTGGACAGATTACGGATTGATCCTCATGTTAACTCATACCCGTCCGTTTCTCGATCAGCTCAACACCCTAGCAAATTTCGGGAATACTCATCGCGAGGTGCTTGCCTGGACTTACTTTTTGTTAATAGCGGGAATGTTTGGCATGCAGATTCTCATTTTCTTGCCAAAATTGTTGGCGCGCCTGTCGGCAAAGATATTATTTGTAACTGCCGGAATAACTACTTTTCTCTTTTCTTTAGCCTATCCATTTCTATCGTACGACATTTTTACCTATCTCTTCTCGGCCAAAACGGTTTGGGTTTACCAAGCAAATCCTTACCTGACTGCGCCAGAAAGTTTCGCGTCAACCGACCTCTGGGTAAGTTTTATGCGAAATATCCAATTTACATATCCGTATGGTGCCGTTTCGCTCCTTTACTCCCTGATTCCCATGATAATATTTTCCGGCAGAAGATTTATTTTGAATTTTTTTGGCCTTAAATTGATGAATGCAATCGTTTTTTATTTAGCCGGGTTAATACTGTTTAGATTGGGCAGCAACAAAAAGGTATTTAGTATTTGGTTTTTTAATCCTCTTTTGCTAATTGAACTTCTGGCCAATTCTCACAACGATCTTTTAATGATCGGCTTATTTTTTCTTTCCTTATTTTATTTGCGTAGAAAAGAGATTAAAAAGGCCTGGGCGGCGCTTTTGGCCTCTGTTTTTACCAAGTATGTTTCTATTATTGGGTTACCCGCGGTTTTTTTAAGTGAGGCGAAAAGAAGATGTTTTTTTAGAATATTAAGCGTCGGTCTGGTCGTGCTGCTCGGGCTACAAACTAATAGGCCAAATCAGGCCTGGTATTATACCTGGATATACATGTTCCTCCCCCTTATAAAACTTAAAACTTCGTCTTGGGGAGTGATTTATTTAATTGGCTTTTTACTCTTAACGCACTATTTTTCTTTTATAAGGTCAGGCTTTTGGGGAGGGGCCAAACTTATCCCAAATTCGCAGCTTCTATTTTATTTTCTTGTCATATTGGTGGTGTTTATCGAACTAGATTTATGGAAAATGGCTGTATCAAAATTAGGCCTGATATTTAAAAAATCATAAGCAGGTAATGAAAAAGAAGAAACACTTTAATCTTGGGCAAAAAATTATTTTTATCTTGGCGGTTCTATTTCAACCGGTTCTGTTTCTCTTTTTTCGGTTTCCGCCCTGTGAGGAGGAGTTGAATATTTTAATGACCTCGCTTACAGAGAAGTCCAGTCTTACAGGGGGGGGCGCTAAGTCAATATTCTCTTTGGCGAGGCGAGAACCCGGCGGCCACTTTCTTTTTGCCAAGAAACAATTAGCCCGCTATTCGGCCGGCTTTTTAGTTGTTTTGCTTTTTGTTTGCAGTTATGTTTATCTTGTCAACACAAAAATATTGTATTCTCCGGAAATTACCTACGGAGAGTATCAGCCCGGATTTAAAGAAGCGGTGCCAACTTTAGTTTCTCCACAGGAGAATTACCAAAAAGTGATAATCGAAAGTCCGCACGCCCAAGCGCATATTTTTGTTCTTTATTACCAGAGCTATCCTCCCGAACTAATCCAAAAAGAGCATAACTTCTCGACCTATGCTAACTTTCAGCCCACGATAAACTTTGGGAAATATGAGTTCAGGAGAACTTTTTGGCCGGAAGACCGAAAGTTCAAAAACACTCTTTTTTGGGGATCGGTTTATAGTCTTCCTGAAAAAGACATTTACCAGGACGAAAATGTTAAAATATAAGAGATGTCGATGGATTTAAGAGGAATGTTTCAGTCCGCTTGGTGGGAACAAACTGGGCGGAAAGCATAGCCGCTTATTCCGCCGTTGATAGTTTATGCGATTTGGAGGGGCTTGAACCGTCGTTGAATTGATTTTTTGTCGTGATTAGAAAACTAAGTTCATCGCGTAAAACTTTTTGGCTGCTAGTGGCTTCATTAGTCTGTTTTCTGGCTAATTTTTTTAGTCACCATCAGTTAGTGGTAGCAATTTTAAACTCAATCATTTTTCTAATGTCATTAGAAATTTTTCAAACAATAGGTAACAACGAGCATATAAAAGCAGCGTTCAGAAAGGCAGAATACGGCCCGATCTTAGCATGCGCGGGCTTGATTCCCTTATTTCACTTTAATCCGAAGAATGCCTATGTACTTATCATTTTTGTATTAGCCTTGATTTTTCTCCTCTTATATAGAGGGGCGGGCAAGCTGGGGATAATTCCTCTTTTGATTAGCCTTTTCCTTTTACTCTTAGGCAATCTAATTGTGGGTGGTATCGTCTATCTCCCATCGAAGCCTCTTTCGGTAGTCAAAAATTCGATAAGCATAAATAAAGAACAAACAATTTTTTTTAATGAGGCCATTCCCCGTTTAATCAAGTATCACCAAGACGAGATTCCTCTGCCCCATAAGCTTAACTTCCTTCTCTACAATAACTTTGTTTACCTGCCCTATTGGCTGGGTAATCTAGGTCATTTTGTCTCATTAAAAAATTTTTTCGATGTGCTTCTGCTGGCAAATGTTTATCCCTTATTCTGGGGGATTCGCCTTTATTTTAAAAATCTTCAGTGCCAAGAGAGATTGTTTGTCGCCTGGATGGCGATCACACTTGTGGTAATTGCTATCAATAAATCGGCCGATAAATTCAACTCGCTTTATTTAGCTAGTCCCTGGTTGTTATATATGATTTTACTAGGGATGCATAGAACAAAAATGAAAATATATTTACCTTTTTTAGTTCTTAGTTTCCTTTTATTGTTGGCGCCTAAGCTATGAGTCTTAAATATATAATTTTATTCTTTCTTGTCTTGGCCTTAGCAGCTTTTTTGAGGATCTACCATCTGGATCGAGTTCCTCCTCACCTCTCGAATGATGAAATATCAATCGCGTATGACGCCTATTCTGTTTCGAAAACCTTGAGAGACGAACATAATCATTTCTTACCGGTCTCATTCCGGTCCCACGGCACTTACAAGGCACCTCTGGCTATCTATCTTGCCATTCCCACTACGGTCATTTTTGGTAATAATGAGTATAGTGCGAGGTTGCCCTCGGCGATTTTGGGTGTTTTGACGGTTTTGGTTATCGGCCTGCTCGTCCAGCTATTAACAAGGAATATTTCTTTGGCGCTATTGACTAGTTTCACCTTGGCTATTACTCCTTGGCATATTTATTGTTCGAGAATGGCTCTAGAGTCAAATATTGCCCTATTTTTTGTTATTTTTGGAATTTACCTTTTTTTTCTTAGTCTTAATACTGGCCATTTTTTACTGATACTCATTGGCTTTGTTTCGTGGGCATTTTCGGTCTACGGTTATCATACCGAGTGGGGATTTACCCCCATGATTATCATTTTCTTGCTTCTGATTTATTTTAGAAAAATCAAAAGAAAACCCATTTATCTACTCGGTATCTTTTTATTTCTGGCGCTGACAGCCCCAATCTTTATTAATTATCTGAATAATTTGCACAGTTACGCCCGCGCAAGTACCGAAATTATCCTAAAGGAGCCGACGCTCAATAGGACTCTTGCTAGCCATGAATTTAATTATTTCCAAAAAATCCTAGTGTTAATAGGCGCCGTTTTGGGAAACTATTCACAATATACAGAAGTAGGTTATTTATTTTTTGACGGATTGAATGTCATGCCCAAAAATGATCCCTTCCAGTCGGGCCTTTTTCTAATTGCCTTCCTGCCGGGATTCTTTTTTGGCCTCGCGCGGGTGAATAAATTATTTAAAGAAAATTCGGGGTTTATTTATCTGTGGGCCATATTTTCTCCTTTAGTTCCCACCCTTACTATCGGTGGGCCAAACCTCGTTAGGAATTTAGTTTCGGCAGTTCCGTACACAATTATTATTTCCGCGGGGAATTATGAATTATGGCATTTGTTCAAAAGTAAATGGGTAAGATTTTTAATTGCCCCGATGTTTATTTCTCTCTCGTTTTTTTATTTTGCTATGATCTATTATCATAATTTCCCGATCGGCGCAGCCGAAGGTTTCCAATACGGCTATAAACAGATTGCTTCTTATGTCAAAGAACACTCGGCAAGATACCAAAAAATAGTGATTGATCCGAAATTTGGAGAAACCCATAACTATGACGGCGTCCCCCATCTTTATATGCCTTACTTTACCTATCTTGATCCGCAAAAATTTTTAAATGAAAGGAAGAATTTGCCCTCTGGCCTTTTTTTTGATAAATACGAAATACGCGATATTGATTGGGCTAGGGAAGTGATTGCCCCAGCCACACTTTATGTTGTTCCCCGCTCGAACTTGCCGGCAACTTTGGCGGGCGACCGCCTTGAACTAATCAAAGAAATTCGCTTACCGAATAATCAACCCGCCTTTTCGCTATTCGGCTCTTAAAAAGGAAGAAGTTGGTTACACGCGAATCCAGTTGTGCTAAAATATAATGGCGGAGATGAGCATCATAAAAAAGATAGTGGTGTTTCCCTGTCTGCAAATTTTTTTAGCGGCGGCCCTACTGCGGATTATTTTGGCCCCTTTTTTCTTTCATCCAGACATAAAAACAATTTTTTATATTTCCCAGTTTTTCGCAAATGGGGTCATCAATATTTACGAATACCTGGCCCAAAATCCCGAGAAGTTAATCCTGGGCCCTTTTGTCTATCCACCCTTAGCTTATTTTTTCTTTGGCTCAATTTTCCCCCTGATAAGAGCCCTGGCGGGACCAGCTTTTGGCCAGTGGCTGGCGATGGGCAACGAGGCCGTGGCGGTACCGCATATTTTCCGCTATCTATTCCTTATAAAGCTGCTTCCCTTCGCCTTTGAGTTTCTGGTTGGCGGGCTACTGGTAAAAATTCTTAAGAACAGCAGGGAAAGGCAACTTGCCCTGCTGTTTTGGTTTTTTAACCCGGTTAATATCTATGCGGTTATCTTAATGGGCCAGTTTGACGTCGTCCCGGCGTTTTTTACCCTTCTCGCTTTATATTGGGCGGTGGGGCAGAAGAAGCCCCTTTGGGGGGCCGTAGCCTTGGGCATTGGCGGGGCAATGAAATCTTACCCTCTCCTTTTTCTCCCCTTTTTAGCGATTGTCTGTGGCCGGGACTGGCGCCAACAAATAAAATTATTTATCCTGGGGGTTGCGCCGTACGTAATTTTTACCCTTCCTTTTGTCACTTCGCCTTCTTTTAGGGCCGACACCCTTATTTCCGGCCTAAGCCAGAGGATGTTCTTGCTGGGACTAGATATTGGTTTTGGAGAAAGAATTTTAGTTGTTTTATTGGCACTGGTTATCTTATTTCTCTTGGCTGCATGGAGAAGCGGTTCAAAGCAGGATTTGGCGGCGTACTTTTTGGCAGTTCCGCTTTTTCTTCTTGCCGGCTCTCATTTCCACCCGCAATGGCTTATTTGGGCGATGCCTTTTTTAGCCATTTTTATTGCTAAGGAGAATAAGCTTTTCCTTCCGGTTGTCATTTTACTAATGGGCTGGTTGGGCACGATATTGCTTTTTGATGATAAGTTTTTAGCGCTGGGATTGCTTTCTCCTTTGGATCCGGGAATTTTATTTCTGCCGCCCCTAAGAGAGCTTCTTAGTAAGATCTTTCAGCCCAGCTTGCTGCAAAGCATTTTCCACACTCTGTTTTCTGCCTCGGCAATTTGGATCGTTTGTTTAGTAGTAGCAGGGAAGCAGCATGAGCGAATCTAGATTGCCCTGGTACTTAAGCTTCGCCCTTGGCGTTTTATTTATTTTTCTTTCCCTTTTGGCAGCTTGGCTTGGCGTGAGAAACCGCCTCGATACAGATCAGTCCTTTCGGGATGCATTCGTTAGCTTTTCTCCCGGAAAGCCCCTAACGCAAACATTTACCGCAAGACATGATTTTATAAATATCGTCATCTTGCAATTTAAAAATCCCGGATTGGCCAATCGGGGAGAATTTCGTTTCTCGCTTAAATCAGAAGAGGGGGTGCTCTTAGTGGAGAGATCTTTTTCCGGATACAATATTGGTGATCCAAGTCTGGTAAGATTTCAGTTTGATCCAATTCCGGCTTCAAGAGGCGAGCGCTTTGCTATCGCAGTCGAGGCCGTTTCTCTTAACGAGCCGCCCATTGGTGTCGGAATCGGCAGGACAGGGGGCTTAAGCTTTTCGGCTTATTACCGAACGGCGGATAAAAAGGCTGGCCTGGCTGATCTTTTAAATAATTTAACCCAGAAGCTTTTGGGCGATAAAATATTTTTCGCTCTCTGGGCTTTAGCCCTTTTCTTGCTGGCGGGCCAAGGAGTTAAAGTAATCAGAAGGAAGTTATGAGAAAAATGCATCTTCTTGTGGTTATGGTGCTTTTTTTGGCTGCTTTTTTAAGGATCTGGAGACTTGATCTTGTGCCGCCCGAGTTATTTGGTGATGAGTTGGATGTTGGTTATCAGGCTTATTCTTTGCTCAAGACCGGCCACGACTACTACGGCCAATTTCTGCCGGCATACATTCATTCTTTTTCAGAGTGGCGGGCGCCACTTGTTATGTATGTTACTGCCCCTTTCATAGGGATTTTTGGCCTTAATGAGTGGGGCGTAAGATTACCTTCGGCCTTTTTGGGAATTTTGTCCGTTTACCTTCTTTATCTTTTAACCAAGAGACTCTTTAAAGATGAACTTATTGCCGCACTTTCAGCATTTTTTTTGGCCGCCTCGCCTTGGCATATACAATACAGTCGGGCCGCCTTTGAGCTATCTCTCCTGCTTTTTCTATTTCTGGCCGCGATTTATTTTACTCTTATTTCTTTTAAGAACAATTGGTTATTGCTCCCGGCAGCAGCTCTTTTTAGCCTAACCCTATATACCTACAGTACGGCCAATGTGCTGTTGCCCCTCATTTTGGCCTTAATGATTTTTATTTTCCGAAACGAGTTCTTGAACATGGAAAAAAAGAAAATTCTCCTCGCCTTTTTTATTTTTTTGGTCATGATAATGCCTATCGCCAGAGAGGTAATTTTTGGACACGCAGCAGAGAGGTTTTCCCAATTTAGCGTCTTTGGGCACCAGGAATATATCGGGCAGATCAACCTGGAGAGAGCCGCGGCCGGAAACACTTTAGTGGAAAAGATTTTTCATAATAAGCCCCTCGCTTGGGCGCGGGTAATTGGGTTGAATTATTTGAGCGCTTTTTCGCCGCTCTTTCTTTTTGAGCGAGGAGACGTAACTTTTCGCCGCTCAATTCACGAGATGGGAGAAATTTTTTGGGTCCAACTCCCCCTTTTAATTATAGGGATATTTTATTTATTAACCAGGGCCGAAAAACAAATGAAGAATTTTTGGCTAGGATGGCTTCT
The DNA here is from genome assembly GCA_016866735.1 of Candidatus Shapirobacteria bacterium. Classification (GTDB taxonomy): domain Bacteria; phylum Patescibacteriota; class Microgenomatia; order VGLL01; family VGLL01; genus VGLL01. Next base: position 11,264 of record VGLL01000015.1, read on the forward strand.
TATTGCTCCGATTCCAACCAGTTTGACTTGGGATGGGGCCAATCATGCCAGTAGGCTGTTTTTGCTACTCCCTCCGTTAATGGTTATTTCGTCACTGGGCCTGATTTATGTTTATCGAATATTAAGGCCGGCGAGGCTTAGAGTGATGGGAATAGCATTTATTTCTTTGTGGTTTTTCGCCGGTTTTATAATCTATAGCCATCGCTATTGGGTGCACTATGCCGCTGAATCGTGGCGCTGGTGGCAGTTTGGCTATAAGGAAGCAATGCGATTTATGAAAAATAACGAGAAAGAATACCGGACGCTTGTCTTTAATAATTCTTACGAGCCCTCGCTTCCCAGGTTCCTCTTTTGGTGGCAATATCCTCCGGATAAATTTTTGAAGGAGTTTAAGAGTGATAAAATCGAGAAGGATATCTTGGCGGGATTTAATGGTTTTAGTCTCGAAAACAGGTATTATTTTGGAACTTTGAGCCAAACCGGGGAAATCGCTTCTTTTATAAAGCCGGATCTTCTTTATCTGGTTTCGCAGAAAGACGAAGTGGGCGGCGATTGGGACTGGGGAGTAAATCCTCCGGCTAAGATTAAGGTTTTGAAGGCGATTAGGAATCCCTATGGCCAACCGATCTTTTACATCGTTACCGGTAAATGAAATTCTTATTTAAGCAAAAACTGGAGATACTGCTTTTTCTGATTGTTCTTTTAGGTTTTGTTTTGCGCTTCTGGCGGCTTGATACAAACCCCCCTTCTCTAAATTGGGATGAGGTTTCTCACGGTTACAACGCCTACAGCATCCTTAAAACCGGCAGTGACGAATGGGGGCGATTGCCCCTTGCGAACTTTCGTGCCTATGGGGATTATCCCTTGCCGGCGAATCTCTATCTGGCTATTCCCAGTATTTCCGTCTTTGGCTTAAATGAATTTGGCATCAGAGCACCCCATGCCTTGCTGGGCGGCCTGACAGTTCTTTCTTGTTTTTTTCTTGTCCAGGGATTGGGATTCGGTATTTGGGTAGGTCTTCTTGCCTCCTTTCTGGTGGCGATTGACCCCTGGACTTTGTTTCCCTCGAGATTCGTGGTCCAATCAAACATTAGTTTCTTTTTGATCACGACTGGCCTCGCCCTTTTCCTTCATCGCCGGAAAAAGGCCATCTTTCTGCCCCTTGCGGGTTTGGCGCTAGGAGTTTCTGTTTACGCTTACCATAATGCCCGGATTTTTGTTCCTTTATTGCTAGTAAGCTTAATTATTCTTTATCGGAGTGAATGGAGAAAATGGTGGCAAAAAAGGAGAACTCAATTTATTTTCGCCGCTACTTTGCTTTTGGTCTTTTTCTTGCCCTTAATACCCATTGCTTTGGGATCTGAAGCTCAAGCCAGGGCGCAGTGGGTCTCGATTATTGATCAGGGCGCAATTAACCACATAATTGAAAGCCGGGCGGGATCGAATCTGCCCCCATTCTTAAGTCGACTGGTTTATAATCGGCCAACCTATTTTTTAAGCCATTTTTGGGCAAATTATCTCGGCTATTTTTCTCCGCGGTTTCTTTTTTTTGCGGGGGGAACTCAGTACCAATTTAATGTTCCCGGGAAAGGGGTTTTGTATCCAGTGGAAATGCCCTTCTTTTATCTAGGGCTGGGAATTTTAGTATTCGGGTGTTTGCGCAAAAGTTTTCCCCCACAGAAAAGAACTCTTTGGGTAGCTTTCCTCTGGCTTCTTTTGTCACTTATTCCGGCGGCGATAACGAGCGGGAGCGGTCACGTAATTCGGGCAACAACCGTTCTCCCTTTGCCCCAGATACTAGTCGCTTTGGGCTTTTTCCAATTTTGTCAACCTTTTAAAAATAGAAGAGTGGCGGTTTTATTTTCGGTTTTTTTTATTTTCGCCATCTTTGCTTTGGCCCGAAGCTATTTAATGATTTACTTCGGTTCATATCGTCGGGATTACTCTTGGTCTTGGCAGTATGGCTATAAGGAGGCAGTTTATTATATTAAACAGAATTACGATCGGTATAATAAAATCATATTTACTAAAAAATACGGCGAGCCCCATGAGTTTGTCTTATTTTACTGGCCATGGGATCCAGATAAATACAAGAAGGACGAAAATTTGGCCAGGTATTTTCGTACCGGTTGGTATTGGGTGGACAGTTTTGCTAAGTTTGAATTTGTCAATGATTGGGAGATTAAAAATGTCAAATGTCAAATGTCAAATGTCAAATGTTTGCTGGTTACTTCCCCAGGGAATTATCCGGAGGGGTGGAGTAAAATGAAGACGATAAATTTCTTGGATGGTAAACCAGCCTTTGATATTTTAGAGAAATGAAAGCGGTTTTTAAAAAATATTGGCTATTAATCATTATTGTTTCTTTAGCCTTTATTCTTCGGGTTTATAAGCTGGGAGAGTACCCGGTAGGCATAACCTGGGACGAGCCAGCCCTAGGTTATAATGCCTATTCGATTTTGAAAACCGGCAGAGACGAATATGGCAAGCTGCTGCCAATA
>VGLL01000016.1 GCA_016866735.1 Candidatus Shapirobacteria bacterium
GCTCAGGGTGGGGTGCTGGAGTGGTCTAACAGGCTGGTCTTGAAAACCATGCGAGGCGCAAGTCTCACGGGGGTTCGAATCCCTCTCCCACCGCCAGTTGGGAAATGTCTTTGTTGGCTCGCCCTCTGCGAGGGCTCGCCAGCCAATTTTAAGCGCAAATTGGAATTTTTTATCTTTCAAAATGAAGTTCGAGCCGATATTTTTTAGGAATGCTCGGATTTCTTGATTGTCGCTTTGCGACAAAAGAATTTTGGCTTGGTTACTGGCTAAAATCATTTCTTTCATCGGTTCGAACCAATTATTTCCTTTTTGTTCAAAATCTTTAATTTTCTGTTGAATGTCCAACTTCTCATTGAGGAGTTTTTGTTTTTTCTGTTGATATTCTTCGGGCTCAATGCCTTTTCCGCCAATAAACAGATCAAGCAGATTTTCGGCTTTGGCGTCAATATCCGTTTTCTTGTCTTGGAGATTTTGAACAAAAACTTTCGTTTCCTCTTTTGCCTGTTCCCGTTCTTTGTTTATCTCGGCAAGCATATTTTCTGCCCAGTCGTCAGGCAAAGAAACTTTTTGAATAATTCCTTTCATCTGTTCAACAAGTTTTTCTTCCCGCAAATATTTTTCATTACAAGGTTGCTTTTTCTTGGTGCAACGATAATAGTGGTGTCCTTTTTGTTTTTCGGCAGTTATGAAGCAATCGCAATTTCCGCATTTCATCAATCCCGAAAAAGCAAACTCGTGTTTTCGCTTGCGTTTCTTTTTCCCTCGATTACTCATTACTTGTTGAACAGAATCAAAAAGTTTCTTGGAAATAATTGGCTCGTGTGTTCCGTCATAAATTTCACCGTTGAAAGAAAATATTCCGTAATAGATCGGATTTTGCAAAAGTCGCTGGACACAGGAAACGGAAAGAACATTGCCTTTGTAGCTTCTTAGCCCCGCTTGATCCAAAACTTTAGCAAGGGCTTTCAATGTGTATTCTCCAGTTGCGTAAAGTTCAAATGCTTTTCTGACAAATGGTGCTTTTTCGCTATCAATATCAATCGCCCTTGTTTTTGGATTATTTGAATACCCAAGCGGGGCAAAGCTTGGCCAAATTCCTTTTCGCAGTTTTGCCCGATGACCTCGTTTGATATTTTCGCTTAGATTGTCGATGTAATACTTGCTTTGACCAAAGGCAATGTTCATCATGAATTTTCCTTGTGGCGTGCTGTCAAACCAAAATGTGGGAAATTTCAAATCTTTAATCTTTCCTGTGTCCAGCAGATATATGATTTTTCCTCCGTCTATTGAATTTCTAGCCAGTCTGTCCGGATGCCAAGCCAAAATTCCTTGGGCTTCGCCCTTTTCAATCCGAGCAAGCATTTCGCCGAACACAGTTCGGCCAGGTTCTTTGGCAGTTTTTGCCTCGCAAAGCGAGGCGACGATTTCAAGTTTTTCTTTGGCGGCAAATTCTTTTAGCTCAGCAAGCTGAGCTTCAATACTTAAAACCTGTCTTTCTTCGCTATCCGTTGATTTTCGAGTGTAGATAAAATATTTCATAATTACTCCTTAAAAATTAAAAATGAAAATTCGGGAAGCCTGCTTTTGGCCAGAGCCCCTTCGGGGCAAAGATAAAAAATTCCAATTTGCGCTTAAAATTGGCTGGCGAGCCCTCGCAGAGGGCGAGCCAACAAAGACATTTCCCAACTGGCGGTGTGCTTTTGAAAAAATTCGAACTGATTTCGCCCAAAATTTGTAGGGCGGGCGGAATTCCCCCCAGACCCCCCTTCCGCCCGCCCGCAGAAGCGACCCTTTCGGATTGAAAAACCGCCAAAGAACCTGAAAAAATATCGTCTCGAACTTCATTTTGGGCCAAAAGCAGGCTTCCCTCATTTTTAATTGAAGAAAAAGATGATACATGTTAGTATATAAATGTGAGTTATAGATAGCCATCAACATAATACTAACATAGTATGGAAGAAATGAAAAGCAAATTAGAAACCATCGGATCAAAAATAAAGGCTTGGCGTAAAAAGAAAGATTTAACACAAGACGCATTAGCTAAAAAAGCGGATATGCCGTATACAACGCTTGCCAAGATAGAGTCAGATGTAATCCAAAATCCTTCTTTGCAGACAATCACAAAAATAGCAGAAGGATTAGGCATTTCTTTAGACGAGTTAGTCAAATAATCGCTATGAATACACACAAAAGCATAAAAATTATTGGTGCTAGGGAAAACAATCTAAAGAATATCAGTCTTGAAATTCCGAGAAACCAAATTACTTGTCTTGTTGGCGTTTCGGGATCGGGAAAATCCACAATTGCCTACAACATTCTTTATAGCGAGGGTCAACGTCAATTTTTGGAATCCGTTAGCACTTACGCCGCAAGACTTCTAAAAAGAACGCAAAGGCCAGATGTAGACGATGTAACCAATCTTTCCCCGACAATTTCGATAGATCAAAAACAACTACGAGGAAATCCCCGCTCTACAGTTGGAACTGCAACAGAGATTTATACTTATTTACGGTTACTTTTTTCTCGTTTTGGTTCTGTCCCCAATCTTAGCGCAGGTCACTTCTCTTTCAATAATCCAAAGGGGGCTTGTCCCAAGTGCAAAGGAGTGGGGCAGGAATTTACAGTTGACCCTACGACAATAATTGATTTTGAAAAATCTCTCGCAGAAGGTGCCGTAAATCATAACAATTACAGACCTGGAAATAGGCTATATAACATCATCGGATCGTCGGGGAAAATAGATATAAACAAACCGATAAAAGATTTTTCTAAGGACGAGTTGTTTTTCCTTTTATACACTCCTCGGATTGAACTTAGTAATCAAGATCAAGGTTTCGTTCAAAGGTTTAGCCACGAAGGAATAATAACTAGATTAATAAAACGGGCTGGGGATTTAAGAGGAATTTCAGAGAGGAAGGAAAAGACAGACAAACCCTATTTGGTGCAACAACCTTGTTCTGACTGTTTTGGTGGCAGATTAAAAAAAGAAATCCTTCAGTCAAAAATAAGAGAAAAAAGTATCGGTGACTATTCAAATATGGAGATAACCAAGTTTATTGACGAAATTAGTCAATTTAAGGTTTCAGAAGCTCATGAGCTAATAAATAGAATTCTTGAAACATCAAAATGTTTAGCCGATGTAAAACTTGGTTATTTAACCTTGAATAGAAGTTTAGACACATTGTCAGGTGGAGAAGCCCAACGACTAAAACTAGCCAGAGAAATGGGTAACAACTTGATTGAAATGATATACATTTTGGATGAGCCAACATCGGGATTGCATAGCCACGATTGCGAAAATATTATCAATATAATCAAAAATTTAAGGGATAAAGATAATACAATAATTGCCATTGAACATGATGAAAAGATAATGAAGATTGCCGATTATTTGGTTGAGTTGGGACCCAAAGCCGGGAAAAGTGGGGGCAAGATCATTAGTTCCGGCAACATTAACGATCTGATAAATGATAGCAATTCCGTAACGGGTAGGTACCTAAAAAATAATAGATTGCTTCAAATAAATCAAAATAGAAGAAAGCCGACCGACTATCTCGAAATTCAAAACGCTAATGTAAACAATCTTAGGAATATCAATTGTCGTGTTCCTCTTGGTTTATTGTGTGCCTTTACTGGAGTTTCGGGTTCGGGTAAGAGTTCCCTTTTGATTGATGTATTCGCAAACAAATTTAGGGATAAAGTAATTGTTATTGATCAAAAGGCAATGTCTGGAATGGCACGGGGTAACAGTGCAACTTACATCGGTATTTTTGACAGAATTAGAGATTTGTTTGCAAAAGAAAACAATGTAAGCAAATCAATTTTTTCATTTAATAGCAGTGGAGCTTGCCCTGATTGTAAAGGACTTGGTTACAAAAAAATTGATATGCATTTTATGGGAGATGTTACCGTAAAATGCGAAACTTGTTTGGGCAAGAGATACAAAGAAGAAACATTGACCTACAAATATAAAGGTAAAAATATCCATGAAGTGCTAGAGATGACAATAGACGAGTCTTTAAGTTTTTTTGATGACGAGATTATCAAGCACAGAGTCGAAACCTTGGTAAAAGTGGGATTGGGTTATCTTGAACTTGGGCAAAGCCATGACACTTTTTCAGGTGGAGAAGCACAAAGATTGAAGTTGGCTAGCCAACTTCACAAAAAAGGCGAGATTTATATTCTTGATGAACCAACTGCGGGTTTACATTTTGCTGACATTGAAAAATTACTCAATCTGCTTAACGAACTTGTGGAAAATGGTAATACCGTACTTGTCATTGAGCATAACATGAATTTTATTAGAAACGCCGATTGGATTATTGATTTGGGACCTGGTGGAGGAAATGAAGGCGGGGAAATCGTTGCTGAAGGAACCCCTGAGTCTGTTGCTGAAAATAAAAATTCGTTTACAGGTCAATATTTAAGAGAGATAATATAAAAAGAATTCGCCGCCAAACCGAGCGAAGCTCGGAGTTCCGCTAAAAGCGGAACGAAAAACTTGAAATCGTCCAATCCGAAAGGGTCGCTTCTGCGGGCGGGCGGAAGGGGGGTCTGGGGGGAATTCCGCCCGCCCTACAAATTTTGGGCGAAATCAGTTCGAATTTTTTCAAAAGCACACCGCAACGTAAGAAATTGCATGACAATTTCAACGTTGCTGGAGCGTTGAAATTTATGGAATAAATTTCTTACGCTGCCGCCCGTGTTCTATTACGTTTATATTCTCCAAAGTCAAAAGGATGAAAGTTTATATATTGGTTATACTTCTGATTTAATGAAGAGATTTCAATCACATAATGCAGGAGAAAATGCAGCCACAAAGCCATTTAGACCGTATAGGCTAATTTTTTATGAAGCGTTTCTAAATAGGATAGATGCTAAAAACAGAGAAGAGTATTTGAAGAGTGGCTATGGGGGAAGAACGATTAGAGGTATGCTAAAGAAGTATTTCGAAGGCACTTAAACTACGGCGAAAATCGCCGCGTTACCGCAACAACGCCGTTTAAATTTGCAAAGTGAATTTATTGCGCCTTGCCAAGGGCCTTGGTGTTTCGACAGAAGATTTGTTAAAATAATAATTAACTAACTAAAAATATGGAACAGGAAATAAATCAACAACAATTGAGTCAGCCCGAACAAAAAAGTGGAGGGAAAATGAAAAATTTAATTTTAGTAGGTGTTATCAGTTCTATTTTGGGTGCTTTGATTGTGGGAGGAATAGTTTATCTTGCGTTAAACAATTCATATTCAGTAAAACAAACACAGCTCAATAATCAAATATCTGTACTTCAAAATCAGATTGAAGCACTAAAAAAGCAAAACGAAGTTTCCCAACAATCACCGACACCAAAGCAAGCGCACCCAAGCACCAGCGATAATACTATTGGCTGGAAAACATACGAGAATAAAGAAATTGGGTTAAGTTTTAGATACCCGACTAATTATGGTGATTTTCAAGTATCTATTAATAATGGCGAAACGGGCAAAAAATTTACAGGTGGCTTTCAGAACAATAAATATTTTTCTATTGGTGGAATTACGGCAGACTTTACAGCCGGTCGGTCGGGGTACTTCTTAGATTTCGTAAAATATTTATATGAAGGTGGAAAATATTATCACCTTATGGCATTAGATAAAAGATGGCTGGTAGAACCAATCAAGACAATAACTGTGGATGATCAGAAAGTATTGATTGTAAGCGGCGATAGTTATGTAGAAGAAAGAAATGTAGAGGGCCCTACTATAAATCCGGGTCCAAATAGTGGCGCTCTTATAAATATGCCTAGTACAGGTGAATTTAAAGGAGTAGCGGTTTGGAATTCTGATAAAAAAGTTTTACCACAAAGTGATTTCGAAGAAATTATTAAGACTTTCAAATTCACGAAATAAAGAATTTGCTGCCAAAGAAAAACTTGAAATCGTTCTTTTCGTTTCTGCTTCCCGCCTGTTCGTCGGGTAGGCAAGGCGAGGCGGGTGGAAAGGGAGTTCGGGGGGAAATTCCTCCCGCCGAGCCAATCGCGCGCAAAATCAGTTCGCCTCGGACAAATTTACTTCGTAAATTTTACGGGGTAAAGATTTTTTCAAATACACACCGCTCTTCGGTAGGCTCAGGGCGAGCGTGGCAAGCGCCCCCACCCGCTTGCCGTGCCATCTTGGAGTTTACCCTAAGCGCAGCCGAAGGGCTCTACCTTCGGCCTCACTTATTTTTTGCGCGCGCGACTTTCTCGCCCGAAGGGCGAGAAAGGAATTATTTTTAACTGTCCTTGCCCCCCGCCCATGCGCGGTTAAACAAATTTACTCCCTAAATTGTATCAAAAATGAATGGCCAAAATCCACCATTTTGGCCTTTGTTGGTTTTTGTGATCTGATTATTATTTAGTCTGGATCGAAGTAAGTGAAGCTAAAATTGATTCTATATTGCCTGGAATTAAGGCGGATGATGTATATGCTTTATTTGAAGCTGGCACAATCATATGCAAGATATTATTTTGGGCATACACATAATGTAACCCGTTCTTTGTCCCAGAAGTCACTCCATGGTCATCATAGGAAGGCGTTTGGACAGTTATCTCCAAGTATGTAGTTGCATTTAGCGGTTTCTCTTTGACGCTGATTATTTTTTCGGTGCTTTGCCTCTCTGAGAGCCGTTTCTCATACCACGCTCTACGGGAGCTACCATCATAATGGTTTTTCAAAACCCCGCCATTGTCTCTATAAACAGAGCTTGAGTAATCCCAAAGTTCTGTTGCGTCCGAGTCATTTTGGATAGTGAATTCGGAACCTGTAAATCTAAATGAATATCCAGAAGGCATAGCCATTGTTGTCTTTATCCCAAAGTTTGGATCTTCTGCAGTATATTTTTTCCAATTTGAAGGTATGGAAATAGGTTTCGTAGTAACGATTGGGTTTTGTGTAACTTCTGGCGTGTTTGTAGAAGTGGTAATAGGCGGTATTCTGGTCGTTAATGAAGGAGTCGGTGAAGACACTGGCGGTTGATTATTTTGAGAATTCTTATTTCTTTGTATTCCTAGATAGTATCCACCAAAACCAAAAACGACAAAACAAATTAATACAATCGATCCAATAACAAAGTAGTTCGATTTTGGTTTTTCTCGAACGGGTATTAATCGGTCAACTTGGTTTTGACCGATTTGCTGGGTATTTTGATCACCAATGTTAATTTGCTTTTCCATATGTATCTCTATGTAAAAGTATAGCATATTTTCAGATTTCAAGTATCGCCTGACGATTCCAATTGTCCTTGTAAAACTGCCGTCTGTTTTGGCATACTGTTATTGGACTCAATTTTCTGATCTCTTTTTTAATGACCCATTCGGACAATTTGAGAGATCAGATTGAGTCCACCGGGTGGGTCATTTAAGTTTTTGTTCTTTTAAATTCTTGCATTTTCTTTAGGGGAAAAATCAGATTAATTTTTCCTCTGTTCGAACCGACTTTTTACGAGGCCGAAGGCCGAGCTCTTCAGCAGGCTCAGGGTGGAATGGCAGAGTGGACTATTGCGTTCGCCTTGAGAGCGAATGTCCCGCTTAGCGGGACCGGGGGTTCGAATCCCTCTCCTTCCGCAGCGTAAGAAATTTAGCCTCGAAAGGGGAGTCCTTTTCAGGCAAACTGAAAGGGGGCGAGAAAATGAAAGGATTTCAGGACTTACGCACTTCGTGCGTAAGTCCTGCTCACTTTAAATGTTTTGCTGAAAGGGAAGACTTGGGGAGACAGACTTCGGCCGAGGATTGGCGAAAAAAGAAAGGCCTGGCCGCCGGGGGGATACATTCTACCCTCTTGACAAACTGGCTGTTTTATTGTACACTTTGTGTATCATGCCGAACCTGATCAATCTTACCCAGGCCAGAAATAATCTAAGTCAGCTGATCGACGAAGTTGCTCTGCAGAAGAGAGAATATATTCTCATTCGTAACAGCTCTCCCCAGGCAGTACTTATTCCCTATGATCGTTATCAGGCGGAAGAAGTAAGATGGCAGGGTGAGTTTGGAGAGGCAATAAAGAAGGCCAGAAGACAATTCAAGAATTATCTAAAAGGGGCAAAGATCCCCTATCCCAAGACAGAGGAAGAAATGTATGAGCTTGTCAATAAAGCCACGGGTCGTTCTTGACACCAACGTCCTGGTCTCGGGAATTTTGTGGGGAGGGAAGCCGGGATTAGTGATAAAACACTTTCGGCAGAACAAATTTGTTCTTCTTGTTTCTCCGTTCGTTCTGGCGGAATTGACTAACTTTTTAGAAGAGCATCGTATTGAACGAAGACAAAGACAAATAATCCTTGATGAATTCGAGACCAGACCAATTAAGATTATTCCACCGGAGCAAGTCAATCTTTGCCGAGACGCGAAGGATAACCAAGTCCTGGATCTTTGCTCTTTTGGCGAAGCTGATTATTTGGTTACAGGCGATAAGGACCTTCTGGCACTTAAAAAGTTTGGGAAAACCAAAATTATTACGCCTAAAGAATTTCTGCTATGGTAATTTAGCCCCGAAAGGAGAGTCCTTTTCGGGCAAACTGAAAGGGGGTGAGAAAATGAAAGGATTTCAGGACTTTACTCGCGTAAGTCCTGAAATAACTACTAAAGACCCAGAAATTGTACTTGACAAGTACAAATATTCAGTTATAATGTACTTATGTACCCGAGATTACTGGTCCCCCCGGCAGAAAAAAGCTTTTTCCTGTTTGGCCCTCGGGGAACAGGGAAAACCACCTGGGTGAGGTCAAAATTCCCCGGCGCTTTGTATTTTGATTTGCTCAAGGCAGAAACATATAATTATCTTCTGGCTAACCCTACCCGCATAGAGGAATCAATTCCTCCCAGGTTTACCGACTGGGTTGTTATTGATGAAATTCAAAAAATTCCGCAATTATTGGATGAGGTCCATCGCCTGATCGAGACCAGAAACTATAAATTTGTTCTCACCGGGTCTTCGGCGCGAAAATTGCGCCGAGGCGGTGTTAATTTACTCGCTGGCCGAGCCCTGATTTATTATTTACATCCTTTGACGGCGGCCGAGTTAGGCAATGATTTCCGACTGAATGAGTACCTGCAGTTTGGGGGCCTGCCGGGAGTTTTTTCTGCCGAAGACAAGACAGATTATCTTAAAAGTTATCTCCAGGCCTATTTGCAGCAGGAAATTACTCAAGAAGGGATAAGCCGGAACCTGGGTGCCTTTGGCCGGTTTTTGGAAACGGCTAGTTTTTCCCAGGGGTCAGTTTTGAATATGGCTGAAGTAGCCAGGGAAGCCGCGGTGGGACGGAGAATGGCAGAAAATTATTTTGCTGCGCTTGAGGATTTGCTTATTGGCATAAGATTGCCGGTTTTTGCCAAAAAAGCAAAAAGAAAACTTGTTTCTCACGGCAAGTTTTATCTTTTTGACACTGGTGTCTATCGCGCCCTAAGACCGGCCGGACCGTTTGATCAGCCTGAATTTATAGGCGGGATGGCCCTTGAGAGCCTATTTTTCCAAAACCTGCGGGCGATTAATGATTACTTAGGTCTGGACTACCATCTCTATTACTACCGAACCGTCGCCGGCGCTGAAGTTGACTTTATCGCCTACGGGAAAAGGGGCTTAAAAGCTTTTGAGGTTAAGAGCAAAAGAAATATTTTTCCAAATGATCTTACGGGCCTGAAATCTTTTCTTGGGGATTATCCTGTCGCTAAAGGATATGTAATTTACGGAGGAAACAGAAAAATCTATAAAGGGGGGATGGAGATTTGGCCGATTAGCGAGGCACTAAGATCCTTACCAGAGATTTTGAGTTGTTAAAAAATATGGATCAAATTGAAGAAATCCGCTCCAAGGTTGACATTGTCCAGCTTGTTTCTGAATATGTGCCCCTTAAGAAGGCCGGCCGGAATTGGCGGGCAACTTGCCCTTTTCATGCGGAGAAAACCCCCTCTTTCATGGTCTCGCCGGAACTGGGGATTTTTAAATGTTTTGGCTGCGGCCGGGGCGGTTCGATTTTTCAATTCTTAATGGAGTTTGAGAAAATGGATTTTGGCGAGGCCCTACGGTTTTTGGCCAAAAGAGCAGGGGTCAAACTGGTTTCTTATCGCCCGGCCGGCGAGGAGGCAGAAAAAGAAAAGCTTTTTCAGATTAATCATCTAGCCAGCGAGTTTTATCATTATCTTCTTCTAAACCACCGCGTGGGACAACCGGCCTTAAGGTATATTCTTGGCCGGGGGATTACTCGGGAATCAATTACTGTCTTTGGCATTGGATATGCCCCCAATCTTTGGGATGGCCTTAGGAGGTATTTGGTGGGCAGAAAAGGATATCAGCCAGAAGACTTAGAAAGAGCGGGACTGGCGGGCGGAGGCAGAGAGTCGCACGATCAATTCCGCGATCGCTTAATGTTTCCCCTCAAGGACCATCGGGGGAACGTACGGGGGTTCGCGGGCCGGATTTTGCCCTCAGGGGACAGGGAAGCACCAAAATACATTAACACGCCGGAGACCCTGGTTTACCACAAGAGCGATCTTCTCTACGGCTTGTCGGTCGCTAAAGAGGCCATTAAAAAAGAAGATGCGGCGGTGGTTGTCGAGGGAGAACTGGACGCCATCTCCTCTTACCAGGCGGGCGTGCAAAATGTCGTGGCGATTAAAGGGAGCGCTTTAACCGAGGGCCAGGCCGGCCTCTTGAAGAGATTTTGCCAGAAGATCATTTTGGCGCTGGATGCGGACCTTGCTGGCGATATGGCCGCTAGGCGGGGAGTGGAAATTGCCGATAATGCCGGTTTCGAGGTTAGAGTGGCGAGTTTGGGCTCTTTTAAGGATCCGGACGAGGCGGCCCAGAAAGACGCGGGTTTATTTAAGAAGCAGTTGGCAGAAGCTGTTCCGGTTTTTGACTTTTTAATTACCTCGGCGTTTAGCCGATTTCCCCAAGGGACCGCGGAAGCGAAGAGAAAAATCGGCCAGGAATTGGTGCCAGTGCTGGTCAAGATCAGCGACGAGATCGTTAAGGCCCACTATGTTAAAGAATTGGCGGCAAGACTTGGCATTGCCGAGGAGGCGGTTTGGGAACAGATTAAAAAAACTCAAAACTCAAAACTCAAAATTCAAAATTCAACAAGCGAAGAAAACCAAAGTGCTAAAATGCCTAAATCGCGGCGAGAGGTTCTTGAGGAATATCTTTTGGCCATTCTTTTTCAGGCAGAGGAGCTGAAAATACTGCAAAAAAGAGAGCTGCGCAATCTTCTGGCGACGCCCGCCTTTTTAAGAATCCTAGAGACGTTGGATAATTTTACCGAGGAGAAGAAAAAATTTGGCCCCAAGGGGTTTGCTAAGGAGCTGCCGGAAGAGCTTAAAGAAATCTTTAGCAATCTTTATTTATTCGATCTTGGCGACCTTCTGCGGGATGAGGAAAAGAAAGACCGGGAGATTGAAAAAACCAAAAGAGACTTGGCCGACTTGGTCCTGCGGGAGAAGTTAGCGGAACTTAGCAGACTGATCAAGGGGCTCGAAGAGGAAGGGAAAGAAGAAGAATTGGGGAAGCTTCAGGAAGAATTTCGCCGCCTTTCGCAGAAATTGGCTTGAGAATTTGTTATAATTACCGCCATGAAAGAAAAGACCTCTTCTATAAAAGATCTCGTCAAAAAAGCGCAAAAAGCCGGTTTCGTTACCCACGACGAAATTCTGGCGGTGATCCCCGAGCCGGAAGAACATTTGAACGAAGTCGAAGAACTCTTTAGGAAACTGATAAATAGCGGGGTTGATATTTTTGGTTCGATTACCCAGGAAGAACTGAAAGAAGAGGAAAGATCCCACCAGGAGTTAGTGCGCGAGCTCGAAGCCCTGGCGGCCATGGGCGAGATTACCACTCTTGACCCGGTGAGGATGTACTTAAGAGAGATTGGGCGGGCCCCGTTGCTTAAATTTGAAGAAGAAGTTGCCTTGGCCAAAAGGATCGAAAAGGGGGATCTGCGGGCCAAAAAGAAACTGGTTGAATCAAATTTGAGGCTAGTTGTTTCTATCGCCAAAAGATACCTTTCCGGAGGCTTAAGCTTTCTGGACCTAATTCAAGAAGGCAACGGCGGGCTCATTCGCGCCGTGGAGAAGTATGATTGGCGCAAGGGCTATAAGTTTTCCACCTACGCCACCTGGTGGATTAGGCAGGCGATTACGCGGGCGATTGCTGATCAGGCGCGGACGATTAGGATTCCTGTCCACATGGTGGAAACGATTAATCGCATTGTGCGAACCTCAAGGCGGCTAACTCAGGAACTAGGAAAAGAGCCCACGGTGGAGGAAATTTCCACGGCCTTAAGCATACCGCCCAGTCGGATCAGAGAAATCTTTAAGATTAGTCAGGATACGACTTCTTTAGCCACTCGAGTAGGAGATGACGAAGATTCGTTTTTGGCTGATTTTATTGAAGATACCACTCGGCCTTCGCCCCTTGAATCGGCTACTCAACAGCTATTAAGCGATAATATCGGCGAGGTGCTTGGCACTCTCTCTCCTCGCGAGGCGCGGGTGTTGGAGTACCGTTTCGGCCTAAAGGGCAAAAAGCCGATGACCCTTGAAGAAGTTGGTCGGGAGTTTGGGGTGACAAGAGAGAGAATTCGCCAAATTGAGGCTAAGGCCTTGCGCAAACTCAAGCACCCCTCGAGGAAGAAGAAGCTCCAAGATTACCTCGAATAATCTAATTTACAATTTACAATTTACAATGTATAATTTGAGCGTGGGGGAGAGGATTTTTGGCATCAGGGAGAGGAGTTTCCGTTTTGGAGTAAGAATTATTAAATTAACGGTCAGTTTGCCTAAGAATGCAGCCGGATTTGCAATTGGGGGTCAGGTTGTAAGGTCGGGAACAGGAATTGGGGCGAATATTGAAGAGGCCCAAAACGCTAGTTCGAAGAGAGAGTTTATTCGAGGAATGACAATTGCCCTGAAAGAGGCGAGAGAAACAGAGTATTGGTTAAAACTGATTGCCGAATCGGGATTAATTCCTAAAGATAGACTTGAAGATTTAATCGAAGAGAACAGAGAATTAATCAGGATTTTAATTACTATTATCAAAAACGCTAAAAGGGGAGAAAAGTTATAAATCGAGAAATTGTAAATTCTAAATTGTACATTGTACATTGATAATCCACCGTAGCTCAATTGGTAGAGCGGCTCCCTGTTGTAAAAAAGCAGCGTCTCGCCCGAAAGGGCGGATGGAAAATCGGGCTAATTCGGGGAAACCCT
>VGLL01000017.1 GCA_016866735.1 Candidatus Shapirobacteria bacterium
TTTTCGCCAACCCTTTCGCCCTTTTTGACTTTCTCCCAAATTTTCTCTTCTATTTCTTTTGCCAATTTTGGCTTCTCTTCTAAATAAGCAATGGCCGCCGGCCGGCCCTGGCCAAGCATCTGATTATCGTATTTAAGAAAGGCCCCTGATTTTTCAATAACCCCAAGGTCAACTCCCAAATCGAGAATTCCTCCCATCTTGGAAACTCCCGAGGTGGCTAAAATTTCCAGCTCTGCGACCTTAAATGGCGGTGCCACTTTATTTTTAATCACTTTTACCCGATGGCGAGAGCCAACGATATTGCCCGCTTGATCTTTAACTGTGTCAATCTTCCGCGTATCAAGACGAACCGAGGCGTAAAACTTAAGGGCCAAACCGCCCGGAGTAACCTCGGGATTACCAAACATAATGCCAATCTTTTGTCGCAATTGATTGGTAAATATCACCACGGTTTTTGATTTGGAAATGGCCCCGGTGAGTTTTCTTAAAGCTTGGGACATTAATCTTGCCTGAACTCCCAAAAGCGCATCGCCCATCTCGCCTTCAATTTCCGCCCGAGGCACAAGAGCGGCTACCGAGTCAATGACGATCACATCAACCGCGCCCGAGCGAACAAGAGTCTCTACAATTTCCAGAGCTTGCTCGCCGGTATCTGGTTGGGAAATTAAAAGGTCATCAAGATTCACCCCGATTGTTTTTGCCCAGGCCGGATCAACCGCATGTTCGGCATCAACAAAGGCCGCGGTTCCCCCCATTTTCTGCGCTTGGGCAATTACCGAGAGAGCAAGTGAGGTTTTTCCGGAAGCTTCAGGACCGTAGATTTCCACTATTCGCCCCCGAGGAAGGCCACCCACACCGAGGGCAATATCAAGGGCAAGCGAACCGGTAGGAACCACTTCCACGCCAGTCTTAGTGGCTGGCTGTTCTCCCAGCTTCATAATCGCTCCCTTGCCATACTGCTTTTCAATCTGCTCCATGGCTACCCTGATTGCCTGGAGTCTTTTATCATCGGCCATACCAGTTTAATTTTGGCAAGGCCTATGATAAAATGCAAGAGGTAGTTTTCGGTTAACGGGAACTACGGAGAGTGGCGCAATTGGCAGCGCACCAGGCTGGGGGTCTGGGGGTTCCGGGTTCAAGCCCCGGCTCTCCGAAAGATCAGTTTAATATTTCAAGCCCCCAAGGATGACATCGGCACGAGTTAGGTGTAGCGTTTGCGGAAAAACTTACCTTCGTGAATTAAGGAGGATAAATGAATCAAGAAAGTTCGGCTGGAAACCCTACTGCTCGCTACGATGTCAAAGCTTGGCAAAAAATAGGCAAAAAACCTGTAATTGCGGAAATCCCTCATGTAACAAACTCCTAAAAAGACCAGTTCACGCTATTCCTTCATCCGGTATTTGTTTCTGTTCAAAATCTTGCGCCGCAATAGTTAATAATCCAAAGCGCAAGAAGCCATATACTAAAAGATGCGCTAACCCAAAATGCCATAAATTAATTCCCAACAGAAATAAGTTTTGTTCCTCTAAATGCCAGGGAGAACAATTCAGGTTGCCATCAAGCCTAGCTAAAGCAAAGACTGTTAAAAAAATTCAGGATTTCGTAGCCAAAAACGGGAGGATTCCGGTAAAAAGAGAGCTCTGGGGAATCTATAAGCTCGCCAGAAGGGAGTTTGGGACTTGGAATAACGCCATTGAGTCTGCCGGCTTTGAGCCAAATCCCGTCTTATTCGCCAAAAAACATAAGGCCAATGATGGCCACATATGCGATTCTCTAGCGGAAAAGATTATTGATGACTGGCTCTCTGAAAATAACGTCGAACACCAAATTCATGTTCCCTATCCCAACAGTAAAATGAGTTCTGATTTTTTGATTAACGGAATTCGTGTTGAATTTTTCGGTCTCCAAGGCGAAGTCGGAAAATACGATCGCTTCCTCAAAAGAAAGCGCGCCCTTTGCCAAAGGAAAGCTATTAAGATGATCGCAATTTATCCAAACAACCTTTTTCCTCAAAACAATCTTGGGAAAATATTACACCCGCTATTAGAATGAGCCAAAAAAGAAAACGCAAAACTAATTTTGGTCATTTTTAGCCACCGCCATTGATCTTCTGCCAAAACCTAAATTATGGTCTTAAAGGAACGGGCCTTATTTTGACCTATCCTTTTTCATGCTCATAAGAATACCCCTCTCAATAATTACTCACTTGAAAATACGCCCAGTTTTTTGTTAAATATCAGCATGGGGCCAGTCTTGAATGGAATTTTTATAACACTACTCTACCTTACTCCGATCGGGTATTTATTGAGCTTACTTAAACTCTATTCAGGAGAAAGGACACCGGGAGTTTATGTTTATTTGCCTCGCGACGAGCCGATACGAGTAGTTGTTAAGGAAAATCCTCTTATTGCAGATAGGGTTCACTGGTTCATAAACGGGATTTCCTTATTAATTCAGGCTCTTGTAATCATTTTTAAAAATTTAGGTGGCGATTGGGGACACGCCTACGCTTGGATCGCCTTAATCTTTGGGGCCGTAAATGCCCTTTCGGCCTTTTTCCCAACCTTTAACTGGAATGGAAAATTATCGAATGCTATAAATATACCGCTCATCTGGATATTGGTAATATTGTTTCTTATTTTGACAATTGCATATGCGCCTTAAATCACGAGAAAATCCTCCCGAAACGGGAATCGTTAAATCAAGTAAAATGCTCCTGAAATTTCTTACCGCTTAGTTAGTTTCCTCCCTGACCTTGTAATCTCTAAAAGAAGCTTTCTGGGATTAAGGGTAAGAAAACGTTCTCTTAGCTCGCTCTTTGTTTCTTCAGGAGTATCTTCTCGCTCAAGCAGTCTTTGGTAAGCTGTCTTGGGTTGGCCGTATCTTCTTGTAACTCTCGCCCCATCTCTGATCTTGTCCTTTAAGCGCATCACTGGCTGGAAGAAGTTCTGGTAGTCGGAGAGCTTTTCGTAAAGCTGGTTTAAGATTACTAATTGTTCTCTCGTATCCAAGCGTTGATAGCCGACAAACCTTCTGACTACCGAATAGTTCTGCTGCTCGATATATGGCTGATCATTCTTGATGGTTTCTCTGGCCCGGGTGTAGGTAATCTTATGCTCTTCGCAATATCTGATCAGATGATAATTGACAAACTCACCGCCAGTATCAAAGTCAATACCGCGCAGAGGGAAAGGCAATCTTTGGCGGATAACCTCTAGTGCCCCAGTTGTTTCTCTCTCTGATCGTCCCAGATGGCCTCGGCACTCATTCCAGCCACTGGCGACATCAGTGGTGTCTAGAGTGTGAATATACTCTCCACTGGGGGAATCACCGCAATGATGAACAGAATCAATCTCTAGGAATCCAGGTACAGTATTATCCCAATCAGCCCAAGTACGAATGGGAATCTGGTGCTTGAGCAGTGTGCCCGGTTTGGTTCTTGATCTTCCCTTAAGAGCGATTCTTTTTCTTTCAGACACTAAGAGGCGGTCTGCCGTCGCCGAGCTTATCCTCAACAAGAGCGCTTTCTTTCTCTTACCAACCTTCATTTCCCCATGACAAGTTAAGGATTCCAGATAAACAGGAATCATGGGGACTAAGCGTTGGCCGCAAGCATAGTTAGAGATTACCCAAAGCTTTTCTAAGAGCGGGAAAACAACCTGATAACAAGAGCTTCTTCGTCTTCTAATTGGCTTTCTGGCTGGAGGATAAACCAAGATCTCCATTAAATGTTTTCGAGAGTAACCGGTCACATAGCCCAACCTGTTCAAAAGCTCTGTTCTCTGCTTTTTCTTCCCTCGAAGATATTCTTTAGAGAAGGTCCGAATTACTGCCCACTTTTCTTTCTGATTCACTTTGCTCACCTCCTGACGGGCAGCGGATTATCCCTAATTTTAGGAGGCCCGATTTCCCCCTTACAGGAGGATTCTCTCGTGATTCAACGAATCGATTTCAGGAGGATTTAAAGTGATTTAAATCGATATGCGCTATGTTCACTTAAAAATCCGACAGTTGATACTCTTCTAATACTTCATTAGGTGTTTTTAATTTTAAGGCAAGATGGGCTCTTTTGGAATGGTAGTAGTCTAGATATTCAGTTACCTCTTTTTGCAGAGAAGGAATTTCTCTTTGGTAGTATTTTCCCCAACCCAAGCATTCTTTTCTCAAGCTCCGGTTAAAACTCTCAATATATGCCTGTTCGTTCTTGCGGTATGGCCTAGCAATGCGGTATCGGTCAGCAAAGACAAAGACATTCTTTCTGAAATGATCTTTAAACTCAGAGCCACCATCTGTTTGTAAAAGAGTGGTATGCCTAAATCTCTGGATAGCTGATTGGAGAAAGCTTAATCCTTCAAGACTAGTTAGGGCAGGATACAGATTAACTAATACTTCTTTGGTAAAGATATCGATGCCCGTAAAAGCAAAGACATAACCAAAATCTAAACTATCCATCTGGATAACCTCTCTGGGCTTGGTAGCACAAGGCACTGGCCCTCGTACTTGGTTCTTCTTCCATTTGCTTCTCAAGATATACCTCTGGCTTAAGATTTTGTAGATAGTGGTTACGGAAAGTTCGATATTAAATTCATCCTTAAGATATTTCCTAATCTTTTGGCCGCAACAGTCTCTGTTCTCTTCTCTTAGACGACAGATTCTTTCGATTAGAAGACCATCTAGCTTCCTTTTGTCCTTTCTCCTTTCTTGGCCTTAAGATAATCATCAATGAATCCCCTAAGACCAAATGAATGACCCTGAATGCTCTTAATCCATATCCCTATAGTTTCCCGATTAACCTCCAGCCTCTGAGCAATACGAGTTCGAGGGATGTCTTGCCCGAACAATTCCCAGGCTAAGGTGATTTTAGTAATTTGGTTCATGATGTCCATCATTCTACTCCTAAAGTGTCGGATATTTAAGTTGAATACAGCTTATATGTAGATATTTTTCGATTTTTGATGTATAATTTCAGCTAGAATATCCTGGGAAAGGAGTAGAATGGGAAATCCCTCAAAACCAATTTGGCAAAGCGATGCCTTTATTATTTTATGTTTGGTAATATTCTGGCCCGCCGGAATTTTTTTAATGTGGAAATACTCACCTTGGCGAAAATTTGTGAAAGGCCTATTGACAGCTTTCTTTTTAATCGGAGTAATTCCGCTTTTATTTATCTGGTCTCTTCTGTCTGGACTCAGAGGCTATTCGCTTATCGATAACCTGCTTAACCCTCGTACTGTTAATCAGTCAAAACTTTACAATTGCGTCGTATTAAATTTCGATTGGGGAAAATGCACAAATAGAAAACATAATTTTTCTTTTGAATATCCGGCGAAATGGAGTTATATAGACCTAAAACCTGAAGGGATTGGATTTAGCCCTTCAGATAAAAATATGAGTGATGGCTTTGTTATTTCCATGGGTTCGCCATCGGAATGGAAATCAGAAGAAGAAGCTAAAAAATTCGCTAACGGTTATTCAGGGTCGTCCTCTCGTCAGGAAACAACGATAGATGGATTGTATGCGACTAAAGATTATAAAGCGTTTTCCGAAAATGGGATCGTTGCTACCGCGGTAATCGTAGACGGAAAAACAACTTATGAATTTATGAGTTTGCCAGATAATTTAAAAAAGGCGAGTGTATCTTTGACTAATTCTGAACTCCAGTCAATCTTTGACCATATGGCTAACAGTTTTGCTAAGGAAAAATAATGGATGAGGATATCCTTCGAGGTAGAGAAAAAGTTATAGTTTGGATTGCAGGCCTAGCAAATCCCCTGATTGCTGGATTTCTATTTTATTATTCTTGGAGAAAAAAATTTCCAAATAAAGCCAAACAGGCAAACACTATTTCGTTTCTTGCTCTCGGAATTGATTTAACACTCTACCTTCTTCTGCAAAATTGGTTTAAGTTGAGTAACACCTTTTAGCGAATCAAAGGGGATTAAAAAAAGCGCTGCGTGCCATGAAACCAAGAAGACTTCCTTTTGAAGAATTTAAATACATTTATCAACGCGTCCCCCGACTTTGTGTTGAAGTAGTTATTAAAACTTCCAAAGGTATTCTTCTTACCTTAAGGGACATTCCCCCGTTTCAAGGCTACTGGCATCTACCGGGCGGAACGGTACTTCTCGGCGAAACACTCGAGGGCGCGGTTAAAAGATTTGCCCAAGAAGAGGTTGGTTTAAGAGTGAAAGTTAAAGAATTTCTTGGCGTGATCGAATATTCAAAGGCAAGTTTTGGCCAAACAATTGGTTTGGCCTATCTTATTTCTGCCACTAGCGGCAAGCCAAAAATTGACTTCCAGGCCAAAAAAGTAAAATTCTTCAAGAAAATTCCCAAAAAAACCATTCCCGAACAAATAAAATTCCTCAATGCCTGGCTCAAATAACCAAGAGAAATCTAAGTCTCGAGTTTTAATCTTAAAAACTTGACCGCTTTTTCCCTGTTATGTAATTGGTACAATTTATGCTCCAGCAAAATTTGTACCACTTTAATTCACAACCAAATCGTGCTAAAAACTTCTTATAACCCGTACATCTTCTTTAGTTCTTCTTCGTTTTCTACCCTCTCGGCCAAAATTATTTTTACCTCGTCGGGCACCTCAAAAATTTCTCGCAAGAATCTTATTTCTTTCTCGCAAGGAAATGGAAAAATAAAAACACTCTCCTGCAGCTGATAAAATTCGAGCTGTTTTAATTTCTTCCGCAGAACTTCCCTTGCCTCCTTTTTGCCTTCCGGTATATCAAAAATAATTAACCGCCATTTTCTGTCCCAGTAACTCGGCTTTTTTATTTCAATTTTATCAACGTCAAATTTTAAAACTTCTGTTTTGCCTTTATCGCTAATTTTCACCACTGCTTCCCCGTTTTCTTCCGCAAAATCAACCAAACCTTTTCTTTTTAAATTTTTAATATTCCGGCGTAGAAGCGGCTGATGAAACTTCTGCCACGGAGAAAACGAGGGATCGCCCTTTAGTAACCTCATGGCGCCAGGGGCAAGCATGGCTAAGGTCAAAGCCGCTCCCAATTTAAGAATTGCTAAAATTGTTTCTTTATCCGGGTATTCTCTCTTTTGCATATGGTACAAATTCCGCTCCAGCATCAATTGTACCAAACTTTGGAATTGCCAATCTAGGCCATTTTTGTTAGACTTTACCCATACAGCAAAGAGCAACCTATCAGGTTTTAACAAATTATGCAAAGAGCTTTATTAATAGTTGATACGCAAAATGATTTTTGCCCTGGCGGCGGTTTTCCTGTTCCAGAAGGAAACAAAATCATCGGGCCATTAAATAAAGTCTTAGATTACGCCAGAAATCGCCATTGGAAAATATTTGCCTCAAGGGATTGGCACGCCTCTAATCTCTTCTCTAAAGACGATTGCTCCAGGCACTGTATTCAAGAAACAAAAGGGGCAAAGTTCCATCCAGATTTAAAAATAAAAGATGATGTGATAGTAATTTCGAAAGGTTCGCACGATCTTAGCGACCGACATTATTCTGCGTTCAACGGTGATGAAATCTCACTAGATGAGCTTTTAAGAGAAACAGGGGTAAAGGAGCTTTATATTGGTGGGCTTGCCCTCGATTATTGCGTTAAGAATACTGCCATCGATTCTGCCAAGAAAGGATACAAAACATACGTTTTTCTTGATGCAACAAAGGCGGTGAATAATAAGTCGGATGATATTAAGGCCACTGTTAGGGAGATGAAGAAGGAGGGAATAGAATTCATCAAAACTGCTGAATTTCTTACCAAGAACCAATGAAAATAATAAATATTCCCATGGAATTTCGGTGCGGCAGCGACAGGAGATCGATATTTCTGGAAAAAATAGGTTTTAATAACATTGAATCTTTCCAAACCGTCGAACTATCTTTGAACTTAGAAGAGCCATATCATACTAATAAATCAGGTTTAGTCTTATGCCTCGTGATCACTGGATGGATGGAAGCACATTGTGCTGGACAGAACTACAAATTGAAAGAGGGACAAGGAATTATTATCGAACCAGGAGAAAGACATAGAATTAACAAGGGCAAGGGCTGGATGCTATCTTTATCGACTAAAAGCTACGAGGGCGGTTTGGGCACTGAATGGGAGGAGGCGGGAATAGACGAGGGAGGAAAGAGAATAAACAACAAATAATTTTAGTTAGTGATTCTTATGCTACATTAAATTATGATCGAAGCTATAAAGAAACGACGTAGCATCCGGGCTTTTCGAGCGAAGGAAGTTAAAGAAGAAAAGCTGAAGGAAATTCTTAAAGCGGCAATGTTTGCCCCAACGGCCAAGCATTGCCGGTCCTGGGAATTCGTGGTTATTAGAAATGAAGGCACTATAAAAAAACTGTCGCAAACTAAACCCAGCTCCGAATTTATCGAAAATGCGCCACTCGTTTTAGCCTTGGCGGCTGATGAAACTTCTGCCACGGAGAAAACGAGGGATCGCCCTTTAGTAACCTCATGGCGCCAGGGGCAAGCATGGCTAAGGTCAAAGCCGCTCCCAGTTTAAGAATCGCTAAAATTGTTTCTTTATCCGGGTATTCTCTCTTTTGCATATGGTACAAATTCCGCTCCAGCATCAATTGTACCAAACTTTGGAAAATAAAAAACAATGCCTATGCGTGGTTGCTTGAAATACGAATTTATGCTATACTTTTTCTTGGAGATACATATGGAAAATCAAATTAACGTTGGTGATCAAAATACCCAGCAAATCGGACAAAATCCCGTAAATCAGCCACCTGTTCCTTCTGTTCCTAAAAAGCAAAGGTTAAACTACTGGATGATTTCGACAATAATTTTGTTTGCTGTTCTCTTAGTTGGTAGTGCTTTCTATTTTTTGAACACAAGAAAGGAAACAAATCCTAGCCAAGATCTACCTCAGTCTCAACCGAGTATTGAACCGTCAGCAACCACCTTGCCGACTGGCTCTGTAACCACAAAACCAAATCAAATTAGAATCGGTAGATTACAATTGACGTACCCTGACAGTTGGATACCGATATTTGCTACGCCAAATAACGATAAAAATGTTATTTTTTTTGCAAAAACAGAACAAGAAGCTCAAACATTAGCTAGCTGTGCTTCGGCTGGATCTTGTGGTAACTATTCTCTGAAATTGGAAGATTTTGCTAATTATGCGGTCTGGCAAAATTCAACCATCGAAGATTTCATAAAACAGGTGAGATCGGATATTCAGTTAAGTAGTTTACAAAAAACTACAATTGGCGGTCGTGAAGCATGGTTGGGCTATACGGATTCGCAAAAGACTCGATACCAAGCTGTAATTGTAACAAGCTCGGCTCAACCCAAGAGCTTTGTGGCAATTACTGCATCAACCGCAAATACTGCAAGCGGAATGCTTGAGGAATACATAGTAAAATTGCCAACAGTGAAAGTGAGTGAATACAAATCTGTCAAACCGAACGAACTAACGGTAAAGAAAGGTTTTGTTGTTGAAATGACATCGTCCCTTAATGCGCAAGACTCAAGTTTGGTTAATTTTATCCTTGATAGCTTGCTCGCTCCTAAAAATTCTACGACTAATTATAGTTACTTTCTTTACACTGAATCAATAAAAAGTTCGGGATCGAGTATTGGCGGGCCAAATTATCCGAAAGATAATTATCTAAACAGTAAATATTTTTTACTAACAGACAACAATCAATTAAGCGATGGAGTGTATGGGACAAATCAGGTGCAAATCAAGCTATCTACATCCTCAACAAAAAATTTAGGTCTGTTCCTTGCTGACCCAAAATATTGTCAGCAAGATACTGATTGCCAGTACCGCGCCAACTTTTGTACGATAGGTGCTTTTAATCCCTATCACCAGTTTGCGACGCCGTGGGGATGCGGGCCCGGGGATTTTGAGGGTCTTGGGAATAGCGAAGAACTACATACAAGTTTGGGTTGCCAAACAGATGTTGAAGTAAAATACGATTCTCTAAAGTGTGTAAGTAACTCCTGCCAGGCTGTCAACGCCAAAGCCGTTTGTAAGTAATAATTTTCTCCTTACTCGCCCGAATGGCGAGAAAGTCGTGCGCGCAAAAGATAACCCTTCGATAAGCTCAGGGTGAAAGGAAGCGAGTGTGGCGCAGGCGGCCAAGCTGGCGACTTTGAAATTCGGTTCTGACTTTTCGTAAATCTCGAAAGATCGCTTAAAATTTAAAGCCCTCCGGTTGGAAAAATTTTTCTCATGAGGCCAGGCCTTGTGCTTCTAAAATCAATAAACAATTAGCGGGCCGAGGTTGAGGATACTATAGCTCCAAGCTTTACTTACTTGCGTTAACGCAAGTAAGTTGAATTATCGCTTCGGTGATTGTTTCCTCGCTCTTGCCCTCCTTATCTTACCGCTCGGCTTTAGGTATTATTCATACACGCCTCGCGGAGCGATTTAGAGAGGGCTTCGGGCAAAAAAGTTACCGCTTCGGGCTTTGCTTTTTTGCCCTCGCTTTCTGGGCGAGGCCGAATTTGCGCCGCTCTTTAACGCGGGCATCGCGAGTTAAGAAACCTTCTTTTTTGAGAATTGGCCGGAATTTCTCCGAATCCGCCAGGATCAGCGCGCGTGCCAAGCCGTGTATCGTCGCGGCCAATTGACCGGAAAGGCCTCCGCCCCTGACCCTGATGGTAGCATAAAACTTGCCTAAAGTTTCCGTTAATTTAAAAGGCGACAGAAACGAAACTTCGGCCGATGCTCCGGGAAAATATTTCCCTACCGGCCGGTCGTTGACTAAGTTTTCTCCCTTGCCCTTAATCAGCCTGACCCTGGCAATCGAAGCCTTCCTGCGGCCAACCGCAAAGATATTGTCACTCTTTTTCATTTTTGCTTGAACTTCTCCGCAAATGGATTTCTTTCGCCTACTATTGCTTTCAGCCTTTTTATTCTCTCTTTGGTTAATCTGTTCTTTGGCAACATTCCCAAAACCGCTCTTCTTAGAATTTCCTCCGGCGCTTTTTCCCTTAAGTCTTTTGGCGTCTCTATCTTAAGGCCCCCGGGGTAGCCCGAGTGGCGGTAGTATTTTTTCTCTTTTTCCTTCCTGCCGGTCAGCCGCACTTTTTCGGCATTAATAACCACCGCATAATCACCACAATCAAGATGCGGGCTAAAACACGGCTTATTCTTACCCACCAAAAAGACGGCTATTTCACTTGCCAACCGACCCAAAATTCGCTCTTTAGCGTCAATTAGGTGCCAGTCTCGCTTAATCTCCTTTTGTTTTGGCCAAAAAGTCGCCATTTACTCCTTCTCCTCCTTAATTGGTTCCGCTTCTTTCGCCACCTTGGTATCTTCTTTACCATTTCCTTCCACCAGCCCCAGCCTTACCATCAGGGCATCGTCACCGCTCCTTCTGCCTAACTTAATGATGCGGGTAAAACCGCCCTTCCGTTCTTTAAAGCGTGGGGCGATTTGCCCAATCAGCCTTGCTGTCAGCTCTTCGTCGCCCAATGCGGCCAAAATTTTTCGCCGATTCGCCAGGGTGGGATTTTTTGCCGCTGTCACTAATTTCTCCGCCAGGGGACTTACCATCTGCGCCTTTGCCAAAGTCGTCGCGATCTTTTCCACCGAAAAGAGGGCTTTGAGTAAGCCCTTCGCTAAGGCCAGGCGTTCGCTTTCCCGCCGAGAAAGTTTTTTACCAAAGACACGGTGTCTCATCTAATCGACTAAGTTCACTCCCTTCTCCAAGAGCGCTGCCTCAATTATTTTCAGCGACTTCTCTCCTAAATTCTTAATCCGATTGAGCTTCTTCCGCCCCGCCTTGACCAGATCACCCACCGTTTCAATTTGGCCTTTCATTAACGTATTGCTAATCCGAACGGGAATCGCCAGCTCCTCAATCGAAAGCTTGTGCGCCTCCTCCGCAGCACCCAGGGACTCCAGTTTTTTCTCGGCCGGCCTCTTCTTTGGCTCAATAACTTGAGAAAAGTAGGCAATAACAATCTTGGCTGCCTCCTTGAGGGCGACAAGCGGCTTAATCGTGCCGTCGGTCCAAATCTCCAAGGCCAACTTTTCAAAATTGACCATCCCGCCCACGCGAGTAGCCGCCACCTGATAATTTACTCTTCTGACCGGAGAAAAAAGCGCATCTACCGGAATTACCCCAATCTCACCCCCCGTTTTTCTCTGCTCGTAGGGCGAATAGCCATAACCTTTTTCCACTTCCATCTCGATTTTCAGCTTTGCCTTCTTGTCGGCGAGATTGGCGATAACTAAGTCGGGGTTGGCACTTTTGAGGCCGGCGGGCAGCTTGAGAAGCCCCGCTTTTACCTCCTTTGGTCCAATCGCCTCTAAAGTTATTTTTGCCGGCTTGTCGATATCTCCGGCAATCCTTACCTGCTTCAGGTTAAGAATAAGCTCGACGATGTCTTCTTTCAGCCCCGACAGTGTCGTAAACTGGTGTCTTACCCCCTCGACTTTGGCAGAAACAATCGCCAAGCCGGGAAGGGCCGTTAAAAGAACCCGGCGGAAAGAATTTCCCAACGTATGACCAAACCCCGGCGCCAGGGGCTCGATGATAAACCTTCCGTATTCGTCTGTCTGATCTTCGCTCGTGACTTGAAATATTGGCTCCAAGACTTACTCACCTCCTTCAACCCAAAAGTCCTCCTTTGGGATTACCCAGCTGAGCTGGGTTACAATCCAGCTTAGCTGGAATTACCCAGCTGAGCTGGGATTATCGTGAATAATACTCTACAATATATTGGGCGTCAATATCTGTTTCTGTCTCTTCCGGTTTCGGCAGCCTCACCATCTTGCCTACAGGCCCTTTTCTCTCAAACCAGGGAGCCTCCTTCACTTCCTTTTTCCCCAATTGTTCCTTTACCAGGGGAATTTTCAATCCTTTTTCCGAAAAGGTAACCACTTGGCCCGGAGCAACCTGATAAGAGGCAATGTTT
>VGLL01000018.1 GCA_016866735.1 Candidatus Shapirobacteria bacterium
ACCAGTCTCTCGAAATTTTTCCTTATCCACTGGTCGTCTTTCTGGTTAATGTTTTTCATCTTAAATCCAATATAACAGCAAAGAAACCGAAAATCAAGAGTTTCTCGAACGGGGAATAGCTTCGCACATCGGGATTTAAAGTATAGCTCACACACGGGAAGTGATTTAGCTAAAGTTTTTTTCTGAGTAATATTACGTTAGGTCTTCCCCAGCCCAGATTTTCATAAAATGTCTTTGCATTTTCCCAGACATCAGATATGAGGACCTTACACCCGTTTTTCTTAAGTTCGCTTTCTACTCTTCGCAGCAGCTTCTTACCGATACCCTTACCTTGCATTCTTTGAGCAACAATTAATTCACTTAAATATCCCCTAAAACCTAAATCATGTACGCAAATAAATCCTAAAATATTGCTGTTTTCTTCATAGACAAACGACAGGCCATTTGAAGATTTAATTCCAAATCTAATGACATCTTCCCTCCATGAATCATCCCAAAAATCCTTAACAGATTTCATAAGTGATTCAACTTTTTGGGAGTCAGAAATTTTTGCTTTTCTAATCATTTAGTGCTGAGCGGGCCGGTCTAGGACCCTTTCATCCTTATAACTGATTGTCTCACATCAAGACTAAATAAGACAAATGAGACAGTATAAAAAAGAAGAGCAATGATGTATTTTGATATATTGTCCTCAATAATACTCGTTCACTGAATATTTTTGGTCTAAATCTAAACCCTGCTTACATCGCCTACATGATAATATCCTTTTTGTCTTTGATATTAAATTATGTTGTCCACAAAAAGGACACTTTACATACATATTTTTTTCGGTCATGTTTGAAATTTTAGGTTTACTTTTCATTTTTAGTTTCTCCGAGTACTTCATCTTGCAGATAACTAATTAAATTTTTAAAACAGATCACAGTTTCTATCAAATCTAAATCATCAAGTTCTTCCCATGGGTGAAGTTTAGTTATTAAGTATAATCCATAATCCCCAAGGTCTTTATGAGCTTGTGTATTTTAAATTCTTCCTTCCTTTAAAGCTCTAAAAATATTCCAAAACTCGTTGTATGTCCCGTCATTTAAATATTTTTTATGAAGT
The DNA here is from genome assembly GCA_016866735.1 of Candidatus Shapirobacteria bacterium. Classification (GTDB taxonomy): domain Bacteria; phylum Patescibacteriota; class Microgenomatia; order VGLL01; family VGLL01; genus VGLL01. Next base: position 1,105 of record VGLL01000018.1, read on the forward strand.
TCTTGATATTGATAAAAATGGGCCGCGTAAGCTTCAACTTCAACTTGATCAAGTGATTTTATAATATTTTTAACGCCTGCTTTTAACTTACTAAACTTCTCTATCTGTTGTGCAGTTGATGATTGATATTTTCTTTTTGTATTATTCATAAAACCAATCCCAGCCCGGGTTTTCAACTTCTATAATTTTGCTTTTTAGCATTTTGTAAACTCCGTCTTCTTTGATTGTTTGCCAAGTTCCTTCGTAAAAATGCATTTCCGCTTCGCCATCTACCCAATTTTTGGTAGAAAATTTAACATGGGCAGTGTCTTTTGAATTTTCAAATTGTTCTGATTTAATTACATCTACATCTAAAATATCTTTAAACCTATTAGTCCATTCCTCGAAATTGGTCTTCTTAAGATATTCCACGCTTAGTAAATCAAAGCCTTCCTGCATTTGGCGGGCTTTAAGATAGGTGTAAAAACCCCTTACGGATTCTTCCGGAGAGGCAGAGGGGTCAACTTCGATTTTAGTGATATTCTGATCGGTAAAATCAGCCATCAAAGTTTTTGCCCAATCGGCATTGATAAATAAAGATAATCCGGCAAGGCTAATTGTGTTTATTCCCACAACGGCCCCGCATTGATCAACTAAGGGACCGCCACTCATGCCCTTAACTAAACTGATATCTGTTTGAATGTAACCGATTGGCATTTGCTTAGACTTTCGAAAATCAATAAACCGTCCTTTAAGAGTTGTGGCCTTACCGGTTAAATCGGTTCCCAAAGCGTATCCGGTGGCAATAAGCGGTTCGTCGGCACGAAAGGCAATTCTATCCGGCAGGGGCAACACCAAATTGTTGTATTGTCTTTCCGTAAACAATACCGCCAAGTCAACATCTTTATTACCGAGAATTTTTACGGGCGTAACGAAGTCACCATCAGGAAAAATTATCTTAGGGCTTGGCTCATCGGCAATGACATGGAAGTTGGTGATGACTTGGTTAGGAGCAATGAAAAAGCCGGTGCCTTCGGAGTATCCGCCGACCACACGGACAACTGAATTTATCATTTTATCCCGTACGCCAAACGAGCAAAGGAACTTGCCGATATAGCCGTATTGGTTGGCCAGATAATCAATGATGATGAAAAGTGAGGCAATCAAATACAGGCCGATGACAAGACTAAAGATAGATTTAAGCAGGTTTTTTAAACCTTTAAACGGATAGACAATTGCTTCAATAATCAAACTAATAAAAGCAATAATTAGTTTGATAAGAAGCTTTATCAGATAGTAAATTGAGTAGGTAAGAAGTTTAATCGGGAAAAGATAAATTGGAGTTAAAAGACGTTTAAGATAGCTTCTTAGCCAAACAATAAATTTTTGCGCTTTTGATTTGATTTTATGGGCTAATTTGTCAAAAATATCCATATTTCAATCTGATAAACCCGCATATCTTGTTCCCTTTTTTATGTATTTTGCAACGTTGTCCCAATCTAGATTATTTCTTATAAGGTAACCAGCGAATATTGTGTAATACTGATCGGCGTCCCAATACCCAAATGTATTTTCTACTTTTATATCGTTGAGTGATCTACTAAAAAATAAATAAAAACCCGCAAGGATCATTACCAGATAAAATATTTCTGTTGGGTCTTCGAGAAAGGCCTTTATCATATAAATTACAGTTAATAATCCAAGAATTTTAATAAAAACTGGCGAAGAAGACGATTTGTAGCTTATATGTTTTCCGTTTAATATTAGTATCCCTAGACCGAAATAAACAGATGCGAAGTCTGTGAACCTTTCATTCTCATAGGCATCGTCTTCTTTACAACCTTTTTGGTAAAGAACTAAATGAGTAATCTCATGCGCCAAAATTGCCGCACAGGCAGTTGAATTTTTTTGAAATTGTTCGTTGATGGTAATTTTTGCGTTTGAGTTATGAAGTTCAAACTGGCCGGGGCTTTTGACGCCTTTTGCAAAATTTACTCGTAAAGGATAAGATGGTTTGAATTTTAGATAGTTGAGTATCTTTTTACACATAATTGCCAGTTCTTTTGTCGTTCCGTTCCAATTTAAATAAAATGACTCTGCTGGGAATAGTGGTTTTTTACCATGTTCAATTAAATCTTTTGCATAAAACCACAATTTTCCAATTTTTTCATCACCATATTCTTTCGTGTATAATTTTTCAGAGTTAGAAATATTTCTCATGAGTATTAATTAAGTCTCGATATTTGCAAAATTCGCAGTCCGGGTCGGGAATACGCAACCGGCCGACTTTCCAAGTGGTTTAGGTTGGCACCTTTCAGTAGGATTTTCCACTCCGGATAGCGATTTGATTAAAGTTTTTTTAGTAAGGCCAGATCGCCTTTAATTATAGCCTCTTTTTTCTCTCTTGACCACTTTTTGAGCTGGATTTCTCTTCGCATCGCTTCTATCCTCGTTGAATATTTTTCTGAGTAAACTAGTTTAAAACCAGAAAAATACCTGATATATCTTGCAGACTTAGATGATTTATTTTTATGTTCGGCTAAGCGTTTTTCTAAATCATTCGTTTGGCCAATATACAAGGTATTTGAGGATGTGCGGAGAATGTAGACGAAATAAGACATAAGTTTGTCTCTCGACTTCGCTCTTCGATCCTGCTTAGGGCTTCGCTCGAGACCTTCTCTTCGCTTCGGGCCATAGCCGTGAGCGAACGCAGTGAGTCGAACGGCTGCGGGGCCTGGGCTCGGACCAGGATCTCCGGTTCCAGAGACCGACGATCTACCGATTAATCTACCCCGCATTATTAAGCGCGTGTTCCTTTCTGTGACAGTTTGCACATAAGACAATACACTTTTCAATTTCCCTCTTTATTCTATTAATGCTCCAACCCCAACTCTTTGCTCGACCAAGGGTAAAATCTTTAGCTTGTCCGTCTTTATGATGAAAATCTAAACACACTGTTGTCTTTTCTTCGCATCGTTGGCAAGAAAGACCCTCTTTATACCCTGCTATCCATTTCCCTATCAAACCTTTTCTTTTCGCTATTCTCTGTTTTTCAATCTCTTTATTTTTTTCATAATAATCTTTGTTCCATCTGCGCGCATATTCCAATCGTTTCTGTCTGCATGCATAAGGCATGCCTCCATTTTAGGCGGAATTGGACTAAATGTCAAGTCCAAAACCTCATTAAGCGAAACAGTCAGTGGCTATTTATTCTAACATTTTTGCGGCTTGCTGTAAACGAGAGAGGGTGGTTTTTTGGCCTAAAATGACAATAGAATCAGTAATTGGAGGCGTTATTTTTGAACCGCTAATGGCAACGCGGAAATTCATAAAGAAATCCCCTGTTTCCCATTTTTCTTTCTCTATCAATTTTTTAAGTCCCTCTTCGATCTCAACTTTTTCCCATTTCTTAATCTTTCCTAGCACTTCCGCCGCTTTAATTAATTGAACTCCGGCAGTAGCACTAAATAAAGCTCGATCAATCTTTGGTTCCTCAAAGAAGAACCCCGCCAGCAACCGATAATCAGAGAGTTTAGTAATTCTATCTTTTACCAGAGGAACAGTTTGATTAACTAAAGCGACGTTAGCGCCGTCCGGAACATAATTTTTAAGAAGACTCGCCAATTCTTCGTCCGTCTTTTTCCTTAAATAGATCCCGTTAAACCAATCAAGTTTCTTACGATTAAAAACAGGGTTAGCAATTTGCAGACTTCCTTTTTGAAAATTTATAATGAATTCCTCAAGAGTAAAAAGTTCGCGGTTATCTTTGGGCGCCCAGCCGACAAGCATGATAAAGTTTAAAATTGCTTCGGGAAGATAGCCATCGGCTAAGAATTCTTCGCAAGAAACCGCCCCCTTTCTTTTGGAAAGTTTACCGCCGCCCGGATCAAGGATATCGGTTAAATGGCCGATTTGCGGCAGCGGAAAGCCTAAATATTTAAAAAGCAGAAGATGAACTGGAGTGCTTGGCAGCCAATCGCGGCCCCGAATGACATGGGAAATTTGCATTAAGGCATCATCTACCACTACCCCCAAATGATAAGTGGGGAAGCCGTCTGTTTTTAAAAGCATCACCTCGTCGATACAATTAGTCTCCCAGCTAATCTCTTTTTTGAGGACGAAATCGTGATAGGAGACGGTCTCGTTTTCCGGAACTCTTAAGCGAATTGCTAGTTTCTCGCCCTTTTTTATTCTCGCTTGAGCTTCCTGAATATCAACATTCCGGCAAGGATCGCGTAACTCAATTCTTTTACGCTCATGTCTCTCTTCAATCTGCTCCAGCTCTTCCGGGGGACAACAACAATAATAAGCATGACCTCCCTTTAAAAGCTGCTCCGCGTATTTTTTGTATACGCCTGTCCGTACTCTTTCTGACTGGATATAGGGGGCATACGATCCGCCAACCAACGGCCCCTCGTCCCAGTCTATGCCAAAAATCTTCAGCATCTCATAAATCTTTTCGGCTGCTCCGGGAATGCAGCGTTGGCAATCAGTATCTTCGACCCGCAGGATAAATTTCCCGCCCTGGCTTTTGGCAAAAGCATAAGCAAAAAGGGCGGTTCTTAGACTGCCTACATGTAAAAAACCGGTTGGACTGGGGGCAAAACGGGTGCGCACTTCGCTCATTTCATCTTGATTTTAGCACAGCTAGAACTTATACTCAAAAATAAGCGAATGAACAGTCTTGCCCAGGCCGCCTATTACACCAGGACAATTATTAAACTTAGCGCCATTGGCCTGGTTCTTTTTTTTGTCATTAAGTTTTCCATTAATCTTGGCATTGCCTACTGGAAACAGAAAAATCCGCCTCCGCCTCCCGCTCCGGAAATAAGATTCGGCAACTTGCCCAAGATCGCCTTCCCAGCGCCCAGCGACAAGCTCCCCGCTTCCTTAACCTATTCTCTTGAGACCATCGAGGGCATCTTACCCAACTTACCGACTTTAGGCAAGGTCTACTTCGTTCCCCAACCAGGGCCGAGTCTCTTGGCGTCTGATCGGGCTAAACAGAAGGCCGGCAATCTGGGCTTTTCCGGAGAACCAGTCCTGCTCACCCAAACCAAGTATCGTTTCACCTCCAGGGCGGAACCAGTTGCCACTTTTGAACTTGATATTATCTCGGGAAACTTTAAGCTTTCCTACCCGTACCTTAGCGACCCAACCCTCCTGCAAAACCCAAACGTTCCCCAGCTCTCGCAGGCAATCGCCGAAGCGAGAAGCTACTTAGCGGCGGCGGGGGCGTTAACCGACGAGATAAGAGACGGCAGGGGCGAGGCAAATTATCTAAAGCTCGATGGTCAAAACCTGGTCCCGGCCCTCTCCTTCTCTGAAGCCCAATTTACCAGCGTCAATCTTTTCCGCAAGGACCTTGATACCTGGCCAATTTTGTCTCCAAATCCCAAAAAATCTCTCATCCACTTCCTCTTCTCTGGCAGCGGCGAGCAAAGAAGACGGATCGTCGAGGCCAACTTCACTTATGGCCCGATTGATCGGCAAATTTCTTCGACTTATCCATTGAAGACATCTGCTCAAGCGTGGCAGGAAATTCAGGCCGGCCAGGGATTTGTTGCCAATCTTGGCCAGAACGAAAACGGGAAAATCACCATTAGAAAAGCCTATCTTGCCTACTTTGACTCCGAAGAGCCGCAAAAATTCCTTCAGCCGATTTTTGTCTTTGAGGGGGATCGTAACTTTTTCGCCTACATCACCGCGGTTGATTCCCAGTATACGGACTAACCTTTTCCCAGGAGAAATTGGCAAAGACCCAATCGAGTAATTTTTTGGTCTCGCCGAACCGGTCGGTCGCCCCCAAAACGACGGTTATTATTCGCCGGCTATCCCGCCCGGTAAAAGCAACCAGACACTCACCAGCCTCTGCGGTCCACCCAGTCTTAACGCCCAAAACGCCCAAATTTTGCCCTACCAGTTTATTAATGTTAGAGAGACGGTAGGCATTCTTTTTCTCGGCGTCTTGGATGGTAATTTCCCGCGTCGCAACAATTTCCGCAAAGGTCGGGTTATTGAGGGCATAGCCGGTCAGTCTGGCCAAGTCGAGAGCGGAAGAAAAGTGGTTAGGATTATCAAGGCCGGAGGGATTTTCAAAGTGGGTATTGGCAAGATTCAGCTCCGCTGCTTTTTTATTCATGGCCTTAATAAACTCCCCCCTCCCGCCAGGAAAGTTACCGGCTAAAACTTCGGCCGCATCATTGCCGGAGGCAACTAAAAGCCCAATGAGGAGCTCTTTTACGGCCATTTTCTCGCCTGGCAGAAGGCCAATCACTTGCCCGTTTTTTTCAAGGTTGGGCACAACCAAGATTTTATCCAGGGGGAAATTTTCTAGGGCGATAATCGCCGTCATGATCTTAGTCGTAGAGGCAGGCAGAAGCTTTAGGTTTTCATTTTTGGCATAGAGAAGGGCGGCCGAGTCAAGATCCGTAACCACCACCGACTTGGCCGATAGCCAGGGAACTAATTTCCCGGTTTTATTCACCGGATAGGGATGCACCGGTAAATCAACCGCTATCTTTTTAGCACTCGGTGGTCGCCAAAAAAGAAAGAGATTTTGGTAGTAGCCCTGACCAGGCAAGAAAAAGAGAAGCAGAATTAAAACCGCAAAACTTAGGGCTAAAAGTTTTCTTTGCGGCAGAATCCTTAAGAATTTTTCGAGATCGCGCCCACCCTTCTTAAGCACCTTGGCAATAGTCTTTAACATGATCAGCTCCCGGCCGCCCTTAGTCCGACCTCCTTAAGCTGAAGGGGGTCAACTTCACTGGGGGCGTCCATCACGGCGGTTTGGCCACCGGCTGTCATGGGAAAGGCAATCACTTCGCGAAGCGACGGCTCATTTAGCGCAACCATGAGAAAGCGATCAATTCCCGGGGCGATCCCGCCATGAGGAGGGACTCCGTATTCAAAGGCGGCCAAAAGGTGGCCGAATTTCTGCTTGATCTGACCTTTCGTGTGCCCCATAACCTCGAAAATCTTCTCCTGGAGTTTTGGGTCGGTAATCCTAATGCTTCCCCCACCCACCTCAAAACCATTCAGCACCAAATCGTGCTGATAAGAATGAGCTTTCCCCGGCTCTTTTTCTAAAAGGGGAATGTCTTCTTCCTTTGGGGCGGTAAAGGGATGATGCATCGCGTCCCAGCGGTTTTCCGATTTTTTCCATTCGAAAAGGGGGAAATCGATGACAAAACAAAAGGCCAGAAGGTCGACATCTTTTTTATTTGGCCGAAGGTCAGGCTTGTCCGTACCATACTTTTCCATCGCTTCCTGGTAACTTATCCTTGGGAAAGGAAACTGCCAAATTTTCTTTTGCAAAACTTTTTCGGCTATATCCTTAAATAGATTTTCGGTTAAGGCTAAGATTTCTTCCTGGGCGGCAAAACTCATTTCTAAGTCAAGCTGGGTAAATTCGCCGTAGGCCCGATCGGCCCGGGGGTCCTCATCGCGAAAGCATCTGGCAATCTGGTAGTATTTCTCAAATCCGGCCACCATGAGAAGCTGTTTATATTGCTGCGGCGACTGGGGAAGGGCATAAAATTTCCCCGACCTAAACCGCGAGGGAACTATAAAATCGCGGGCGCCTTCAGGGGTAGCCTTAGTCAGAACTGGCGTCTCGATTTCAACAAAATCTTGATTATCCAGGTAGTCACGAATAAATCTGATTAACTTATGCCTTAGCCTCAAATTCCCGGCCATTCTCGGTCGGCGAAGGTCTAAATAGCGATACTTCAGTCTTAGTTCTTCGTTAACGTCGAGACCGCCGGTATCTACCGGAAATGGCAGCTCTTTTGCCCTGGCCAAGATTTTCACTTCTTCGCCCTCAATCTCGACTTTTCCGGTGGGAATTTTTGGATTAACCATTTTCTCCGGTCTCTCCCTCACCGTTCCCGTAATTTCGACAACGTCTTCCGGCCGTAAGCCGCCAAGCTTCTCGCCGCCGACTATTTGGACAATGCCAGACCTGTCCCTTAAATCAATAAAGACTAGCTTGCCGTGATCTCTCCGCGTGGCTACCCAGCCGCAAAGGCGGACTTTTTGCCCGATTTTCTCGGGTGAATTAAGAACGAGTGTTCTCTCCATTGGCCATATTTTATTCTCAAAAGGCCTTCTTGGCAAGGAGTAATTTACCGGATGTCTTTTATTTTTAACTCGAGATCTTTATTGCCGTTCCATTCGTTTATGGTCAGATTATAGGCAATATCGACCGGCTTTTCCGGAGAAAGGACGGAAAAAAGATTGCCCAAGCCGAAACCGATTGCGTTAAAGCCAATTCCCAAACTATTCTTAACGCGCAACTTAAGGTGCTTATTTTCGCTGCCTACCGTTCTGGCGCCAGCGATACTTAAATTCCTGCTGGCAAAAACCGGTGGCGGATTTCCCTCGCCAAAAGGTTCCATTCTTTCTATTTCTCGATAAAGATCTGGGTTCAAATTTGCCAAATCCAATTCGGTATCAACTCTTAGGGTGGGAGTCAGCCGCTCCTTATCAAGTTCTTTTGCCGCAAGTTGAACCAGCCTTTCTTTAAGGATCGCGATTTTTTCGGTTTCGATAGTGAAGCCGGCTGCCCGCGGATGGCCCCCGTGATCCAGCAAGATATCGCTCGAGGCGCGTACCGCCTCAATAATGCTGAATCCCTCCGGCGATCTGGCGGAGGCCCGAGAAAATTTTTCTCCCTTGGCAATCACTACCACCGGCCGATAAAACTCTTCCATTAACTTCCCCGCCACTAGTCCCATCACTCCCTGGTGGAAAGCTTCGTGGGCGATAAAAATAAGATTACTTTTACCGTCCTCTTTTAGCCAGACCTCCCGCGCCTGGGTGGTTAATTCCTCCATCAATAACTGGCGTTCTCTGTTTTTTCCTTCTAGCTTCTTTGCCAAGGCTATCGCCCTGTTTTCATCCCTAGTGCAAATTAGCCTTAAGGCATCCATCGGGTCATCCATTCTTCCGGAAGCGTTAACCCTGGGGCCGACAATAAAACCAATTTCGTAAGCACTAATTTTTTCCTGCGCAAGAGTGGCTGTTTTATACAACCCCAGAAGCCCTGGCCTTTTCGTCTGGCGAAGATCCCTAAGGCCAAATTTAACGAGCGAGCGACTTGGCCCCAGAAGAGGAACCATATCGGTGATAGTGCCAATTGTTGCCAGGTCCAGCGAGACCTTGCTTTGCGAAAGCTCGCGGGCGAAGAACCAGGCGACACCACAACCAGCCAGTTTAGTGGTGTGAATAGTGGCAAGGGCCCTCGGTTTCTTTTTGCCAAGCAGGTGATGGTCGGTAATGATGACGTCAACGCCTTTCTTGTTCGCCAGTTCGATTTGTTCGTTGGCCACAATTCCTTGATCAACGGTAATAATAAGGCCGATGCCTTCCTCGGCAAATGCTTCTATTCTTTTAACTTTCATGCCGTATCCCTCATCCCTATTGGGAATAAACGGCATCACGTTTGCCCCCAATTCATGGAGCGTCTCCCACATTACCGCCGTAGCGCAAACACCGTCGGTATCATAATCCCCATAGACAATAACTTTCTCTTTATTTTTAATCGCCCTTTCGATACGACGAATTGCCTTTCTGGTCTCTATTGCGGAAACACCTACTTCGACAGGAGTTAATAAATACGGATCCTTAGGGTCAAGAAACTCTTCTTTTTCTTTCTCAGTCTTTAGCCCCCGATTTTCAAGAAGAAGGTCAATTATCTCATCAGCTTTGAGCTTTGAGCTTTGAACCTTGAACCTTTTAAGTACTTTCCACTTCTTCATAATGTTATAATCAAGCTAAGCTTGATATAATCGAGCTAAGCTCGATATAATCATATCAAGATGCGCCTGATTTTAGAACCGGCTATCCGGAAACTTATTCCCAAAGAAGTTTGGGGCGTTTTCGAGACATTCACTGAAAAGGGCTTCGAGATTTACCTAGTCGGTGCCGGCGTCCGCAACCTTCTTTGGAGAAAAACCCCTGTTGAGTGTGACTTTACCACAAGCGCCCCGCCGGAAGAAATAAGAAAGCTCTTCCCCAAAAGCTACTATAACAATGCCTTTGGCACGGTAGGAATTCCTATCCAGCGAGATAAAACACAAGAAATCTACGAAATTACTACTTACCGAAAAGAGTGGGGCTACACCGACCGAAGACGGCCGGACAGTGTGGCCTGGAGCGAATCCCTTGAAGAAGATTTGAAAAGGCGCGAGTTTACCGTAAGCGCGATGGTGGTAGGACCAATTTCACAGAACATTAAACATAAAACATGGAACAATGAAAGCCTTGAACTAATCGATTTATTCGATGGGATAAAAGATTTCAAGAATAAAGTTATCCGGGCGGTCGGTAATCCTACCGAACGCTTTGCCGAAGATGCCTTGCGGATGATCCGGGCAATTCGCTTTGCCAGCCAACTAGGGTTCACTATTGAAGAAGAGACATTTGCGGGAATAAAGAACAATGCCCCCTTAATAATAAAAATTTCCGGGGAAAGAGTCAGAGACGAACTCTTTAAAATTCTCAAAAGCGACCATCCCGCCGACGGCTTTACGCTTCTTTTTTCTTCTGGGCTTTTGGAACAAATAATGCCAGAGCTCACTCGAGGTTACGGCATAAAGCAAGCCAAGCATCATATTTACGATGTTTGGACCCACTCTCTCCTCTCTTTGAAATTCTGTCCCGCAAAAGACCCGCTCGTGCGCCTGGCCACCTTGCTTCATGACGCTGGCAAGCCAGTCGTCGCTCGAGGAGAGGGAGAAAAGCGGACCTTTTATGATCATGAGGTCATCGGCGCTTCAATCAGCCAGAATATCGGCAGGCGAATTCGTCTTTCCAAAAAAGAGCTAGAAAAGCTCGTGACTCTTATCCGCTGGCACCAGTTCACCTGCGACGAAAGACAAACCGATTCGGCGATAAGAAGATTTATCAGAAATGTCGGCAAGGAAAATCTGCAAGATATGCTTGATCTCCGCGTCGGCGACCGTCTCGGCGGAGGCGCCAGGGAAACCTCCTGGCGCTTGGAGAAGTTTAAGCAAAGACTGGTGGAAGTTCAAAAACAACCCTTTGCCATCACCGATCTAAAAGTAAATGGCAATGATGTGATGAAAGCCTTAGGGATAGCCCCCGGCCCGGTTATCGGCAGAATCTTAGAAAAATTGTTCGAGGAAGTAGTTGAAGACAAGAAAAAGAACAAAAGGCCCTATCTCTTAAAGAGAATTAAGGAAATAAGGGAACTCTTATAATTAATATTCCTGCTTTTATGCCTGGGGTTTTTGATAGTTCTCAAAGGTTGTTGCCGCTACCGGATTGACAGCCCCTAAAAACTCAAGCAGTTTAGTTTTAATCTCAAAAGAGCCGATTACGCCGCCCTGCGCCGCCCCGGCCGCCCAAGTTTCGATTTGCGTGGCAATGCTTTCTCCTTCCTCCGCCGTGCCACCAGATCTTACCACTCCGGTAATAATTTTATTACGGTCAAAAGGCTCTAAACTGCCGTCTTTTTTCTGTACTTGTAAATCCATTCTCCTCACCTCCTCTCTTTGCTTAATAATAGCACTTTTCTATTATGAGTTTTGAATGAAATTATTAACTTATCAACCATACGGCCGTTTGCCCAGTAAGTTAAATTTTGAAAAAGGGGACAATTTATGCTCCAGCAAAATTTGTACCAAACTAAGTAAATAGTTAAGGGAAAACTCTTAGGTGATAAATTTTC
>VGLL01000019.1 GCA_016866735.1 Candidatus Shapirobacteria bacterium
ATGATATTCTTCATAGCGCATGACGATTAATCTCTCCCAGTCGCTTAGATATTTTCTTTCAACGCCTAGGTTTTTTAGGTAATCAAGATGCTCTTTGGGGAGTCGCTCTTTTACCAGAAGAAGAAACTCTCTCATCTCGTCTGGGCAGCGCAGGTCGGGCGCTTCGAGCGTCAGCATAATTAGGACGATCGCCGCCAGCACCAATTCGTTAAAGATACGGTCTTGCTCGATTTGGGACAAGCCATTAAAATCGGTTTCTTGGCGAAACTTTTTATCGCGGAAAAATTTAAAAGCGGCTTGCGCGGCAGCCTGGTCGAGACCGGCCGCCAGGATCCTGGCCATTTTTTCGGCAGGCAGAGGATTTTCCGGACCGCGACTTTTTAGTTTTTTGATTTCTTTTTCCAGATCCATATATTTATTTTAGCGCATCTTCGAAATTATGCCAGTTATTTTATCGGGAGAAAGTATTTGCCGCATAAGGAAATAAAAAAGGCGAAATTGCCCAGAAGTCGACCGGAGCGATTAGCGTAACCGTCTTTTAACCGCCCCGATCCTATAAACAAGCTTAAACACTTCAACGACAAAAAACATCGAGATTGACAGAAATATGGCAGTAACCCAGTAGGGATAACTTAGCTCCTGCAATCCAAAGAATTGCCTTAAAGTAGCGGTTGAGAAAGGCAACACCTGCAACCCAAAACCCGCGAGAACTGCAAAAATCAACCATTTGTTTTCAAAAAGATGGTTTTGCCAAAACGGTATCATTAAGGCCCGGACCGAAAAAACATACGCCAGCGAGTTTAGGCCAAGCGTAAAAAAAGCAAAAGAACGAGCCAAAAGAAGATTACCAGTTGTTTTATAAATAACTATAAAAGAAAGTAGGGCTGCCAGGCCGGCGATAACACTGACAGAGCCGATCAAAGTTATCATCCACTTATTTACTAGTCGTTCTGCCGGAGGGCGCGGCCTTTCCTTCATAATAGCGGTTCTTTTGGGGTCAATCGTGAGCGCCAGGTTCGGAAATCCGTCCGACACCAAGTTAATCCAAAGAATCTGTACCGCCGAGATTGGCAGCGGCAGACCCAAGAGCATGCCCCCGACAACAACAAATATTTCCTGAAACGCATCACATAAGAGATAAAGAATGTTTTTCCTAATGTTTTCGAACATTGCCCGACCTTCCTCGATGGCCTTGACAATGGTAGAAAAGTTAGAGTCTAAAAGGACCAGGTCGGCCGATTCTTTGGCCACGTCGGTGGCTTCACCCACAACAATGCCAATATCGGCCTTGTGCAGCGCCGGCGCATCATTGACCCCGTCGCCCATCATCGCTACCACTTCTCCGTTTCTCTTTAGTGCCTCAACAATTTTCAGCTTTTGGTCGGGCGTAGTTCTGGCAAATAAGCGGATTGTCTTTACTTTTTGCGCCAGTTCCGCTACTGTTAGTTTCTTCAACTCTTCGCCGGTTATAATCTCGTTTTCTTGAACAGAAATGTTTAATTCGGACAAAACATATTCGGCGGTTTTTTGGTAGTCGCCCGTGACGACGGCGATCTTGATCCCGGCCCCAATTGCCAGCCGGAGCGCTTCCTTTACTCCCAGTCTCACCGGATCGGAAAAAGCCAGGATGCCCGTCCAGGTCAGACCCGCTTTTGCGTCTGCCGCTTCCAGGCTAACCTGGGTTGCGGGCGCCTCTTTCCTGGCAAACCCAATAAGCCTTTTGCCCTGTTTAGTCAGGTTTTCAATTGTTGAGCAAATTTCTTTCTTTTCCTCTTCTGAAAGTGTTGTCCACTGCAAAAGCAGTTCCGGGGCCCCATTGACATAAATCATATTTTTATCAGCTGACCACTTATGGAGGCTGACAAAAAATCGTTCTTTTGGAGAAAAAGGGATACTGTCAAGCCGTTGGTGTTCGGAAACAAAATCGGTGATGATTGTCCGTCCCCAGGCAAAAGCGGAGATGACGATCGGGTCGTCTAAGTCATTGGCCAAAAGCACCTGCTCTGCCAGTTTTTCCCTCTCCCCGATATAGTTAACGACTTCCATTTTCCCCTGGGTCAGGGTGCCTGTTTTATCAACACAGATAATCGTTACCCCCCCCAGCGTCTCGGCCGCTGATAATTTTCTTACCAGGCCGCGATGTTTGACGATCTTTTGCATGCCAATGGCGAGCACCACGGTTAGTGATACCAACAGTCCTTCGGGAATGCTGGAAACGGCCAGAGCCACCGAAGTAACAAATATCTCTGTCAGGCTAAACCGGTATAAAGCCCCGATGGTAAATACCATAATTGTTAACACTCCCACCACGGCCACTAATTGCTTGCTGAAGCTCTTTAGTTGTCTTTGCAGCGGGGTTTCTTCTTCCGGCTCCTGGATTTGTTGGGCGATTGAACCCATTTTGGTCGCCGCGCCGATGGCGGTAACCGCCATCATCGCCTGGCCGGAAGAGACGGTGGTGCCCATGAAAACCTCGTTGTCTTTAACCTTGCCTGCCGGAACGCTTTCACCGGTCAAGACAGATTCGTCAATATAAAGCCGGTTGGCAAAAATAAGTTTTCCGTCGGCCGGGATCCTTGCCCCCTGATCTAAAATTACCAAATCACCGGAAACTATTTCCGCAGTATTAACCGTAACCCTCTTTCCTTCACGAATAACCACCGCCTGGTTGGTAACATACCGCTTAAGGGCCAAAAGGGCGTTGGTTGCCTTACTCTCCTGAACGTACCCCAAAATAGTATTGATAAAAACGGCCAAAAGAATAATGGCCGTATCGGAAAAATGCCCGATTGCCAATGTGACCAGGGCGGCAAAAAAAAGGACATAGACCAGGGGGCTTTTTAATTGCTGGATTACCAGCGACAGTTTGCCGGGAGGAGGTCTTTCCGGCAAAAAATTAGGTCCGTCTCGCTCTTGCCTTCTTTTTACTTCTTCGTTTGATAGGCCGTTTTCATTTGGAAACATAAACATTATTGCTTTTAGAGAATAATTAATCCGAATAATTCAACGACGACAAAGAAGCAGTAAAAACCAAAAAGAATAAAGCCCTCTTTTCTGGAAACATCGTGTTTCGACCGGGTGAAGTAATAAAAGAGGCCTAATCCAAACGCCAATAGCAAAAGCGTATTAATGAAATTACTGGCCGTGATTACTTCCCCGGAATTTAACAGGGTGAATAGGCCAAATAAAAGCGTATTGGCAGAGGCCGAACCGACAAAGTCGCCAAAAGCGACATCCTTTTTGCCGGAAATAACCGACCGCACGCCCAAAGATATCTCGGGAATATTGGTTCCCAGGGAAAGAACAATTAAGCTGATATAAAAAGCAGAAATGTTAAACGCGTTGGCAAAATAGATAGTTCTATCCACGATCAGATTGCTGGAGACGAAGACCAAAGCAATTCCCAGTATAATTTTCAAGATATCAATAAAGGAATAAGACCGGGCATGCAGCACTTCAGCGTGACCGTTATCGAGCACCCCTTTATTTTTTTGGATAAAATAAAACAAAAAGGCGTATAGCCCAATAAGTACGATTCCTTCCCAATTAGACACTTTTCTGTCAAGGACCATAAAGGTCGGGGCGAGCATAACGATAAAAGAAAAAAGCAAATTCTTGTCATTTAACTGGCTGTTTAATTTGACCCCGTTGCCAAAGATGGCCAAGAGGGGGATTATTAAAAGAAAAATAACGACAATGCCGCCGATCAAATTGCCGGCAAAAATTTCCGGATTATTTTCCGAAATTGCCGTTAAGCCTACGGCGAATTCCGGTATTGAAGTTAGCAGCCCCAAGACGAAAAAGGACAGCGCGAAAGAAGAGACCCTTATCTTCTTTGACAATTTATCAACTGCGGCGATAATCAGCCCGGCCCCAAACCAGACAGCGATGAAGGAGATGGCATAAATAAAAATATTAAGCGCAAACATTATTTCATTATAAACAAGCTAAGACAATTCTTAAAGAGGTAACGAAGTCTGAAAAACCCCGGAGCCCCCAAAGCCAGAGTAACGCCTGACTGATCCCCCCAGTCCCGAGATTATTAGACCGGCTGGTTTATTTCTTTTCTGCTACTATTTCTCCCAATTTTACTTTAGCGAGGGTGATAATCTTCCCTATGTTCATCTTCGCCGTTTATTTAATATTTCCCCAAGACGCCTTATCTCTTCTCCGTATTTTGCCCAGTCTCCCTCCTTTTGGGCTCTTATGGCAGTCTCGTAGACTTCGTTTGCCTGTTTAATAATCTCGTCAATATCTGCCTTGCCGGCAGGCAGGCCTGCCTGGCCGGTAGGCGGGTCTTGGGTGAGGGGAGTGGAAGGAACTGTTTTTGAGACTCCTGTACCGAAGATCCTGGAAAGTCCTGCTTCAAGAGTCTCCTCCATGGCAATTTTATTCTCGTATGCCACAATCACTCTTTTAAGTTCCGGAATTTTCCCGGCTTCTGCTTTAAGATACAGCGGCCTTACATAGATAAGGGATTCTTCAATCGGAATAACCAATAATGGCCCTTGAATTACCTGGGACCCGCGCTGATCCCAGAGTGATATTTGTCTTGCTATCTCCGCGTCCTGATTGATGCGGCCAATAACCTGTTTGGGGCCGAAAATAAGTTTCTGTTTAGGAAAACGGTAGACCAAAAGTTTACCATAATTTTCCGCGTCGTTTCTTGCCACCATCCAGGCAGAAAGATTATCTTTGGCCCGGGGAGTAAAGGGCAGCATCAGAATATATTCTTCTTTTGACTCGCCCGGTAATTTCATAATCATGTGTCTCGGAGTCATAACTGGCAGTTTACCGCTTGTATTTTTCTCTCCCTCTGTAGCTACAGAGGGAATTTCCCACTGGTCCTCTTTGTTGTAGAAAATCTGGGGATCATCCATGTGATAGGTCGTATAAATTGCCGTTTGTAAGGTAAAAATATCTTCAGGATAGCGAAGATGGGGAACCAAACTTTTGGGCAATTCCGAAAGCGGTTTAAATACCTTAGGAAAAATCCTGGCATAAGTACGAATGATTGGGTCGTTGGCATCCGCCTGGTAAAAAGTAACCGTACCGTCATAAGCGTCAAGTACTACTTTTACCGAATTCCTGATGTAGTTTACCCGACTGCCATTAAGAGACAGAGGTTGCGAGTAGGGGTAAGAATCGCTTGCCGTATATGCATCGGCAATCCAATAGATCCTCCCATCGGCAACCACAGCATATGGATCGCGGTCAAGGGTTAAAAATGGGGCAATTTTTGCTATTCGCTCATTGATCTTGCGATTGTAAAGAATCCGGCTTTCGGAAGTTATATCGTTTGACAAAAGCAATTTGAGTGAACCAAGGCGGATGGCGTAAAAAAGGCGTCTTATTGGTGAGTTGATCTCTACTCCGCCTTTGCCCCCGTAGGTGGTAAATACATTTTCTTCTCCTTTGGGATAATCGAATTCTTTGGATTTGGTTTTGACGAATACATAGTCATTGGAAAGCTCCCCATAATATATTTCCGGACGATTAACCGTTAACTCTTTTGCCTCTGATTTTGGCGGCAAGTCTTTGACAAAGAGAACAGGTAGACCTTCAGTTGTTACCTGATTGACAGGACCCGCCGCCAGGCCGTATCCGTGAGTGAATGTTAATCTTTCATTTATCCAGCTTCTGTTGGGAAGACTTTCAGATGCAAGTTCCCGAAGCGAAAGCATAATCTGCCGTATTTCCCCATCGATGGTATAGCGGTCGTTGTCAACAGAGGCAAATTCATAGTAAGTTCTAATTTCCTGAATTTGGGAAAAGGTGGAAAGAAGCGGCGCGCGGTCCCAAAGACGGACATTTTTAATAGTAAGATTGTTACTGGCCAAATCTTGCGCTTTCAGTGGTTTATCTCCCGAGATTTCCCGTTCCTCGATCTTGTCTAAACCAAAAGCAGCTCGCGTTGCGGCAATGTTGTTTATTATAAAAGGAGTTTCCTTGGCAAGTTCATTGGGAGCAACTATCAGTTTTTGGAAAATGGCAGGAATAAAACCTTGCGCCACTCCCACCAGAAAGTAAAAGGTAATTGAACCCAAAAGAAGGGCGGCTTTCCCTCTTATTCCCCAGTACAGAGAAGAAAATGCGGCAAAAAGTGTTACCAATATAGACACCCGAAGAAGTGGAATCATGATATTGACATCGGTAAAAACGGCGCCAAACACCGGGCCGCCTTGGCTGGTCAGCAGTTTAAACAAAGATAGATAAGTGCCTGCCGCAAGTGTTAACAAAAAAAGGAAAAGCAGGATCCCCATATGGATCCGGGCATGGGGAGTTGTTTGAAGACCCAATTTAGAGAGGTTAGTTTCGCCAAGCTTGCCAAGCAAGCCTGATGTGTTAAGACTACCCCGCAAAACATATACCGCACCGCAACCTATTAGTGAAAAAAGAATTAGAGTCCGAACAAGCCCCAGTCCTATGTCGAAAACCGGAAGGGTGAAAATATAAAAGGAGATGTCTTTCCCCAAAATAGGGTCGGCAAGACCAAAGGGCGTGCTATTGAGATATTTCAAAACGTCATGCCAACCAGTAGCGGCAAATAATCCTAAAAATAAGGCAATCAAAAGACAGGCGACAGTTCCTAGTTTTTTTACTATGCGATTATCAAGAGTTACCGGCTGACCAATAAGACTTTCTGGTAGAGTCGCCAGCCAAGGAATTTTAGAGGAAACTGCTAAAAGAAAATTAACAAGTAGGAACAAGGCAGCAAAAATAGTTACTGCCAAACCCAAGACCAGTTTTGCCGTCAGAGATTTAACAAAGACTTCAGTGTATCCTACCTCGGTAAACCACCACCAGTCGGTAATAAAGGAAACAATGGTCGAGAAAAAAACAAAGAAAAGAAATGCCGCCCCCAGAATGATCCTAGTTAAAAACTTTGTGATATTCATATACAAAACCGGCCCTTTTGCTATCTTGGCCGGTTGTAATTGATGATGATTCTTCGCTTGAAGATGCAAGCGTATAGACCATTCATCTTCTTGCTCCCCACCATCCAAGGCGGTGTTAGATAATATTATTATACAGGAAGGGCATCTTTATTTCCAATACCGAAAACATACTCACTTAAACTAATCGTTTGGTGAAACGACAAAGAGATTGCCAACTCTAAGTAAAAGAGTGACTATACTTGCCTGGTCGGCAATAATATTATTTGTTCTTCTTAAACTTATCCAACGGATAATCTACCGCAGATTTTAAAAAAGATCTGTTAAAGTCCCACCTTGACAAAGGTGGAACCTTGGTGGGATTTTTTCTAGCCCCTGGGGTTAGCAATTACTTTGGTATTCATGCTTATCTTGCGGGCGCAAAATTCTGCTGTAGCATATTTTTGCGCCCATAGCGGAAGCTAAATGCCGCCTGCGGATTCTATAAAATTTTCCCTATTCCATCCTAAACGCAATCAAGCCGTATTTTTCGATTTTTTCTTGATAACCGGGGAAACTGAAATAAGTTGCTTTCATTTCTTCTACCGAAGTAGCAAAAGGCATGATATCCTTTATTCCCAGGGTTTTTGCTAATTCCTCGACGGAATTAAAAACGTGCGCTTCTTTTACCTTCTTCTCCAATTTCTCCTCGCCGCAGCGAAAAACTAAAATATCGCCTGGCTGAACCTGGCGGTATTTTGGCGTCGCCGCCCGCGTCTCGATGGTTTTCTTTCCATTTTTGATCGCTTCCAGAAACCGCCTGTCTTCTTCCCTAATAGGTAAAATAAATTTTGCCATCGCTATTTAAGTTCTTGAAGTTCGGCAGGAGAGATCTTTACTTGATTAAGAATCTTTCTCAAAATTTCCTAGCTAAAAGAATACCCTCTTTGATGCTTCCCAAAACTTCTTCTACCGAATCGCCATAGTCGGCAACCCCTAGCGTGGGGCAATAGGCATTATAAACTTTGCCCCCGTCGGGATAATGTTCGGGCTCAATAATAACGCGATAATTTAAAACCTTCGTCTCCATCTTGGCTATAATTTATCACGTTTAGCGTTTTTTGTCAAAACCTGTAAGAAGATTTTCCCGGGCAAAAAACTTAAGACCAAAAATATTCTCGAAATGCGACTTATTAAAAGTGCAGAGAGGGGCCTGCAAGTTTAGCGCGGTAGCAGCCACGAGGGCATCCGCCAGATAAAAATTTGGATTCTGGCGCATTAAAATTCCCGCCTGCCGGGAAATTTCCTCGTTTGTAGAAACAAATTTTAGTTCCCTTAAAGCTTCTTCAAGCCTCTTCTCGCCCGCGGGATTGCCGGCGCTTTTACCAATATAGAGTTCGGTTAAGACTACTGCCGGCAGGAAAATCTCCAAATCCTTCTGGCGCATTAATTTTCCAAAGACTGTGGCTTTGGGGGATTGGCGCAGAAAATCAACTAGGATATTGGTGTCTAAAACTACTTTTTTCATTACCAGGACTCTCTAGCCATTCTGGCCCAAAGTTCCTCCAGGGGATTGTATCTGACTTTGGCCAGGTATTCCTCGGGCGTATCTTTTGCCCAATCGGCCATTACCCCAGATACAGTTTTTGGCCTAAATTCAACGGGAACGATGACGATCATGCCTTTCCACTCAAAAACATTGAGGAGTGTTTCTGGCGTTATCTTGAGCTTGCCCCTAAGGCTGGCGGGTATGGTAACCTGCCCTCTTTCCATGGGCTTAACGATAGTTCCGATCGGCATGGCTGTTGGCATTTTCTCCTCCTTCTGATATTCATTCTAATCCGAATTTCATACTTTGTCAATAATGAATTTGATTTATTTTAGTTTTGAGGTAGAGGGTGGTCGATTATATATAAATACTTTAGTGCCGGCCGGTAGTAAAGTATTTACCGAAAGAAATTTCTCTCCTTCAGGATAGACCCCTATCAATAAACTAAATTCTTTTCTCCTCTGACAAATCTCTCTGCCAAAAGGGCGATTTTGAAGTGGTAGGGGTCCCAATTGTAGGGAAAAGAGTTTTTGGATATCCCTATCTTTATTTTCTCTCCCTCGTTTGTTATTCCTTCGGTCTCGAAACGATAACCTTTCCTGGTATGAACCCTGACGAGCTTATCAATAGGGCAAGCGCAAATCGCATAGACTTCCGCCTTTTCCGGCCGATAGGAGCTAAGAGGAGAATTATCGATAACCATAAAAATGTCAGCGACGACCTGTCTCGTTCTTCCCTTAGTATCGAGAAGAACAGCAAGCTTTCTCCCCAAGCAGGTCAAATCTTTAAATTTATAATCTTTGCCCAATTCTTCCCTGACTTCCCTAAGTCCGTCAGATATTTCTTCTCCGGCCTGATAGTAACCGCCGGCGGAAACATCCAATTTATTTGGCGCCCAACTGGAATCAGGCCTTCTTTGCTGATAGATAATTGAAGGAGTGGGCTTAGTTTGGATCACCCACAAGTTAAAAACGCCCACCCAGTCTTTGTCTTCCCGCGCCTGCTGAATGGTTTTAATTTTTCCGCTTTTCCTAAAATCCGGCGGGAGCAGAATATCAACTTTCTCCACAAGCTTATTCTACCACTTTGTTATTTAACCTTTTTATGCTGTTCTGGGTACCAAGCGGGAGTGTGAGGATATTCGATAGCAAGGCAAGAGTCGCTGTTTTTATGTTCTTTAGCCTGTTTTTTATAAACGACTTTCATTTGAGAAACTTTATTGGCCTATTTTAGCTTGTTGAATTGATCGGGCGACAAGTTAATGTCGCGCAGTATTTTTCTTAAAAGGCCGCGGCCGATTTCCTCTCCTTGGTGAATAGGGACAACTGTCTCTCTTCCGTCGGCGTTTTGCAAAATCAAGTGGCTTCCTCTTTGGCGGATTTCGGCGAAGCCAAGCGAGCGAAAAATTTTTAGAAGTTTAATTGCCTTGATAGGAGAGAGTTTAGGCATATTGAATCCTAATATCTTCGGTGGCAAAGAAATTGATTAAAGAGCGGGGAGCCCTAATCTTTTCTTTTTGTAATTCTGGGTGCACGTCAAGATAGAGGGAGATTGCCTCGCGGATTCTTTTTCTCGCTTCTTCCAGGGTTTTTCCTTGCGTATGGCAACCCGGCAGTTCGGGCACCGAGGCGACAAAATAGCCATCCTCATCTTGCTCGAGGAGGATTTTAAATTCTAATTCGAAAGTCTTTTCGGCCATGGATTAATTCTACCTCTTTTTCTTGATCTCCGCAAGTGCTTTTTACTTAACACTTTAACACTACTTAACGCCGCCCA
This sequence comes from Candidatus Shapirobacteria bacterium, assembly GCA_016866735.1. Taxonomy (GTDB): domain Bacteria; phylum Patescibacteriota; class Microgenomatia; order VGLL01; family VGLL01; genus VGLL01. The sequence continues at coordinate 10,201 of VGLL01000019.1, forward strand.
AATTTAGAGATTATTCTTAAAGAAGTTAACTGTCTCTTTTATGGCCTGGGGCGTTTCGCCCTTTTCGTGAAATCCGTGTTCCGCGCCAGCAAGAGTTGTCAGTTTTCCGTTAGCTAATAGCTTCGCGTATTCCCTAGAGTCTTCGTAAGGGATTTTGCTATCTTTATCGCCATGAATGATCATAGTAGGGATACTTATCTTTTTTAGGGCCTCGTATGGTTTTAGACTCGCCATTTCCTCAAAAAGCGCCTTACCGACTACGAATTTTCTGCTTCCTAGGGTTGTCCATCCCCTGGTTTGGAGCTCTCTCTCCATCGCCGCTTTTTTGGCGTGAAGCCAGGGCAGTGTCGGATTGATAAAAGTGTGTTCGTAATTCAAAACAGGGTTCCATAAGCACAAGCATTTCAGCTTATTCTGGTTTTTGGCCGTATAAAAAATAGATGGGCCTCCTCCGAAACTGGCGCTGACTAAACCAAGAGAAGGGTATTGTTTTAGTGCCTGGTTAACGGCTGCCTCGAGATCTTTGATTTCAGCAGAAATTGTTAAGTCAATTGACTTCCCTTCGCTTTCGCCATGACCAGAAAAGTCGAAGCGAAAGACAGCAAAGCCCGCGGCGCAGAACTCTATCGCCAGCTTAGTAAATATGCCGCCTTCATCCTTATCAACAGTTAATCCGTGGGCCAAGACAATCGCCTTATCGGTTTTGGTAGTTGGAATATGCCAAATACCGCACAACCGATACCCGCTAAGAGAATCGAAATATACTTTCTTCATAACTTAGAGTTTTGCCAAAGATTTTTCGAAGTTGAGGACAAAATATTTTTTGCCTTTTTGGATTATTTTGTGTCCTTCTTTTTCTGAAAGTGCTTTTTGCCCTTCGGCTCCGCCGGGATACTTCTCGTTTAAACTGCCATCACTTTTTAGCGTGCGCCAATAAGGAGTAGTGTCTTTTTTGCCTTCGCCTTTTTCTTGTTCGGCTGCCCAGGCGGAAACCCAGGCAAAAATGCCGGTGGTAATCGGACAGCCAATAGTGGCCCTGTGCTTTTTGGCCAAAATTTGGCGGATTTCGTTGATGGTGATTAGTTTTCCCCGAGGAACTTTTTTCATAATTTCGTTAACTTCCAGGGGAGCGGGAATAACGACGGTGCCCGTTCCCCAGCGAGTGGTCATCTTGCCGGTGATTTTTTCCACCTTCGGCAATCCCTTACTGTCTCTTAATTTCCACACCCAGTCTTTCTTAAGCATCTATTTTTATGATAAGCCATTAACGCTTATTTGTCTATTTTTGCCGGACAAGGAAGGCCATTTGCGTCGAGTTGGCTAAAAGGATAGAATTTAAAAGAGATGACTTTGGCCTGCAGGGTTGTCTACTACATTTCCTCGTCTGGCGAAAATCCAGTAAAGGATTTTCTTGATTCCATTGGTAATGTTTCCAAGACTAAAGTGTTTAGGATTTTCGCCTTGTTTGAGAACTACGGTCTTAGTTCAATTATTCCGCATACCAGGAAACTGGCCGGTACGCCATTTTGGGAAATAAGAATTTTAGGGAAGGATAACATCAGGGTAATCTACGTCTTGCCTCAACAAGACCGCATTTTAGCCTTGCACGGGTTCGTCAAGAAGGGCCAAAAAACGCCGGTAAGGGAGTTAGCCTTGGCGTACAAAAGATATTATGATTGGCTCAAAAGACACTCTTGACAAAAACATTTCCATTATGTTATCATAAAAGATGTCATTTGGCCCTAAATTTTAAGATGAGGAACAAGTTGGAATATACTTTTAGACAACACCTAAACGAGAGTCTTAAGGACCCGGAATTTAAGAAAGTCTGGGAGTGTTCTCAATTGGAGTATCAATTAGCCTGTCAGTTGATTGAGAAAAGACTGGCACGGAAACTTTCTCAAAGGGCCCTGGCCGAAAAAATCAAAACCTCACCGGCAGTTATTTCTCGGATCGAAACCATGGTCGCCAATCCGTCCCTGGGCCTGTTAAAAAGAATTGCCGCTGCCCTCGATCTTAAGCTCTCGGTCGGTTTCAAATAGGCTCATAGAGGAAAAGCAAGACTAGATTATGGACGCGAAAATAGATTATGCGAAAATTTATTCTCCCAGTAAGCTAAACATGTTCCTGGAGTGCCCCAAATGTTATCACTTTTACTATCTCGATCCAATTTACAGCAAAATGAAATCTGACCTAAAAAAACTTCCAGACAATATTTGGAGCTTTCATACTCTAGGCAAAGCAGTTCATAACGCCATCACTCTTTTCTATCATTCTCCGATCGAAGAAAGAACAAAAGATAGTTTAAAAGAATTCCTTAAAGAGACATGGCAGAGCGAAGTGATGCCAAATAAAAAACCCCCTTTGGGGAAATGGGGCGGGTTTGAAAGCATCGAGAGGGAAAGAGAAGCCTATCACCAAGCGCTGCAAATGTTAGCCAATTTTTGGGAAATGGCGGAATTAGAGATTAAGCCTGCCTATCTTCCGACTAGGGATTTTTGGCGTTCAATCGAGGATTATAAAAAGCTGATCGTTCCCTTAACTAGTGAA
>VGLL01000020.1 GCA_016866735.1 Candidatus Shapirobacteria bacterium
AGATCAACCCAAATTTTTCAACTAGGAGCCCTGCCTGCGTGCCCTTCCCCGACCCTTGTGGTCCAATTAGAATGAAATTCATCTCTCTAGGAACTTCTCGTATCCCCTCATCTGGATCATGTTCTCAATCACTTTGGTTGTCTCCAAAACCACGGAAACCACAATCAAAATCCCCGTACCGCCAACGGCCATTGTCCCGATGCCCGTCAATCGCTGGGCAATCGAGGGCAAAATGGCAATTAGGCCCAGAAAAATCGCGCCGGCCAAAGTTATTCTGGTCAGAATATAGCTTAGATAGTCCGCCGTGGGCGCCCCCGGCCTGATCCCAGGGATAAAACCGCCATATTTTCTTAGCTCGTCGCTAATTTTTACCGGGTTGAAAATCACCGCCGTGTAAAAATAGGTAAAGCCGATCACTAAAACAAAATAGGCCAGGTTGTAGGCCAGGCCGTTCGGGTTAAAGCCTTTGGCAAAAAAAGAGGCAACCAGGCTAATAGTTTTATCCGGCACTTGACTTAAAAACGTCCCCAGCATTGAGGGCAAAAGAACTAAGGAAACCGCAAAAATAATGGGAATCACTCCGGCCTGGTTAATGCGTAGGGGCAGATGGGTGGTTTGGCCACCATACATCTTCCCGCCTCTAATTCTCTTGGCATACTGCACCGTCACCCGGCGAGCGGCTTCGTTAACCGCCGCGATGGAAGCGATGACGACGATGGCCATCGCCACGAAAATAATGAGGTTGAAAAAATTCTCCGGCGAAGTAATCGCAATGGTTTGCCCCAGTCCCACCGGCAACCGGCCGACGATACCGGCGAAGATCAAAATCGAAATGCCATTGCCAATTCCGTATTGAGAAATTAACTCCCCCAGCCACATCAAGAAAACCGTTCCCGCCGTCATGGTCAAAATCATCGCCATTAAAGAAAGGGGGGAGACAATCCCGATGATTCCCTGATTCTTAAGAAGGGCGTACATGCCGATCGCCTGAAGAACCGCCAAGGGAACAGTCAAAAATCTTGTGTATTGGTTAATCAAGCGCCGGCCATATTCTCCTTCTTTGGAAAGCTCTTCGAGGCGAGGAATAACTAACGTCAGAAGCTGAAAAATAATCGAGGCGTTAATATAGGGGTTGAGGCCCAGGGCCATAAAGGAAAAGTTGGCCAAAGTACCGCCGGAGAAAATATCCAAAAGCCCCAAGAGTTGATTGCCGGAAAATAGTTTTTTGAGGGTGACCAAGTCAACCCCGGGAACGGGAATGTGCGCCGCCAAACGAAAGACAAGGAGTATCCCGAAGGTGAAAAGAACTCTTGACCTAAGATCGGGAACGCTAAAGATCGCCCTGAAAATTTCAGCTATCTTTTTCATCTTCGGTGATAACTTTGCCTCCCGCCGTCTCTATTTTTTTTCTCGCCCCCTTGGAGCATGGCAGTCTGACAATTAAGGGAACATCCAACTTGCCATCGCCTAAAATTTTTACCCCCACGGTTTTTATCAACGAGTGGTCAACAATTTTCAGTTTGGCGAGGCTCTCGCCGGTCACCTCGGCGTTAGCCGGAAAAAGATTAAGAAACTTAAGATTAACCACCTGGGGCTTTCGCCTGGGTTTTAATTTCCCCTTTCCCGGCAGAAGCGGCAATCTCTTAAGCAAGGACTTCTTCGCCTTTGTCCCCTCAAAAAGAAGGGCAATTTTTTCCTTTACTTTCTGCCCTTTCTGACCGCGTCCCGCCGTGTGCCCGCCTTTGCCCGAACCGCGCCCGCGGCCGACTCTTTTCCCTGCCCTTTTGGTAATCTTTGGTAGTTTGTTTAGCTCCATATTCGTGCTTTCTAGGCTTTCAGCCGCTTAAAAGCTTCCATTGCGGCATAGACATTACTCATTTGATTCTCACTCCCTAAAATTTTAGCGGAAATGTCTCTTATCCCTGCTGCCTCGGCCACGGCTCGCACTGCCTTCCCCGCGATGATACCCGAACCGGGCGGCGCTGGCCTTAAAATAATTTTGGCCGCCCCGAGTCTAATAAGAACCTCGTGGGGGATCGTTGTCCCCTTCAGCGGCACCGCAAACAGGTGTTTTTTGGCATAATTAACTCCCTTTTTAACCGCATCGGCCACGCTCGCCGCCTTGCCTAAACCCACCCCCACTTTTCCTTGCCTGTTGCCCACGACGGTCAGGACAGAGAAAGACATTTTCCGGCCACCCTTCGTCTTTTTAGACACCCGGTTGACCTGCACTACTTTTTCGCTAAATTCTTCTTCCATAGATTTAAAATTTAAGCCCGGCCGCCCTGGCGGCCTCGGCTAAAGCCTTAATGCGACCATGGTACCGATAAGACCCGCGGTCAAAAGTTACCCTTTTTACTTTCTGGTCAAGCGCTTTCTTCGCAAGCATTTCCCCCACTTTCTTGGCTCTTCCCTCTCCGTCCCCGGAGGCTTCCTTGCCTTTTAACGCTACATCAGAGGCCGCCCCCAAAACCCTGCCATCACAATCGATAATTTGCCCATAGATATACTTATTCGAGCGGAAAACTACCAGCCTCGGCCAATTTCCCTGCGTTTTCATCTTGGCATGCAGACGGAATCTTCTTCTTTCTTCTCGGTTTCTATATATTTTGATCATCGTTTAACCGGCGCCGCTTCCTGCAGGACCGGTTGCTCCTGCCTTAGCTATCTTTCCCGGTTTTAATTTAATCTGCTCCCCAAGATAACGGATGCCGACACCCTTGTACGGATCGGGGGGCCTGATCATTCTGATATCGGCGGCTACCCGCCCAACCAAGGCCTTATCAATTCCTAAAACTTTAATTTTTCCCTCTTCTACGGTAAATTTTATCCCCTCTTGGGGGGAAACTCTCACCGGGTGCGAGAAGCCAACCGAGAGAACAAGGTCATTGCCTTCAAGCACAGCCCGATACCCGACGCCGACTACTTCTAGGGTCTTCTCCCAAGGATTGACCAGTCCGGCCAAAATATTGGCGAGTAACTGCCTCGTAGTTCCCTGGAAAGATTTGCTCCTTCTCTGATCATCTTTCCTCTCGACAAGAAGTTGCCCTTCCTCGTTTCGGATACTAATTCCCGGCGGAATTCCCAGCGACAGGCTGCCTTTATCGCTCGTAAATTTCAACTCTTTTGGGGCGATAATTACCTCTATACCTTCAGGAATGGCTAACGGTTTTTTTCCTATTCTTGACATAATAATTACCAAATTTTGGCCAGAACCTCGCCGCCAACGCGCATTTTCCTTGCCTCGCTATCGGTCAGTATGCCTTTTGGCGTCGAAATTATGGCAATGCCTTTTCCGCCCAAGACCTTCGGCAGGGCAGCCGCTTTGACATGGCGCCTGGCCGCGGGCTTGGAAATTCTTTTGACTTCGGTCATGGCGGGCTCTTTACCTTCGTACTTAAGAGTAACAAAGAGTTTCCTTTCTTTCGGCTCCATCTTGGCTAAAAAACCTTCTCTGACTAAAATCTGGCTGATCTTTTCCGTCGCCTTCGAGCGAGGCACCTCCACCATTTCCCGCTGGGCGAGATATCCATTTTTTATTCTAATAAGCGTGTCAGAGATAAGATCGTTTACCATGATGCTTTTTTCACCCCCGGTAATTCTCCCTTATGGGCCAGCTCTCTGAAACAAAGACGGCAAAGGCCGAAAAGCCGCAAGTAGGCCCTCGCCCGGCCGCAAAGAGAACAACGGTTGCGGTGGCGTACCGAAAATTTCATGCGTTTCAGGTTTAACTGTTTAATGATTTTTGCTTTTCGCGCCATGATTTATTTCTTAGCAAAAGGCATACCAAACTCTTCCAAGAGTCTTTTGGCCCTTTCTTTGTCGTTACCGCTTATCACCACGGTAATTTGCAACCCCATCGGTTTTCCTATCTTAGCATAATCAATTTCCGGAAAGACAATTTGCTCTCTTACTCCCAGATTAAAATTCCCTTTTTCATCAAGGTTCTCGGGAAGAACGCCGCGGAAGTCCCGCACTCTTGGCAAGACAATTTTTACGAGCCTTTCCAGAAAATCATACATCCCCTTTCCCCTAAGGGTTGCCATAAGGCCAATAGGCTCGCCCTTGACCAACTTAAATTCGGAGATCGATTTTTTGGCTCTTCTGACGCTTGGTTTTTGGCCGGCAATTGCCGCAAGGTCCCCCGCTAATTTCTCAAGGAGGGCTTTGTCTTTGGCCATTTCTTTTGCTCCCTGATTGACCACGATCTTTAAAATCCGCGGCACCGCTAAAGAATTCTTCAAGGAGAACTCCGCTGCCAATCTTGGCTTAATTTCCTTCTCGTATTTATCCAAAAAGCTGCTCATATCGCCTCCTGACACTTATGACAAATGCGGTTTTTACTCCTATCCGGGTTGACTTTCCAGCCTACCCTGGCGGGCTGGCCGCATCTTGGGCAAATCAGCCGCAGGGAAGAAACAGGCAAGGGAACCGTAATGTCAATAATTCCCCCGGGTTTTCCCTGACCCTGGCTTTTCTGGTGTTTTTTATAAAGATTGATCCCGGAAACTCGCGCCAATTTAGTCTTGGAAAAAATCTTATCAATGGCCCCTTCCTTACCCCGGTCTTTACCCAAAAATACCCTAACCTTGTCGCCTTTCTTTAGTTTCATACCAACTCCTTTGCTAAAGAGGCAATTTTGCTAAAACCCGCCTCTTTCACTTCCCGGGCAATCGGGCCAAAAATCCTTGTTCCTTTTAGGGTACCGTCTTTATCGATGACAACGCCGGCGTTGTCGGAAAAACGGATATAGGTTCCGTCGGGCCGCCCCACTTCCTTTCTGGTGCGCACGATGACGACCTTAACAACCTCGGCGTCTTTTACCGCCCCGGTCGGATCGGCCCGGTCCACGACGCAAGTAACGACGTTACCCAAAGACGCCCGATAGCGTCTTGAGCCGCCCTCAAGGTGGACTACCATTAATCTTTTGGCGCCGGAATTATCCGCCGGCACAAGAATCGTTCTTAATTGGATCATTTTTTAATGACTTTAACTACTTGCCACCTCTTGGTTTTAGAAATTGGTCTCACTTCCTTAAGCTCGACCAAATTCCCAAGCTCCACCCCAATCTCATCATGAGCCGCATATTTCTTTTTTCTCGTTATCAATTTTTTATAAAAGGGATCCGGCGCCCGGCGAATCACTTCCACGAGCACCGTTTTTAGCGCCTTGGCGCTTACTACTCTTCCCTTAAGATTTTTCATTGAGCTCCTTTTCCCTAATGATAGTTTTAATGACGGCCATTTCCCAGCGCTTCTTTCTTAGGGCACTGGCGTCTTTCACTTTTTTGAGCCTCGTTTCCATCCTCAACTTAACCAATTCCTTCTGGCAACGCGCCAAAACAGTTAACAGCTCGCCCGGACTCTTTTCTTTTAGGGCCGCCTTTTCCCTCCGTTTCATTTCTCCTCCTTGCTGACCAGCTTTGTTTCGAAGGGCAACTTATCGGCTGCCTTCCGAAACGCTTCGCGGGCGATCTCCCGGTTCACGCCTGCCAACTCGAAAAGAATCCGACCGGGGGCAACCGCGGCAAGGTATCCGACAATCTCGCCCTTTCCGGCGCCCATGCCCACCCCCTGGCCTTTGGCCGTTCTTGGCCGGTCGGGAAAAACCCTGATCAAAATTTTGCCCTCTCTTTTGGTGGCGTGGGCAATGACTTTGCGGCCCGCTTCAATCTGGGCGCTCGTCAACCACCCGCGGCTAAGGCTTTTCAGGCCATACTCGCCGAAAATAAGATGGCTCCCCGAACGAGCGAGTCTCCCTAATTGGCCCCTAAATGATTTCCGATATTTTTGTCTCTTCGGCTGCAACATTTCACTCCTTATAAATCCAAACTTTTACCCCCACATAGCCAGATCTGGTAAGCGCCGGAACGGAAGCGTAGTCGATCTTGGCGCGCAAGGTGGAAAGGGGAATCGTGCCTTTAAAAAATTTCTCGCGGCGGGAAATCTCTATGCCCCCGATGCGTCCGCCCAAATCAACCTTAATCCCCCGGGCGCCGGCCTCGAGAACCCGCTCCATGGTTTTGCCAACCACTCTGCGGTGGGGCATCCGCTTCTCCAACTGCTCGGAAATCCGCCCGGCAACCAAATAGGCGCTAAGGTCTGGATCTTTGACCTCAATCGGCTCAACCGTGATATTTTTCTCCGGGTGCGGAATTTTCACCTGCTTTTCGATCAGTTTTTTTAAGTCCTCAAGCCCGCTGCCGCGGCGGCCAATAACCATTCCCGGCCGGCTGATATAGACCAAAACCCGCATTTTGTTCGCGGAACGCTCGATATCAACTTCGGTAATTCCCGCCGGCTTTAGTTTGGCCAGTAAGAAACGCCGCAATTTAATATCTTCGAGCAAATAATCCTTGTACTTTCGCCGGTTGGCGAACCAGCGCGATTGCCAATTATAGCCGGGCATCACACCCAGTCGGAAAGCAAACGGGTTAATTTTCTGTCCCATTTTTCTCCTCCTTTGCCGCTATCTCTTCCAGAACAACGCGGATCATACTTGTTCTCTTCTGAATAATTCCCCGGTCAAATCTGGCTCCATGGGATTTGTCCATTCTTTTAAGGCGCGGCCCTTCACCGATGTCAATCCTTTTTAAAGTAAACTCTTTGCCTTTCACTTTCGGATTGGAGCGGGCATTGGCGAGCGCCTGATTGATAAGGGAGGCCAGAACCCGGGCGGCGGACTTGCGCAAAAACTTAAGTTTCGCCGCCGCCTCTTCCGGCCGCAACCCCCTAATGGCCGTCGCGACAAACCCTATTTTTTTAGGGCTGATGCGGAGAGATCTTTTTTCGGCGCAAATTTCCATCTTCTAAGTTTTCTCAATCAGTCTCTTAACTACTTGCCCGTGACCCCTAAAAGTCCTCGTGGGCGCAAATTCTCCTAAGCGGTGACCGACCATCGCCTCTCTAACAGCCACTTCAATAAAAACCCGGCCGTTATGAACAGAAAAGCGGTGGCCGACAAACTCGGGCGGAATTTGTGAACTCCTGGCCCAAGTCTTAATCGGAACGCTTTCGCCCCCCGCTTTCTGCTTTAGTACCTTTTTTAATAATTTTTGGTCCACGTAGGGACCTTTCTTTGAACTACGGCTCATTCGCGTTGTTTAATAATTAAGCTGTCGCTGTATTTTCTTTTCCTTCTCGTAATTCTACCACGGTCCGGCTTGCCCCAGGGAGTCACCGGTGAAGGCATGCCCACCCCTGTTCTCCCCTCGCCTCCGCCGTGGGGATGGGAATGGGGGTTTTGGGCGGTACCCCTGACTTCCGGTTTTTTCCCTTTCCTTCTCGCTCTTCCCGCGGTGCCTATAACCTCAAGCTTGTGCTCGAGCTGGCCGACCTGGCCGATCGTCGCCCAGCAATTTTCGGAAATCATTCTCACTTCTCCCGACGGCAATTTGACCGTGGCCCGGCCGCCCTCGCGGGAGATAATAAAGGCGGCCGCGCCGGCCGAACGGACAATCTCTCCTCCCTTCCCCGGCCGAAGCTCCAGATTATGGATGGCCGTGCCGATAGGAATCTGGGAAAGTTTTAGAGCATTGCCGGTTTTGACTTTGGCCGCCGGGCCGGCCAAGATTTCGTCCCCGACTTTCAGGCCATCAGGCGCCAAAATGTAGCGTTTATCGCCATCGGCATAAAAAATAAGAGCAATTTTAGCGCTGCGGTTAGGATCATACTCGAGAGAAGCCACTTTTCCCGGTATATCAATTTTATTTCTCTTAAAGTCGATTTCGCGCAAGAATCGCTTTGCTTCGCCGCCCTGGTGGCGCACCGCTAACCGCCCGGCCGAATCCCGACCGCCATGTTTTTTAATAATGCTTTTTAAGCTCATGCTGATTTTCCTCCGGTTTCAAAATACTCAATTTTTTGCTCTGGCGCCAGTTTCACGATTGCCTTTTTGCGGTCGGGGGTAGTGATACTTAATCTTTTCTTGCCTACTCGTCTCTTTTTCCCCGACAGATTGACGGTTTTTACCCCCAAGACCTTGACGTCGAAGAAGTCTTCAACGGCCTTTTTTATTTCTTCCTTTTTGGCCCTCGGCTCGACCCAAAAAGTATATTCGGAAAAGGCGGTCCGGTTAAGCGACTTCTCGCTGACCAATGGTTTTTTAATTACATCTTTTAGGTCCATGGTTAACTTTTTTTTAAGCCTAAAATCGCCTCTTTGCTAAAAATTATTCTTTGTGAATTTAAAACCTGGTAGCAGTTTAGTGTATTAAAGTAGGCAATTTTTACTTCCGGAAGATTGCGGCCGGCCAAAACGAGAGCCGCGATTTTTTTCGAAGGCACAAGCAACATCTTTTTATCCCTAAGAGAAAGTGATTTTAAAAATTGAGCCAGGTCTTTGGTCTTGGGGCCTATTTTTTCCAGGCCATCAACGACAAGAATTTTCCCTTCGCTCAATTTATCAGAAAGGGCGCCGTAAAGCGCCTGTTTTCTCATTTTTTGGGGCATTACTGATCTTTTTAAAAATCCCCGCGGGCCATGGGCAATGCCTCCGCCGACAAAAATGGGGGCGTATTGGTCGCCGTGGCGGGCGCGGCCGGTGCCTTTCTCGCGCCAGATTTTTCTTCCTGAACCGGCTACCTCTGCCCTGGTTTTTGTTTTTGGCCGGGCCAGTTTTTGATTGGCTAAATAAACGCGCGCCGCCTGGGCCAAAAGCGAGGGCTTGGCCTTCACGCCAAAAACCGCCTCGGGCATGGCAATCCTTTCTTTTTTCTTTTTCTCCCTGGTGCTAGTAACTTCGATCGTTTTCATAATTTCCCCTCGCTCCTTTTTATCATCACTAGCCTGCCGGTCACTCCGGGAATAGCGCCCTTAACTTCTAAAATATTTTTCTCCGCATCCAGGCCAACGACTTCTAAATGCCGGACTGTCACTTTCACCGTACCCATTCTTCCGCCCATTTTTTTTCCCTTATAGACGCGGCCGGGGGTGGTGGTTGAACCGATTGATCCCGGCGCTCTTTCGCGATCGGACTGGCCGTGCGTTTTGGGGCCCCCGGCAAAGCTCCATCTCTTGACTACGCCGGCAAAGCCCTTACCTTTGGAAATGCCGCTTACGTCAACGATATCGCCCACTTCCAAAACATCGCCTGCCTTAACCAGGTCTCCCGCCTTAACTGTAACCTCGCCGTCAAATCCCACTTCGCGCAAAAAGGCGGGTCTTTCTTTTAGCCCCGCCTTTTGGAAAAGTCCTAATTCTGGTTTTTTAATCCTCTTCTCTTTCCTCTCCCCAAAACCGAGTACGAGCGCCGTATAGCCATCCTTTGGGGCAGTTCTCATTGCCACCACCGGACAAGGACCAGCCTGGATCCGCGTTACCGGAATCCGTCGGCCATCCTCCAAAAATTTTTGACCCATTTCCAGTTTTTTGCCTAAAATCGCATTAATCATTTTTTGCCATCAAAAAAGGTGCCGCCGGCACCCCTAACTTTAGACCGTTCGTGCCAATCCGTAAGATTTACTTTCCGGCTAAAATCACCTCCATTTCAAGTTGAGGATAATTATAGAGGAGAGTCCTCCATTTTGCAACAGGCAAAAAAAGAGGCTAAAAGGGAAACGAAAATCTCTTGCCTTGCGGTCGATCTATTTAAAGAAGGCTGAGAAAAAGCCGAAAAGGAGAGATCAAACCCACGCTACAACAGCAAAAAAATTCCCTCTATTACGCCCTATCAGAGAAAGTGATAACAAACGCTATTGGTGTTTTATTTTTCGCTGTGGCCCTGGCTTTATACCAAGCACTCTGGTTTCTTTTGCTGGACAATGGCCAGGCATTACCGGCAAAACCTTTCCCCCTCCCACACTCGCTGTTGGCACTTTCGACCTATGCGAAAATCCAGGCATATCCGGTTCAATGTCCTCCATTGGTCCACTTATTACTGCATCAAGTTTTTCAAATGGCATTTTTCTACCTCGTCACCTCCTCCCTTACTTTAAAAAATAGCCAAGTAAAATTCTTTCTCTTGGCTACAATACCTATAGTATATAGCTTGTTTTTTGAAAAAGCAAGGCCGAGTTAAAACTGGAGAAAGTATTGGATCTTGGCGCTGGTGCGCAGCGAATCGACCCAGGAACTTGCTTTTTCGCCTATCTTTTGCCGCGCCAATTGCTCTCTAGCCGCCGCGCTGGCTTCTTCCGCCCCCATGTCTTTCGGAAAAGCACTCTTATTTTGGTCAATATAACTTTTAATTTCCTGGTCAGTCACGCTGATATCCTTACCCAAGATTTTTTCGATGGTATTTTGGATTCTAAATTGCTCCTTCAGGCCTTCTCTCGTCATCCCCTGCATTTGCAAGAGCTGGTCCAGATCCTCGCCTTGCGCTTTTAGGTTATCGGCCAATTGGCTAAGCGATTTTTCTACCTCTTCGTCGGTGACCGTGATTTTTTGCTTTTTTGCTTCCTGTAAAATCAAGCTTTTGGTAACCAGCGAATTAAGGGTGCTTTTTCCTCCCTGCTTTTCCAGCTCTCGAATAAGAGAAAGGCGGGTAATCGGCTGGCCGTTAACCATGGCAACAATAAATAGGCTTCGGAAAAAATACAAAAGGCCGGCAAGAACAACCACCAGTGCCAAAAAAACAGTTCTCCGGGGAATTCTTCCCACTTTGTCCTTAAAACCGCCAGTTAATCTCCCGGGGCTTGAGTTCAGTTTCTTTCTCATCTTTTTTATTATACTCCTTTTTTTATTTTAATTCACCTTAAAGATTTTGCCAATAAGATAACCGACGAAGGCGGCCCCCCGGCCCAATTAATAAAATCTGTAGGCCGCTTTTCTCCCACGAACCCACATAAGTTTTGGCTTCAGAAGCGCCGATTTAAAAAAGCGCTATGCCAAAAGAAGGATGACATCTCTCATCCAGCTAACTTTAGTGTGTCTCTCAACGTAAAATGGCGCCTTAATTATCTTTTGCATGGAGGAATTCTTAGCTTCTTCGATTATTCGAATAATTGGTATAAAACGAGCGTGCAAGCTACTTAAGCAAATGATACTGGTCTAAAATTTTTTCTGCCCAAAAAAGACAATCTTTTTGCGTCTTTAAATATTGATCGCCAGAAGAGAGGAGACCTTTGATCTCGGGGCTAATTTCCCCTGGTAGATATCTTCTGGCTTTCTGCAAAAACTCTAAACCGACCTCTTTTGACCCTCGCGCCAAATACAAAGCCGCTCGATAGAGATTAACAACAGCATCTGATTTTAGGCTGTTTTTATCTAGCGCCATAACTGCTGAAAATATTTTTTGACAATACTAATGAACTTTTCTCTTCTCGCCTGGTCAAGAATTTCTAAGTTGTCGTTATCCAGCCTAGGACGAAGATTCAAAACCGCGCTAGTGTCGATCTGTTTATCGCTAAGGTTTATTCCGCCGCCCCAAATATCGTCTTGCCGGCTTCCTTTTTCAAGCAATAGTTTTTCTGCGTCGGCATGGAGCTCGCTTCCGGCAACCACCCACTCATTTTCCGAATCAACCGTTAACTTGAAGTAGTTACCATATTGCCGTTTTAAAGAGACGATCTCTTGTGGTGTTAAGATCCTATCAATAAATTCCATTGCCTACATTTTACCATGAATTCTATCTAGCAGTCGGAAACCCCCACACCAAATTACTGTAAACTATTCTGAATTCGCTTTTTAAGCTGCGTAAAGGCCCTACTTCTTAACTTCAAATTAGAACATAGTTAAATATCGTGTGGAAACGTGCTCAATTTTCGCCATCTATTTTATTTTATCGCCAGGACAAGCCCCTTCGGGGCTTTTCGGGGTTGACAATGTGGCACAAAATGGTATATTCTCTCTATAGAATCACCAGGAAGGGGTATTTCTGGAGGTTTCGTCCTCCAGCAGTACCCTTTCATTTTTTAAACGCCAATTTAGCTTTAAGGTCGTTCATAAAGAAAAGTCTTTCTTTAGCGGTTTTCTTCAGTAAGGCCGAGCACTTCTCGCGATTAGGGCTAAGGACCACGCTTAGTTTTCTCTTCTCGTATAAATAGTTCACCAAACAATAAAAATCTCCATCACTAGTGACGATAACGGCTTTGTTGTATTCAGAAAAGTCAATCATCGCCTGTAAAACTAAATCGGCGTCAACATTGCCTTTAGTCTTCCCATCGCTATCTCTAACAATTGGCTTAAAAACTAATACATAACCGGCTTCCTGGAGAAACTTGTACAAATTTCTGTTAGCTTCCAGATAACCGATAAAATAATAGGCTTTTTCGACTCGATATTTTTCTCGAAGATAAACTCTAAATTTCTTAAAGTCTAAATGCCAACCTAGCTCTTGAACTCCCAGATTAAGATTTTGACCGTCAATAAAAGCGTATACAGTAGGCGTCTCTTTGTTTTTTATCATTTATTCCTATTTTACCCCTTCGACTACGCTCAGGGCAAGCCCTTCGACTACGCTCCCTTCAAGATCTTCAGGGTAAACAGGGCAAGCCCTTCGACTACGCTCCCTTCAAGATCTTCAGGGTAAACAGGGCAAGCCCTTCGACTACGCTCCCTTCAAG
>VGLL01000021.1 GCA_016866735.1 Candidatus Shapirobacteria bacterium
CTTCTCGGCCGCCGAGGCCGGGATTGAGGAAGCATTGAGAACCGGGGTCTCCGTAGAAACACCCTTTCTCCTTGAATCCGGCGCCTCATTTACCACCAACGTTACCGGCGCCACTGGCCTATCCGGCTTCACTTTTCCCGATAGGCTCCAGCCTGGAGAGGTACAGCCCTTGTGGCTCGTCAATCACAATGAAAGCGACGGAACGATAGACGAGACGGCGGTTTATAAAGCGGCTTCCGTCGATCTTTGCTGGGAGGGGGCGGCGGCGCTAGGCGCAGCAATCTTTTATAAAGATGCCGGTGTTTATAAGGTGGCGAGAGGCGCCTATGACCCGGACGATGGCAGGAGAGGCATCACCGGCAATGGTTTTAGCGCCCCAGATAGCGGCACTTGTTCAAGTCTGGGAATGGTGCATATAAAAAAGCTAAATTTTGCCGAATTTGGTATTAACCCGGTCTTGCCTTCGATTACCCTGTTATTTATTAGGGTGAGGCCTTATTACGACTCGGCTAAAATTGGCTTCGCGGCGGCTGGCGGTACGAGTGGGACCTTTCCGTCACAAGGAAAGGAAATAGTTTCGATCGGAACTTATAACGAGATTACCCGGAAAGTGCGGGTTTTCCGCGGCTGGCTCTCGCCACCGGCCGTCTTCGACTTTGCCCTTTTCTCGGGAGGAAGTTTAACAAAGTAAAAAAGGAAGGCACTAAGTATTTATTCTTATTCCCAATTTAGTCAGCAGGAATCTTATTACTAAAAGAGGGTGTTTATGAATCTGGCTTAGCGCTTGTTTAGCACTCACTCCTTCGATTTCTCTTTGAATGACATTTCTTGAGCCTTTTTTCCAGTCGCTTAACCACTCTGAAATTGAGGGGTGGCGAAGCTCGGGAAGATTGTTAACCTCAAAAAAGGTAATCTCTTTTGACTCACTGCCAGTTTCGGCTTTTCCGCCAACGACAACCGCTTCGAAAATGTGATTTTTCTTGTTTTGACCCTTATAAGTATACTCAGCCACCTTCCTGACAATTTTTATGGCAAAACCCGTTTCTTCTTTGGTTTCTCTAACTGCCGCTTCTTCAGGTGTTTCGCCTTTTTCAATTCCTCCGCCGGGAATTACCCAGACGGGAACATCTCTTCTCTTGACAAGAAGTAACCTTTTTGATTTATCGAATGCGAAAACGGCTGATCCGTCCATAGCTTATTTGTAGTCTAGCAGAAATTTGAATGCAATTCCATCTCGTAGTAAAATTGGGGTCAATGAGGCTAATAGAGCTTAGTGGAGATAGAGAAATAATGCCTGCTCGTGTCGAAACAGGCTCCTTTTTTAGTACTACGGATACAGAGAAAGTTAGGCAAAAACTTTTGGAGTTAGGATATCTACAAATGGCTTACGAAAAGCCGTTTACCCAAACGGTCTATTTTGAGAACCATCAGGGAGAACTCCAAGCGGAGGTTACGTAAGGTTGCGTAGATACACCAACGCTCCCAGCGCAACAGTTTTCGATGTTACTGCTGGCGGAAGCAGTTGGTATTTCGAGGGGAAAATTACTCAAGGAGTAAAAGAGCGATTAGTTGTCCCCGCTGGTGTTGGCCTAGCGCTGTTTTCTGATCCTTCGGTCAGAGGACTGTTGAAAGATTTATTGCCCGGCACTTACATTCTTTTAGATCGGGTGGGGTCGTTGTATCCTGTCGCGGCAACTCAATGGCGACGCGAGCACTACGTTTTGAATGAAACAGAAAGGGCTACGATTGACTCGTCTCTGAAATATTTCGGTTTTTTGCCAGGCGAACAAAAGGGTTATCTAATGGGCGAGGATTCAGGCAATCGACTCGAGTGGAAAAGCGGAAGGGGGATAATACCGCCGTTGGAAATTGAAGGAGTGAATTTGGTGCCAATACCCCCAAAATGGCATGAGGCGACAATAAGAAAAATGTATAACGAGTGGATAAAAGCGAAAAATAATGAGTAACCAAGAAAAAGGGCTTTCAACGATTTACTTTTCAAAAGAATTTCCACCAAATTGGGAGGTTGAATGGAAGGCCGACTTAGCAACCCAAGACCCCTTCGGCTTTATTGCCAGAGCGAGAGATTCCCTTGGTGACGGTACTTTCTACCCCTTTACTGAAGCTAAATCGATGGGTAATATGCCCACGGGGCTAGGCTTTCACCATCTCTTTTTTCATTATTATGGGCATCAGGAAGATAGCAAATGGATTCGAGATTTAGTTTTAGTTCAACCTCCGGGCATACCCGTCTTTATTCCGCAAATTAAGATAACGGCACCCGATGAAATAGGCGCCGCAGATCACCATGTAGTCTTACGTGTTGAGCATAAGGGTAGCTTGGCGCAGAGAGTTCCCCGGGTGAGGCTTAAGGAATACCTTGCCGATTTCGAAGAGCAGGCAGGAAACCGCCTGTCTTTTGTGGGAACAATTGACAGGCAGAGATACTCTATTTTTGTAACTAATACTTTGAGCGGGCGTAACTACTCTCTCCTTGCAGATATATGTCATGAGCCAAGGTTAAGTTTAGGAGTAGCTCTTTCCCAGATTGAGGTTGAATATAAGGGCATTTCTGGGGTATCGTATCCCAGTCGGCTTGCGCAAAAGGCTGTTTTAGAAGAGTTTGATATCTTAGCGGCAAAATTGCTGTCTGTTTATGAAAGTGGGGTAATTAAACCAACATCGATTACTAAATTTGACTGGCTAGTCAAGCAATTGGATTTATGAAGATCGCTCATGTTTTGAAACCATGGCTCCCTGTGCCCTCCCTGGCCTACGGAGCAATTGAGAAAATGTTAGCAGAACTTATTGCGGAGCAGTCCAAAGTTGACAACATTCTGTTATTTGCGGTAGGAGGCTCGATCTCAAGCGAAAGGGTAAAATTGATTTCCTTATATCCAGAAGGTCAGGGAGATAAGGGTTTAGACAGAAATACAGAATTAGCCCAGGCAGTGCATTGTGCCCTCAAACTACAATCGAAAGACGCAAAAATCATTCACGCCCATTCCATTGATCCTTTCCTCGGTCTAGCTCCGTTCTTAAAAATTCCTAGTATATTTACTTTTTACAGCAATCCAACCCCGGCCGTGAAGATTCTAAGCGAGTTAGCCGGCAACCACACCCATTTTACCTTTCTTTCAAAGAGTCACCGCAAAAGTTTTCCGTGGATAAAAGAAGCTGGCGTTATTCATTTCGGTTTAGACCCTAACCATTTTCCTTTTAGCGAGAAGAAGAAAGACTACTTAGCTTTTGTTGGAACTATCGCCGATAAGAAAGGAATTATTGAAGCGATTGAAATCGCGCGAAGGGCGAAAATGAGATTAAAAATTGCCGCCAAGATAAGAAGTGAGGATAAGGAATTTTATGAGAATCACGCGAAGAAAGTCATCGAGGATTCAAATCATGTAGATTTCCTCGGTGAGTTAAACAATTCCGCTCGAAATAATTTGCTTAAAAACGCGCGGGCGATGCTATTTCCGATAAAATGGGAGGAGCCATTGGGGCTGGTTATGCTTGAATCCTTAGTGGTCGGTACACCTGTAATCGCCTTCAATAGGGGATCCGTTCCGGAAATAATTGAGGATGGAAAAACAGGTTTTATTGTCGAAAATATCGACCTAGCAGTAAGGACCGTAGAAAGGGTAGACCATTTAAAACCAGTTGACTGTCGTAGCTCAATCGCCAGTAAATTTCATATAGCTAATACTGCTGTCGAGTTTAAAAAACTCTACCAGCGAGTTTTAAGCAGATAACTGGAAATACTCTCAATCTTTTGGCAAATACTCAACTCATAATCATTTAGCCTTTGTTGTGACCTAATTAGGTCAATTAAGATTGTCGCAAGTCTGGAGATATAACCAATCCAGTAGCATGGGGTAAAGACAAGTTTTTTACTATTGGAATAGCAAGAAACTAAAGTTTTTCTGAATTCTACATCCACATCGGCCATTAAAAACCCAACTTCATAATCTAGATTAATCTCGCTTCCAAAATTATCCAGATCAACTAAATAGATTTGACCATTTAGTTCGGTGAAGTTGCTAAAGGCGGGATCGAGAATACCAGCGCCTAGGGAAACTACTGTCTTAAGGCGCATCATCTCCTTCGTGAGCCTCTCAAGGTTTGTAAGGGTGAGTCGACTGAGCGGCTTATTCAATTCAACCAAATCAGCCATGTATCTTGGGGGATTAAATATGCCAAGCCGACTGGGCTTATTTATCTGCCCCAGCTTTCGGATGACTTTTTGCAGCGAAGAAGGATCAGGCGAGCCAAAACCGCGGCCCAGGTAGGGTATCAAAATAAAAAGATTACTCCGGTCAATTTGCCACTGATCTCCCATTACAAGATGGTTTAGTTTCACTTGTGCGGCAAGATAGTTACGAAATATAGTCTCATATTGTCTCGAGAAATGAATGAATACGAGCTTTTTGTTGGGCGGGCTAGTAATAAGGTACACACTTTTCCTATGCATCGTCAGACCCTGCCTTTTTGATCTATCTGCTAGTCTTCGGGCTCGAAAATTTGTATCGGTGTTTTTGCTAATGAAATTAAGTTGTGCCGCACTAAGCATGCCTGTATTTTACTCCAGATTTGGTAAAGAGACCAGCGCCCGGTTAAACTTTTTTGGTGGCGGAGGAATTTAGGGAAACGAGTGGGACTAGTCAGGGTTTAAAACTGGATTTTCAAGGCTAATTTAGGGATTGACAAGTGAGTTTTTTTTTGCTTTAATTGTTTTTAGTAAAAAATCCTCTTTTTATTTCCATAAGACGGAGAACGGATTTAATTGTGACTACTGCTAGCGATAATCAGGATTTAAGCCCGCAGGACTTGGTGGGAGAGCCCCTGAATCAGAATAAATTCGATTCAGGGCAGGCCCTGAACCAGGCCCAAGATTCGGGTGTTGGACAAGTCGTGAGTCAGCCGGTTCGCAGCGAGCCGTCATTTCGCTATGGCACGAGCGATCTTGATGCACCAACCGAATTTGCCCAGGGCGTTTTAGACCTTACCAGCGAGGGCTACGGCTATCTCCGGCCCCACTTTACTCCCTCGGGGAAGGATATCTATATTTCTGCTTCTCAAGTGAGAAAGTTCGCCTTAAGGGCAGGGGACATGGTCGGAGGCCAGGTTCGGCCGCCCAAGGACAATGAACGCTATTTTGGCCTTCTGAAAGTCGAAGTGGTAAATGGAGTTAAGGTCGAAGATCTGGGGCAGCGGCCTTGCTTTGAGGATTTAGTACCGATTTTCCCGCAGCCAAAGATTATTCTTGAAACCAAGCAGGATGTTCTTTCCACGCGGATGATTGACCTTATCTCTCCCATCGGCTTTGGCCAGAGAGGATTAATTGTCTCCCCGCCCAAGGCGGGCAAGACCTGGCTGTTAAAGGACATCGCCACGGGAGTCGGCACTAATTATCCCGAAGACTCTAAGTTACCTAAGTCGTCTAAGTTACCTAAGTCTATTCACCTTATGGCCGTCCTTATCGGCGAGCGACCGGAAGAGGTGACTGATATCCGCCGTCATATCGAAGGGGTTACGGGCGGAAAAGGCGAAGTAATTTCTTCGAATTTCGATGAACCGGCGGAAGATCAAACCAGGGCCGCGGAAATTGCCCTGGAAAGGGCCAAGAGACTGGTAGAGCAGGGCTTTAATGTTTTCATCCTGCTTGATTCGATCACGCGGTTAGCCCGGGCCTATAACCTGGCGATGCCGACTTCCGGCCGGACCCTGACCGGCGGTTTTGACCCGGCCGCCCTTTACCCGGCGAAGCACTTTTTTGGTGCGGCGCGGAAGATGGAAGATGGCGGTTCTTTGACCATTATCGGCACCTGCCTGATTGACACCGGCTCACGCATGGACGACCTTATCTACGAAGAATTCAAGGGGACGGGCAACATGGAGCTACATTTGGAGAGGCGGCTTTCTGATCGGCGCGTTTTCCCCGCCTTCGATATTCAACGTTCCTCGACAAGGCAGGAAGAGCTGCTCTTTGAACGCGAGGAATACCAAAAGATTATGATTATGCGGCGCATGGTTGATATGCTGAATCCGGAAGAAAGAACCGAGGTTTACCTGGAAAGACTGAAGAAAACTAAAGGTAATAAGGAGTTCTTGGAAACCCTGAACAAGGGCTAGGGTATGGAAACAAGGAAATTGTTAAGCGAGGGGAAAGAATTCGTTTGCTGCGGGAAGAACTATTTTTGGAAACGCCTCCGGGTTCTCTTCTGCCGTTTCGAGCAAGGGAAATCTGTCTTTGCCGCCAAGCTCTACGAGCGCCGGGGAAGGTGGACGCGGCCCTTTTCCCACCTCGGTTTTGCCACGCTGGTAGGTTTGGGTATCGTTTTAGCGCCGGTAGTGGCCGAGAATTTGCCCGAAGGTTTTTTGAGCGGCCAGGCTCTGGCGCCAACAGTTCTTTCTGCCGTGGATATTGATAATCCGGAGACAGCTACTTTTGCCTCCGAGAAGCCGCGGGGAGAAGTCATGGATTACACCGTTATTGAAGGTGACACGATTTCGGGAATTGCCCAAAAGTTTAGTATTTCTATTGACACTATTAGATGGGCTAATAATTTGCAATCGATTAGCAGTATTAAGCCCGGACAGAACCTGAAGATTTTACCGGTAACGGGAGTTTCCCATAAAGTGGCGCGGGGAGAGACGGTTTACTCCATTGCCAAGCATTACTCGTCCGACCCGCAGGGGATAGTTGACTACCCCTTTAACGCCTTCAAGAACGACGAAACTTTTGAGCTTGCGGCCGGGCAAATGCTGATTGTCCCCGA
Organism: Candidatus Shapirobacteria bacterium; assembly: GCA_016866735.1. GTDB lineage: Bacteria > Patescibacteriota > Microgenomatia > VGLL01 > VGLL01 > VGLL01. Next base: position 6,780 of record VGLL01000021.1, read on the forward strand.
TGGCATTATGCCCAAAGTCATTCCTTGGGCGCCGAGCGCCTACATCGCCCGCAAGACGCCTGACGCGGGAACGGTAGTCGCCTCGGGGGTGTTTGTCTGGCCGGCAGGAGGAACGATTTCCCAAAGATACAGCTGGTATCATCACGGGGTAGATATTGCCAATGCCGCTGGTCCCGATATTGTGGCGGCCGACGCCGGCCGGATAGTCGTTGCCGGGTGGCCGGACAACAGCGGCTACGGCAACCGGGTGATGATTGACCACGGCAATGGCCTGGTGACTATTTACGGCCATTTAGCCAAAATCTATGTGGCTTCTGGCCAGACGGTCAATCGGGGGAATAGGATTGGGCAGATGGGGACGACCGGTCGGTCAACCGGGATTCACCTTCACTTCGAAGTGCGCAGAAATGGTGCCAGCGTTGATCCAATGAGCATTTTGAAATAAAATCCTAGGCACGACATCTAAACAATAAATGACTACCTAATGACAACTTAATGACTGCTCAAGTGACTGCCATTTATAGTCACTAATAGTCATTGATTGTCGCTAGATTTGGGATTTCGTCCTCCGAATCGGAGGATCGAATTTCGGATTTAGTTATTTGGGCCTATAGGTAAACGGTATACCGCACCCTTCGCATGGGTGAATTCCGAGTTCGATTCTCGGTAGGTCCACCTGACTGACCAAAACAAAAATATGTTTTTTGGGATTCTTAAGGCTCCTTGGGTTTTTCCCTGGCTCCCTTAGATTTTCCAAAAACAAGACCCTCCTACGCCCCGCTTAGCGGGGCTACGGAAGGGCAAGAAGGGAGGTGAATTTAAGGGATGCCATTTGCAGATCAAACACTGAAATGCCGCGATTGCGGTCAAGATTTCGCGTGGACGGCTGACGAGCAGGAGTTTTATAAGTCGAAAGGCTTTGACAATGCCCCGGTTCGTTGTCCGGCCTGCCGGAGGGCCAAGAGAGCCCAAAGGGACGGTTTTGACAGCCGTGGTCCGCGGCAGATGTTTTCTATTACCTGTGCTCAATGCGGTAAGCAAGACCAAGTGCCTTTCCAGCCGAAAGGGGACAGGCCGGTTCTTTGCGGCGATTGTTACCGAAAAGGTCGGGGAATTTCCCAGGGGGACAGTCAACCGCCAGCAGCCTAGGCAATAGGTTTATCAGGTACTCGGGTTAGCTTTTTAATTAAGCGGTCTTTTTGGTGGCTTTCTCTCGCTTACCGTCTACAAAGGAGTGTCCTTTGTCAAGGCTGCGGGGGAGATTCGGTGGGGAGAGAAATGGGTGGCGCGATTTTTGGGCTAGGCGCTACCAGCGGCTCGGTAAGAGTTTCCGGTCCGGCCGGCTTAGCTGGCTGGGCGGTTCGGGTGGCTTCCTTAGCTTCCTCCGTTAACTTCTTCTGCAAAGCTTCAAGCTCGCCTTTTGCCTTTTGGTAATCACCGGAATCAGCCGGAACAAGATTTAAGGTAGCCTCCATTTCCTGGGCAGCCCTTACCCAGTCTTTTTTCTCTTTTAAGGCCGCGGAAAGATTATAGTGGGCGTTGGCAAGATCGCGTTTTAAGGCGACGGCGCCCTCGAAGCTTCTTACCGCTTCATCCCAATTCCCCTGGGAATAATAGAGTCCGCCAAGATCAATTCTCAAAAGGGGATTGGCGGGGTCAAGATTGATGGCCTGTTGGTAGGCGCCAATGGCGAAATTGGCGGCGCCGTCGGCAAAGTTAATCAGTTGGCGGTAGATAGAGGCGAGATTTTCCCAGTTAGTTATTTTGGTCGGATTGAGAGCGATCGCTGATTTGGCGGCCGCGATCGACTGCTGGACAAGGGTGGTAATATCGGCCCGATTCTGATCGGTCAGTTTTCCCTCCGGAGGCGAACCGGCAATTGCGTTAGCAAGGGCCAAGTTAGTTTGAGAGTAGGCCACGCGGTAACGATCAATATAAGGATTATTTTCAATAGCGTTTCTTTGATAGTTATAAGTTTGGGTGCCGTCATTGGCCGCGGCGGCCACAAAAGATTTATTGAGGTAGAATTCGGCCAGAGCCGCTTTATAAACGAAAAACCCTGAACCCAGGATAAGGACTAGGCTGATAACAGTAATGAGCCAGGGGAGGATTCTGCCCCCTTCAACAACTTCTTTTCTGGGTAAAGAGGAAGCAATAATGACAAGTAACAGATAACAGGTAACAATTAACAAAAAGTTAGGAGGGAGGAAGAGCTGGAGAGCGAAGATGAGCAATGTAGCAATGTAGCAACTTAGCAATGTAGCCATGTAGCCACTTGGCAATTTAGATCTTGCTTTGACCACTCGCCAAATAAGGAAGAGGTAAGCACCAAGGCCAATAATGCCTACTTCTGATAAAAGTTGCAGATACCAGTTGGCGGAAGCGCCAAATCTGATGCCCCACAAGGGCGAAGCATTGAGAGAAAAGGGTTTAAATACGTTAAAGGCGGTGAAATAGTTGCCTGGCCCGACGCCAAGAAGGCTGATGCGCCAGTTCTTAAAGCCCTCGATGGCAATCGCCCAGGCGGCGGAAAAAGAGAGAAGGAGTGGTTTGGCAGTCGCTAGGAGTTGATAGCAGCTAATAAACAAGCCGAGGGAAATTACAATAGCAAATAGCAAATAGCAAATAGCAAATAGAGAAAAGACTTTTTGCTTGAGAGAAGCGAGAAGTCTTGGGACGATAAGAGCGAGGGCAACGGCCAAAAAAAGCGCCTGGGGAAGAAGGCCGCCCGTAGGCGTAAAGGTTTTTTGAGCTAACCAGTCCGGCAAATTTATGCCCCAGACTTTCCAAAATTCCAAGAACCAGAAGAGAGAGATAAGGGAAAGAACGGAGGCGGAAGCGGCTAAGGAATTGTAAATTGTAAATTGTAAATTGTAAATTGCCGAATTGACGACGAGAAAGTACAAAAGCGTTAACAGGATAATAATGCCGGGGCCTAAGGGGTTTAAGAAAGCCTCGACCTTGTTGGGAGACTGAAAGATAGCTGATAGCACATAGCTGATAGCTAACAGGAGAACGGGAAGATCTAGAGCTGTCAGTTTCAGTTCAACACGGTGGCTAAGAATATTTTTGGCAAGCCAGAGAATTAATAATAAGAAAGTGAAGGCAAACAAAAGAAGCATTTTGGGAAAGACAACGTAGTCCGAAAAAATCGGCAGAAAGAATAAGGGAAGCAGGAAAACAAAAATATAAATAACCACCCTTGCTAAATAATTCAAAACGTATTCTGATTTAGACATGCTTTAATTTGAAATTTTTAATTTTCAATTTTTAATGAAATCCTAATTTTCAATTTTCAACTTGAAATGAATTTTTAAACTGATTGTTTAGTTTTGCTAGCGATTTTAGAAAAGATGAGTGTCAGCTCTTGGGCCTCCTGCCAGACTTGCTTGCACTCCTCTTTTAATTCTTCGACAGCTTTTGCCAGCATTCTAAGCCAATATTTAGTCTCCTTAGCTTCTTTTTTACAAATATAGATCTTATTGGTAAAGTCCCTCTTGCTCGAGGCGCCATTTGCCTCGCAGTAGTTTGCCCCCATGCTTGTTCCCGCGCTTATCAATTGGCCAATAATGGGAATAGTGACCACATTCTTAGGTGCCTTCTTGCATAATTCGATTATCTTCTCTGCGAATCGGGCCGTTCTTTCTTCTAAATCGTACTTCATACTTTAATTTTTAATTTTCAAATTCATTTCAAATTTTACCCTCCGATTCGGAGGGCAAATTGAAAATTTAGCTGACTTATACTTCATTTCAAATTTTAAATTTCAAATTGAAAATTTAGTTTATTACCCACCAATTAAATTGTATATCGTGTTCAATGGGCGAGTCAAGAGCGACTTCAAACCAACCCCGCTTAGCGGGGCTATCGTCCCGCTCAGCTTGACAGCCCTCTTCACCCGTTTCGCAATTAGCGGTTTCTTCTTCTACGTCAGTGCCGCTGCCTGGCGCGCTTTTCGCCCTAACAAAAAGAACTTTGTTTTCTGTAGAAGAGAGGGGAGTCAAGTAAACCAACGAGTTATTGGTAATTGAGTTATTGGCAATTAGCAATGCGGTTTCGCCGGCGGGAAGAACCGCCGTTCCCGCGGAAGCATTATTTTTCACCTCCGAGGTGTTCCCCTCCGCTAAGCGGGGTTCCTCCACCCCCGCCTCGCCGGCAGGCAGATCGGAGGTGGAGACGATGGGATTGGCGCTAGCAATAATAATTTTGTCGAATGTACCCGAACCAGAGGCAACGAGATCTCCAGCAAGGCGGGTGTTGCCTTCAGCATCAAACGAGGCGACTGTTGCTCCGCCGACCCCCCTGACTAGAAGCATTCCAAAGCCGGAATCTTGGTTATCACCGCAAAGATCAGGATAGAGAATCTTTTCCTCTTCGGTGCAATCGCTGATTTTCGTGGATCCCTGATTAGAGGCGAGATCAATGGTTAAATCTTGGCCCGGCAAGGGCTTAAGAAGATTGGTAAAGAGCGAACCCTTAACGGCCAGGTTATTTTCGATGGTCACGTTGCCTTCCTTATTAATAACCACCTTGCCGGCCAAAAAGTCGATGCCTTCGGCGGAAGAAAGATAGAGGGGCCCAAGAGAGGCGATAGAGTTAGCAGACAGAGACAGAGTGCCGTCAACCAGGAGATTGCCGGCAATAGTCGTATCCGCAAGTGAAGTTGAGCCAAGAACTGATAGTTTATTGTTAACTGTTAACCCGCCTATCGTCGAGGCAAGCTGTTCGCTGTTAACTGTTATATTGTCCGCGATTTTTAGATCGGCCGAGACGCTGGCGGCCTGGGCCCAGCCAAGCTCAGCTTGGCTTGCGAGGAGTTCTTTAACGAAGGCGTCCACTTCGGCGAGGAGAGCACTTGAGGAAGCGGTTGGTTCTGGTGTTGGGGTGGGGATTAAGTTAGGAGTTAGGGATTGGTCTGGGGGCAAGGCTTGACTCTCTACCTTTTCCATTCTCGCGAGGATCTCGCCAAATTTGCCGGTCAGGGCAGAGATTTCCTCACTTTCGATTTTATTGGCGTAGAGGGTACCCGTGATAGTAGCCGTTTCCGAAACTAACTCGTCACTCGTAACCCGCTCACTTTCCAACTTGTTAACAGTAACTTGGCCCGCGAAGCTGGCCTGCCTCGCCTGCAGGTCTCCGGCAAGGCGGGCGTTCCCTTCCGCATCAATCGAGGCGACGACTTCGTTATTAACGCCTTTCACTAAGAGCTTACCAAAGGCAGAGGAGCTCGCTATCTCGCTAGACTCGCTATCTTGGTTAGCGGGATAACGATCTAACGAGATAACAAGGTCTCCAAAGCCAGATCTAATCGTTCCCGTTTCCACCACCGGCGAGACAATTTTTTCTTCCACATTAGCAGTTCCGGCAATTAATTGCCGAGTTTCGGCGATTCCAGTCTGCAGGTTGGCAATAGCGGCTTCGCTGAATACACCTACCCTTTCAATCGTCTCTCCAGTTTTAAGTTTTAAGTTGTAGATTTGAGATTTAACATTTGACATTTGAGTTTCCTGGGCATCGTTATCGGCTAAGACTGCAGAATTAGTAGTCTCTTTTGTTATCTGTAAATCTCCGGTGGAGGTAAGAAACACCCCCGGATCAAACCAGGAGACATTGACAAAGGCCATGATTTTACCGCATTTATAATTATTATTATTGTTATAATCATTAGGGCATTCAATAATTTCTCCTTTACCGGTAGCAGGGT
>VGLL01000022.1 GCA_016866735.1 Candidatus Shapirobacteria bacterium
ATTAATACATGATGACAACGGGCGGCAGAAAATCAACTCTTTCGTGTTGGGCAATCCGGCCTCGCTATCCGATCGCAATAAATCAAATCAGAAGGAGCGCTGTCCCCAAAATTACTGTATAAACACCAAACAAGAAGAGACGACGGGACTTAAGAATTCTCTCTAAAAATCTCACGCCCAAATTTCCCTAGATTAAATTTGTTTTTCTCTGCCACCAGTATGATCTCTCCCTCCCTGCCACTGTCCGCGATATTTATGAACCGGTTGCCCTTTAACTTCTAAAAAAATCACCGAAGCGAATCTTGCTCCCATCTCCACTTCGACGGGTATTCTGCCTTCATTTTTTAAGCCAAAGTAAAGCGGACCACTGAAACCAGGATTTGCTATTCCAGATCTTAATACTAGTCCGCATCTGAATGTAGTTGTTCTTGGTTTGAAAATCGCGGCAATATCTTCAGGCAAATTAATTTTCTCTATCGTTTTCACTAAGTAATATTGACCAGGCCTAAAAATAAAACTTCTGGTTTCTTTCGCATTAAAGGTGGCAACTTCTATTGTTTCTGGCGTTTGTCTCTCCTCCCCGCCAATAAACGCCTTTCCCTTCAACTCAAAGACTTTATCAAGTCGCAAGTCAAATACACACCCCTCAGGGTTTTCTAATTCTCTTTTAGATAAACCCTCTATTAAATTCCTGGTTTTAATTAGCTTTCTTAATTCACTATGTCCTAAAACCATTTTCTGAATAATTATACCTCAAAATTCACATTATTTAGCTATGTAGGCGGCAGCGCCTTGGGTGCGCATGGTGCTATTTAACATCCGCTCTACAGGCTAACATCCGCAGGGGGGTTAGCCAGTAATCAAACCAGCAGGATCGCGATGCCCAAAATTAAGGTATAAATGCCAAACCAGCAAAGGCGGTCAGACTTAAGGGTTTTTTCTAAAAATCTCAAAGAAAGGTAACTGATAATGCCAGAAATCACCATCCCTATTAAACCCAAAGCTGTTTCATTAAAGGAGTAAGAAGTTAAATCCCCTGCCTTTATAACAAATGCTCCGAGGATAGCTGGAACGGCAAGGTAAAAAGAAAAATTAAAAGCGGCCTCCGCGGAAAGTCCGCGGCTAAGCCCGGAGGCGATCGTTGATCCGGAGCGAGAAATGCCGGGGAAAATAGCAATGGCCTGAAAAAATCCGATGGTAATGGCATCTTGCCACTTTAATTGATTAAACTGCCTGCTCTTGTTTTTTATAAACTTAGTTGAAAAAAGCAATACCGCCGTAAAGATAAATCCCAAGCCCACGCCTTTTAGTGAATCAAAAACAGCTTCTATTTGTTTATCAAATAGCGACCCGACTATTCCCGCTGGTATCGTTCCTAAAACAATCAGCCAAATTAGTCCTCTTTTTTCTTTCCTTATTGCTATCTCCCAAAGGTCTTTCCCAAAATAGACCACTATCGCTCCCAGACTTCCAAGATGAAGTAGAATGTCGAATAAAACCGGGGGCCTCGCTAATCCAAAAAATTTCTGAAAAATAACCAAATGGCCCGAAGAAGAAACCGGCAAAAACTCGGTCAGCCCTTGAACTAACGACAAAACCAGTACTTGCAAAAAACTCATTAGCGAAAAGGCCTTAAGGAAATCTATAAGCCAGATTCTGTTTTTATGCAATCATCAATCTGTGCTCTCAACTTCGGTTCTGGCGAAAGCATGCTCGTAACGAACCGGCCGGAGATTGCAGCAGGGAGGGTTGCCCCTTGCTTCGCTCGGGGTAAACCTCACGAAGTAAGTACCCTGACGCTTGGTCGTTTCATTCGGCGCCACCCGATTCGTCTCTGTGGCCCTATCTTTATCCGACGTTTTAAGTCGAATATCCCGGTATTACTCGGGACACCCCGCTTTCTGCTGTCTGGACTTTCCTCCCCTCGTCGCTACGCTCCTCGGGGTAAACCCCCGAGAGGGCTTGCCCTGAGTCTCGCGCAGCGAGACGAAGGGTGATTGCCCGATTCCCTTAAGGCCGCGGTCATTGTAGCAAAAAATCGGGGTTATTTCAAGTTTACGATGCCTTTTTCCGCCAAGAATTGACTCATGATGATCAGAACAACCAGGGCAACCGGAACCGCCAAGACCGCACCGAGCACTCCGGCCAGCTTCCAGCCAATCATCAAGGCCAAAATCGTCATTAGGGGGTGGGCCCCTGTGGCTTTTTTCATTACGGTGGGGACAATCAGGGTGTTCTCAAACTGCTGAACAAGGAAATATAATCCCGCCACCGCAGCGGCGTGTAAAGGCGAAATCATTAAGCCGACCAGGATTGCCGGGACTGCAGAAATAGTTGGGCCAATATTGGGCACTACCTCAAGAATGCCACCAATAATCGCCAAAGGAAGCGCAAATTCTACGCCCAGGAGACGCAGGCCCACGTAATAAAGGGCGCCGACAATCGTCATCAAGAGAGCTTCGCCTCTGACCCAACCGCCCAGTTTGAATTCAACTTCCTCGATAAAAGCTTTCGCCCGGCCGCTATCAGTTTCGCCAAAAAGAGTCACCAGGCGGCTATCAAGGTTTTTTCTTTCCATCAGAAGATAATACGAAATTACTAAAATCGTGAAAATCCCAACGATATTTGAAAAGAGGCTGACAGCAAATTTTATAAGGTTTGCCGGCAGAGAGCTGAATTGGGTCAATTGCTTAAGAACGGCGGGGTCGGCCAGGCCGAGAAAGCCCAGTTTGTCTAAATAGGACGGCAGCGTATTTATCAGAGTAGCCGTTTCTTCTGCCACCGGAGAAATCATGAGGCCAACTGCCACGCTAAAAGTGCCAAAAGTTAAGAAATAAATTATTAAGATCGCCAGGAAACGGGGGAGCCTCAATCTTTCCAACTGGTTCACCAACGGGTTGAGGGCGGCCACTAGAGTCAGCGAAATAAAAAAAGCCAAAACAATTTGTCCCACTTGAAATAGGAGCCAGAGAGCCAGCAAAAACAGAACAGTGAAAACGACGGTTCGGTGGGAAATTTCAACCTTTTGTGTCATGCCACTTAGCGACTAAATTCGTCACTTTATTTTCCCATCCTTCCCCGGTAATGTCAAACCAATAGCCTTGAACTCCTCGAAGGGATTTCCTGAACCAAGTCATTTGTCTGCGGGCATAAGCATGCTCGTCATATTTCCACCTCTGGATAATAGATCGGGTATTTTGTATTTGGTATTTAGTATTTAGGGAATTAAGGTGCTCTTCCCATTCTTTATACCCAATCGTCGTGCCAAGGGCCGAATTTTCCCACGTATAACCCTTGCCTAATAATCCTTCAATCTCCTCAACAATTGCCTGTCTCACCCTTTCCTCCACCCTCTTATCAATCCGCCCATAAAGCGTCTCATACGACGAAGTTAATCCTATCGTCAATAATTTTTTAATCTCTAATTTGTGCTTTTGGTTTTTGGTTTTTCCCTGCCTGCCGGCAAGGCAGGGTTTTTGGTTTTGTCGGGCGATCTCAATCGCCCTCATCAGCCTTCTCGGATTTTTTCTATCACTCTCGTTCATCCCTCGCAGCCGCTCGGCACAAGTTTTCTCCAAAATGCCCTGCAACTCTGCAACTTTGAAACTTTGCAACTTTCTTCTCAACTTCCAATCCGGTTCCGCCCCGGCAGTTCCAATTCCCTCAACTAGCACCTTGATATAAAACCCCGTCCCGCCCGCCACGATTGGCAGTTTCCCTCTTTTCCAAATATCTCTTATGACAACACTGGCACATTTAGCATAATCCGCCACGCTAAATTTATAATCCGGCCCGACAACATCATAAAGCCACAGCCTTACTCCCTTAATTTCATAATAGCCAATCCGATAGTCTGCGTATTCAGTATTTAGTGTTCGGTATTTAGCATTTAGGGGAAGGTCTTTGCCGGTCCCTATGTCCATACCTCGATAAACTTGCCGACTATCTGCCGACACCATCTCGCCATTAAATTCTTTGGCCAATTTAATTCCTAGGGCCGTTTTGCCCGTAGCGGTGGGCCCACAGATCACCAAAAGCTTATTCATGCTATGTTATAATTATAGCAGCGAGAAAGCGAGGTGATAGAGAATGGTGGTTCTTGGGCAAATCTATAAATGTAATATCTGCGGCAACATCGTTGAGGTTATCCATGTGGGCGGTGGCGAACTGGTTTGCTGCGGCCAGCCGATGGAACTTCTGACCGAGAAAAACCAAGATATTGGGCAAGAAAAACATGTGCCGGTAATTGAAAAAACAGAGTCAGGAATAAAAGTAAAAGTGGGTTCGATCCCCCATCCGATGGAAGAAGCGCATTACATTGAGTGGATAGAGGTTATCGCCGATGGTAAAATTTACCGTGAGTTTCTTAATCTGGGTGATCAGCCAGAGGCTGAATTTCCTATTCGGGCCGATAATTTATCCGCTCGTGAATACTGCGGCGTACATGGTCTATGGAAAAGTTAAAAGATAAGCCAGTAGGTCCTGATACCAACAAGGTAAGGGTGGCAGGGTTAGCTGTTACCGTCCTATTTACAGGGATAGTTTTCGCCCTGACACTCTATTTTCGCAGAACATCCACCGAAGTCAAAAATCAGCAAACAACGCCTAGTTCTTCACCGATCCCGACAGAAACTTTCTGCGGGTCTTCTTCCTTGGGAAAGTGTGCCGTTGATAAAGATTGCCTCGCTGGCGGCTGTTCCGGACAAATCTGCGGCACTAAGAATGAAGGAGGGCGCTTTACTACTTGTGAATGGCGAGATTGTTATGAAGCCAGAAAATATGGGCTAGAGTGCAAGTGCATCGATAAAAAATGCCAATGGTCTAAGAACGATTAGCGGGCCTTTTCTTATTAACCAACTCTTCTAAAATTCTCCACCTTCTCTTCTTCTCGCTATATGGCACGTCGTCTTTGAACTTATAAGCGGCGGTTCCCGGCCGAGGCGAATACATGGCGATATAAGCCTTTGCAAACCCCGCTCTTTCACAAAGATCAACCGTATGTTTAAACTGTTCTTCTGTTTCTTCGGGAAAACCGACGATAATGTCTGTGCCAATTTCTATATCTGGGATTTCCTTTTTGATTCTTTTGATTAGTTTAATGTATTGAAGTGCCGTATAAGGCCGATTCATCCGTCGCAAAACCTCATCGTCGCCGGATTGCACTGGCAGGTGGAGATAGCGGTCAACCTTAGATAATTTCATTGCCTCAATAATGTCGTCTGACAGATCCCAGGGGTTACTGGTCAGAAAACTGATTTTTCTAAGGCCTCCGATCTTGTTGAGCACACGGAGCAAGAGCGCAAAAGGAGTCTGTGTATCATATATTAATATATGATACAGCAAGAGCAAGCTCTTAACGTAACTGACGGAGAAATCTCTTCCGTAGGAATTAACGTTCTGGCCCAGCAAAGTAACTTCTTTATATCCCCGCTTCACTAGTTCCTTAACTTCGCAAATAATCTCCTCAAAAGGTCTAGGTTTTTCTCTACCGCGGGCATAGGGTACGACACAATAGGCGCAGAAATTATTGCATCCCTCCATAATCGGCACCCAGGCATGCGACCCAGAATTGCGAATTGCCAAATTATCCAATTGAGAATTTCCGAAAAATTCACTTATCTTTTTGAATTCATCAGCCAGGGGTAATTTTTTCTTAAGATCGGCAAGCGGATGATAAAGCATGCAGCCGGTCAAAATTACCTTGTATTTAGTATTTGGTATGTAGTATTTAGGGGGGGTCTTAAGATTTTTTACAAGTCCAAGGACCCGATCTTCAGCTGTTTGGCGAACAGAACAGGTGTTGATTATCACTTCGTCCGCCTCTTCTGGAGATTTTGCCGCTTTCCATCCTTTTGCCTCATACCAACCAGCGATCCTCTCCGAATCCGCCTCGTTCATCTGACAGCCATATGTTCTAATATAATATCTCTTAAATTTATCAGGCATAAAAGCTTTCCCCAACTTACTTAATCGGCTCGCCCGCCGGATAACGCACCTTGAGCCGTGTATGAATAATACTGGAAAGGCGAAAAGGTCTTAATAAAATATTTTTTCATCGTGAGTATTCTTAACTACTGGCGCTGGAATACTGCTTTAGGGCGTATTTCCAAAACTTCAAAGAACCCCAAAGGAAGAGGCCGGTAATTAGAAAAGAAAAGGCAATCCATTGCCAGGACAAAAGTCCCAAAAGCGCTTTGGCAGGAACGGTAATTAGGATCACCACCGGAATAGTAAAGGTCAAAATGTATTGGATTCCTTTTTGGTAAATATCAGTTGGAAACCGCGCCATATTAGTCAAATCCCGATAAACCCAAACCAAGTGATCGATCTCTGTAGTCAAAACGCAAACAGCGCAAACAAAAAGATGAAAAGCAAAGCCTAAAACTAAGCTATTGATAAAGAGCAAAAGGAAGAGAACTAGACTCGTCGAACTGGTAAAAAGGTGATGGCTGAAGATAAACAAAAGGAAATAAATCCAAAGAGGGATAAGGGTGATAAAATCCAAAATATCAGTCCAGCCAAATACCGGCCGGAAAAAGGAGGGCAGCGGCTTAAGCAGGTCAATATCATAATTGCCCGCCACCACGCTAAAACGAAATTGGTAAACACCTCGGAAAAGGAACTGAACCATAATATCAATTAAATTGAAGACAAGGTAAAAGAAAATTACCTGCTCGCGGTTATACCCCGCTAAGTTTTGGGTGGAGGATAAGATCATAAAGAGAAAGACAAAAAAGAGGAGAAAACGGACGATTTTGCCGACCAAAAACAAAACCCCGGCCCAACGACTCAACAACTGGGATTGAGCGGCCCGGGAAGATACCATCAGCCAAATTTTGATTAGTCTAACCGCCGAACGCACCATAATTTTTCGCTCCTTTTTGCCACAAAAGATTTGCCAACCGATAAAAAATAATTAACCATAAACCACAGATTAATATTCCCTTAATCGCCGTCGCCGCTGACAACTGCTCTAGCCAAATCTTTAGGGGGAAAAAAACCAGGTAGGGGAACGGCGTAAGATTTATCATCCCCTGCAGCCAACCGGGCAAGACATCTATCGGGAAATAGGCGCCGGCAAAAAATTCTAAAAAAATTATCCCGAAAAGCCAGCGAGTAGCCCAGATTTCCTCGGTCCAGAAAGCAAAGGCAGAAAGGAAAAAACTCACAAAGAAGTATAAAAACAGAGCCAAAACCAATAAAAGCGCAAAAAATAAGTATGTTTCGGTTCGCTGGGGAAAGTAGAAGGGAATTCTTAAAAAGTATACCGCTATCCCAATTTCCAAAAAGGTAAAAAATAGATTCAGAAGCTTATCGACTACGTCTCTAGTTAGCCAAAACGAAAACATGCCGATAGGACATAGCAAAATCTTGGTTAGCTCCCCACTCCTAATCTGCCCGGCCAAGTCAGCCGACCTTGAACCCAAAACAAAACTGCGCAGGAAAGCGACCCCCACTACGTAAGCTAGCATTTTAGCTCGTTCGTATCCCAGTAGCGCTGTTCGGTCTCCATAAATCGCTAGCCAAAAGAAAAGAAGCGTCAGAAAAAAAACAAAACTGCGGAAACGCCAGAGGACAAAGTTGAGGCGATAAACAAAATATTCTTGAAGAGTAAGTTTGGAGAGCTGAAAGTATTTTTTCATAGATGCAAAGACCCAAAGATTCATAGATACAAAGATAAAAAGATTTACAGATTTAACTTAACCCTTTTCATGAAAGAATTAAGCATCACTGCCAGTTCCTTACGCTTCTCTTCAATCTCTTGGTAATCTTTTTGGGAGAGATATTCTAGATCCAGCGCTATCTCTAAACAAGCCTCGGCTTCTACCAAAGAGGAATCAGCTATTTCCAGAAATCTTAAAAATTCCTTCTGGGAGAAATTCCTTCGATGACCCTCGACGATATTCAATAGGAAGGAAATTACTGCTCTTCTTAACTGCGATTGTAGTCCGAAAATCTCTGACTTAGGAAAATTCTCTGTTTTCTGGTAGACCAATCTAATAAAAGACTTGCCTTTCTGCCAGATTATAAGTTTATGATAATCGCCTTTTTTCTCCCTCTGCATCTTTGCATCTCTGCATCCCTATTACGCAAGATCCTTCCCGCTAAACACCTCCCTGATAATATCCTCAATCGGTACCTCTTCTACATTCAGGTCAGCAACGGGAAAGTGCTGGAGGAGTTCTGCCGCAGCCACCGAAACCGCCTCGCGCCTTACTGAAATAACTGCTTTCGGAAAGCTGTACTCCTTTACCTCGCCTATTTCGCTAAGCTTCTTCGGATCAATTTCCTTTCCAAAAACGACCGACAAAACTTTGTGGTCGGCATACTTTTCCACAATTTCCGAAAGCTGGCCGTCAAAAACAATCTTGCCTTTATCGATAATAATCACCCTTTGGCAAAGTTCCTTGACATCGCCCATATAGTGGCTGGTTAAAATGATAGTTGACTTCTTACGGCGGTTATATTCTTTAATAAAATCGCGAATCTTTTTCTGCATGACCACATCTAGACCGATGGTCGGTTCGTCCAGGAACAACACTTTAGGCGAATGAAGCAGGGCAGCGATCAGTTCGCACTTCATTCTTTGGCCTAAAGAGAGTTTTCTCACTTGGATTTTCAAAACATCTTCAACCTCTAGCAGCTTAACTAACTCCCCAAGGGTTTCCTCAAATTGCGTCTCTGGCACTTCGTAAATTTCTTTATTTAAAATAAAAGTTTCCATGGCCGGGAGATCCCACCAGAGTTGATTCTTCTGTCCCATCACCAGCGAAATCTGTTTAAGGAAAGCGGCCTTTCTATCCCAGGGGTTGAAATCCAATACCGAAACTACGCCAGCAGTAGGGTATAGAAGTCCGGAAAGGCACTTTAGGGTTGTGGTTTTACCCGCCCCATTGGGCCCGATGAAGCCGACTAATTCGCCCTCCTCAATTTCAAAAGAGATATTGTCAACCGCCTTAACATCCTCATACTTCCGTGCCACCAAAGACTTAAGCGAACCGATCAGTCCCGGCTCTTTTTTATGAACCTGGTAGAATTTCTTAAGACTTTTAACTTCAATTACCGGCATAATTTTTATATTCCTACTCCCTCATACCTCTTAACTCCTCTCCTCCAGACAAATCTCGAGAGAAGGTATAAAATTGCCACCCAGAGGATCTGAATCCCAAGTCCTCTTATGGTTTCCATCATACTTATCTTGCGAAGGTAAATCAACATGGGAAAGTAGCGAGTGTAAGAAAAGGGCAAAATGCCCGCGGTAATTTGGAACCATCTTGGAAAGAACACGATCGGTGCATACCCTCCGGAAAAGATACTCTTCAGCGTTCTGGCGAGGCCACTAAATCCTGAGGTGGTAATTGTCCAAAAAGAAATGAATCCGGTGCAAAAATCTAAAAGGGCGTTAATTATCAACGAAAATATAATTGAAATGAGGAACAGCACTAAGATGGTAGCGTCAAGGTTAATAATAAATTTATCCCGAAAAACTGCTGCCACTAAGGCATAGACAATAATTCTTATCAGTACGTTAAGTGGCTTACCCGATAGACTACCAAAGAACCTAGTACGGGGATAACTCATTGGCTTAACTAAAAAATTTGAGAGCTTTCCTTCTTGGATATCCTTTTCGATTCGCTCGGGAATTGGGGAAGAAATAATGTTGCTTATTAACCCGACGCCAATTAGATAAGTGACCGTTTCGGGTAAGCTAAAACCGGCGATACTATTTCTTTCGCCATAAATTATCATCCAAATGAAAAGGAAAATTAAGGTATCTAAGAACTCATTAAGGCCCCAAAGGAAAAAATCGGAGCTATAAACTAAGGTGCTTTTTATTCCCGCTTTGGCCCACGCAACATACTTCCTCACAAACCCATTTTAGCACGGAAAGAACGCAAGGGGAATTACTTGATCAGCCTTTTAAGGAGTTTGCCCGGAGAAAAGCGGGCAGCGCGATGAGATTTTACAATCTTTTTTTCCTTTGTTTTCGGATAAACGACGGGTTTATCTTTTACCAAAACGGTTTTGAAGGTTCCAAATCCGGACAAAACTACTTTTTCTCCCTTCTGTAGAGTCCTTCCGACCTCATCAAGAAAAGTGTCAATTACCTCAACCGCTCCCTTCTTGGTGATATGGGCCTTACGGGCAACTAGTTCTGTAATCTGACTCTTTTTCATCTGCGCTAATGATAAAGACTCGCTTATCCTTTGTCAAGACTGGATTGGCCGCTGGGTGCGTTTTCCTGCGCCCTTACTTCCCGAATGCCCGTGACGCGAATTTGGCCAATCCATTTGGCTTCCTCCTCAAGTTTTCCGGCGACTTTTTTAATTAAAACCGTAAGCTCGGCATCGCTTACTTCCTCCGGCTTGACAATCACTCTCACTTCTCTCCCGGCCTGGTAGGCGGCAACTTCGGCGACGCCGGGGAAAGATTTCGCCATTTCCTCAATCCGGGTCATCCGCTTTAAATATTCTTCATGCGGTTCGTAGCGCGCCCCGGGCCGACTGCCAGAAATGGCATCAGCAATCCAGACAATGGCCGACTCATCAGAAGAAAAAGGCCGATCTTCGTGGTGCTCGGCGACGCAAGCGACAACTGACTCGGGCAAATGATATTTCTTTAAAAGATCCACGCCTAACTGGATATGATTTCCCTCTTCTTCGGTGACAACTTTTCCCACATCATGCAGCAAACAGCCGAGACGAACTACTGCCGTATCCGCCTTCAGCTCTTCGGCGATCGCCACGCCGATCTTAGTCTCCTCCATCGTGTGGACTAAGAGATTCTGGCCATACGAGAAACGGTACTTATAGCGGCCAAGAATTTTTATTAAATCAGGATGAAGATTGTAAACCCCAACCGCGTGGCAAAGCTTCTTTCCCTCTTCGAGCAGAATTTGATCAACCTGGGCTTTGGTTTGCGTAACAATTTCTTCGATCCGGTCCGGCTGGATCCGGCCGTCTTTTATCAGTTTCTCTAGAGAAAGTCTGGCCACTTCCCGGCGGATTGGATCAAAAGAAGAAAGCCGCAGGTCCAGGGTCTCATCCAGCTCAACCTCCACCCCGGTTGCTTGCTCAAAGGCGCGGATGTTTCGTCCCTCTTTGCCAATGATTCTGCCTTTTATTTCCTCATCAGCGAGTCTAATGGTAGAAACGGTATACTCGGCCACCAAGTCTGTTAAGCCGTGCCTCATCGCCTCGATGAGAATTTCCCTTGCTTTTTCCTGGCTGGTCGCCCTAATCTCGTCTTCGGCACCTTTTATCTTGCGCGCGATTTCGTCGGCCAGTTTTTTTTCTGTTTCCGCAAGAACGATTTTCTTTGCCTCTTCGGAAGATAGCCCGGCCAGTCTCGCTTTCTCTTTTTCTAGCTCTTCTTCCCTTTTCTTGAGCTCCTCCTCTTTTTTCACTAAATACGAAGCGATCTCAAGATCGCTTGTTTTCTGTTTGGCTTGGCCACTAAAAACCGGCATAATTAGCTTTGACGAGAGAAAAGAATAGGGAAGAAAGCGCCCCTTAGGCGCGCAGTCCGGAAATCTTTACGAATAGAAAATTCATGGTTTTCTCTGCCACTATCCTTATTTCTTTTCGTCTGGGGGGAATTATAACTTTTTATCAGCTTTTCGTCAATAAGGAAAAAACTTCTTCGATAGTTTCCCAGGAGAAACCGCGCCGGGCAAGAAAGGCAGTTAGTTTTTGCTTAAGCTCCAGCGGCGGCAGATTTTTCAATACTCTTATTTTTTTCTCGGCCAATTTTTTGGCCAACTCCAGCTCATTGAGCATTGAACTTGGAACATTGAACATTTTTATTATGTCTTCCGACACTCCTTTGCGTTTTAGCTCTAGCGTCAAGAGTCTTGCGCCGGTAGGCCTAAAGGTTGATCTTTGTTCAATCCACCATTTGGCAAACTCCGTATCACTAATCAGATTTTGGGACTTTAGCTTATCAATAATAGGTCCTACTGTTTTATTATGGCCTTGATTACCACTGATTTTAAACCGATTGGCGCTGATTTTTCTTAGGAGATAATCCCGCACTTCTTTCTCTGACCGCGGACGGTAAGACAGGAATTTAGCTGCCTGCTGATAGAGCTTGTCAAACTCGTTCTCTTTAATTAATTTTTCAATCTCTTCTTGGGAAATATCCTGATTAGGCTTCAGTCCTATGCGAAGTAAGCTTTCGGTAGATAAGCCAAAGGCAAACCGGCCGTCGATAAAAACATTTACCCTTCCGGTTTTCTTTTGCGTCTTAATCGCGGTAATCGTCGGCATTAAGAGGTGGGTTCTTCGGGGACAGCCTCGTGTTTTTCGCCAACCCTTTCGCCCTTTTTGACTTTCTCCCAAATTTTCTCTTCTATTTCTTTTGCCAATTTTGGCTTCTCTTCTAAATAAGCAATGGCCGCCGGCCGGCCCTGGCCAAGCATCTGATTAACGTATTTAAGAAAGG
>VGLL01000023.1 GCA_016866735.1 Candidatus Shapirobacteria bacterium
CATATCCAAGAGCAAATTGATTTAATCAAAAAGATCGAGGCCAACGGTTTCGCCTATAAGACCAAAACCGGCTTGGTTTTTGATACGGGAAAGTTTCCCGATTATGGCCAGTTTGCCAAATTGGATTTAAAAAAGCAGAACGCGGGATCACGGGTGGAAGTTGACCCGGAGAAAAAGCGACCTTGGGATTTTTTGCTCTGGGTGACAAACCAGCCAAATCATTTGATGCAATGGGATAGTCCCTGGGGAAGGGGATTTCCCGGTTGGCATATTGAGTGTACGGCAATGTCCACCAGATACTTGGGCGAGCGCTTCGACATTCATACCGGCGGCAAGGAGCATATTCCCGTTCATCACACTAATGAAATCGCCCAAGGATTTGGGGCGTTTGGCCAGCGCACCGCCAACTTTTGGCTGCACAATGAGTGGTTAAGGCTTAAAGGTGGAGAGAAGATGAGTAAGAGCAAGGGCAATTTTTTTACGGTTCAGGATTTAGCGGACAAAGAGATTGACCCCTTGGCGCTTCGCTATTTGATTTTGACTTCCCATTACCGCAAGGGGCTGGATTTCAGCTGGGAGGCTTTAGGGGGAGCTCAAACCGCCTATGAGAAGTTGAAGGGATATGTTGGCGAGTGGAGGAAAGGAAGAGAGACAATTTCCAGCGATGACCCACTTAAATTTGCTAAGTATAGGGAAAGCTTTTGGGGAAAACTGGATGATGATCTCAATTTACCTGAGGCCTTAGCGGTTCTTTGGCAGATCGCTAAATCAGATATTCCCGATCCGGATAAGCTTGATTTAGTTTTGAGTTTTGACCAGGTGTTGGGATTAAAGCTTGCGAAAGCAGCAGAGAAACAGAGCAGCAAAGCCCCAGAGAGAATAAAAGAATTAGTCGAGGAAAGGGAAAAGTTGAGAAAGTTGGGGAAATGGGAAGAAGCTGATAAAATAAGAAAAGAAGTGGAGAAGAGTGGGTTTTCAATTGAGGATACGGAAGAAGGACCGAAGATTAGGAAGCGAAGTGTTAATAGTTAATAGCTAATAGTTGATAGGTAATTGTTAATTGTTAACTGTTAGCTGTTAGCTGATTAAAAGCTGTTTAAGGAATGAAAGAAAAAATCTTGAATCATCTTGGTCTTTTAGGAGTGATTTTAGTGGCCAGTAACCTTTTAATTTTGGATTTGTGGGTAGTAAGAAATCCAAAGCCATCGCCAGGGACGGCGCTTACTGAAAGCAATAAGGCCCAAAACACAGGGCTTGAAAGAGAGATGACTCAAGGAGAAAAATTGGTAGTTCCGACGACTTCCTCTTTGCCTACACCGATAGTTAACCCTATTGATGCCTGCGGCCCAATTTGCCGAAACCAAATTAGCGAAGAAGTAAGCCGGGCTATTGCCACGGTTTCTGCTAAAGAGAAAACCGAGAAAGTAATCCTTAGGGAAGAGGCTAGTACCAATACTAATGCTAATAACCCGACAATCATACCGGTTTACGAAAAAGCCAAAAATATTTGGATTCCCCTGGTTAGTTCGGCCAATACTACCAATACGAATTGGACCGATGTTACGCCCTCTGACTTCTATTTTGATCAAGAAGATTACCCGGGTATAAAGCAAGTAGTATTTGTCGCCTACCTTCGGGCGGTTGATGCTACCGGCCCGGTTTACGCCCGAGTTTATGATGTTACCAATAAAAGGGGAGTGGACAACAGCGAAATTTCTACCTCAAGTAATTCATATCAAAGGTTTGAAACGACCGCTCTTTCTATTTGGAGAGGCAATAATCTCTATCGCCTCCAGCTAAAATCCGGCATCGGTACCCAAGTTATCCTCTCCGAAGCCAAGCTGAAAGTTGAGTGGTAAGAGTAGAAAAAAGGTTTTAAAATTAGCCGACTGGATTATCCCCGGCCACGGGAAGATGTTTAAAAGCAGAAGATAAAACGATCAAGCTTTTAAGCGCGCACGGCATCGAGCCGAAAGAGTAGGCTATTGGCGGGTCGGTTCCGCTTTTTGCCACCACTGGTTAGGTTCGGTCAGGGCTGACCGCAAGGCGAGTCAGGCGGGTCGCGGAACCCGCCTTTTTCGACAAATTTATTTAAGCGTTTTTTCAGATTAGGAAGGTAAAACTTAACTGCAGAAAGATCTCCGCCCTAAAAAGGAAGACTGCCATATATAAACAACACCTCGCAAAACCTAGGCGCTGTTTTGCTAGACTTAAAACTCCTCATGTGTTTAGCCTGACCATAAGAGATATGTTTTGACGGGGAAATGTTATAATTAGGCAGCAGTATGACAAAAGTTAAGGCTACGACGCCATGCCGGGAAAGTAAAGAGCATGTAGGCGAGCCAGTAATCAGCCTATTGCTGGTCGATCTTGGCAGTCCGCATAACATTGGACAGATTATACGGACCAGTTATATTTTGGGCGGGGAAAAAGTTCGCTTGTACATTTTTGATCCGAGGGGGAGATTAGATCATAATCGTGAGGAGGTCGGTCTTACATCTGTTGAGTTAGTTGGCGAAGAAGGAGCCTATACTCGAGTCGACGACTTGGAGGAATTTTTGGCTGGATATCCTGGCAGAATTATTGCCACTGACATCACGGAACAAGCTGAGTCCCTAGTAGGTTTTCAATTTCGGAGAGGCGACCTTATTTTGGTCGGAAATGAAAATAGAGGATACCGAGATGAGCCAAATCTACGTGAGCATCCAGGACTCGAGCATGTGGCTGAAAGATTGATAGTCCCTATGGGCGGGAAAGCATACGGCTTGCCCGATAGGGGAAGCATTGTCCCCGAGGATCACGGATTATATCCCAATCTGAATGTTGCCGCTACCGTAGCGATTGTTACGTACGTTGCCCTGGCACAGTTAGGATATTTTAACGAATTTGGTCTTAAAGATTTGCGAAGAAATGCAAGTTAGCAATTCCTTAAATTAGGTAATTAATTGTACATAATTTGGTACTTGATATGCGGGGATTGAGGAACACATTATCTCATGGATAAAACCCTTTCTATTGCCTTGGATAAAATTGTGCCGGTCTCCAAGACGCGGGCTAATTTGCCGGCCCTTTTGAAAAAATAAAGGGCAGAGATTTTTTATCGATAAAGCGGTCGCAAAAGAGAGCCGTGAAATCGTAAATAGTAACTGCCAGCCGAAAGACCAACAAACTTTTATAGCCGCCCATACTTTCAAATTAGGCTAATTAGGCAAATTAGTCAACGCCTATATGGTAGCATTAATGTGATATGGATTATTCGATTCGCCTGCCGGCGGGGGAAAACTAAGGATCTAAACATGAATTATCCAATCATCGCGCTCGAGGGCTTAAGCGGCACTGGAAAAACTACCAACGGCCAATTACTGGCGCAGAAAACTAACGGTCGCTATTTCCATTGCAAGGAGGGAAATAAGCTTGAACCATATCGCAATTTCTTCAATCGAGCACCAAATATTATCGCCTTCTTTTACTACATTTTTTACTTTACTCTTTCCTATTTAAATGCGCGGCGCCTGGCAAAAGAAAGTATTATCTATATGGATAAATCCTGCGTCTGGATTGCCAGCCACTATCTGACCAGAGGAATACCAAAATGGTTTTTAGTTTTCATTTCCAAATTCCTCAACAACTGGGATTTAATGCTTTATTTTACCTTAAATGAAGGGGAGAGGCGAAAAAGGATAGAGAGTCGGATGAAAGAGGGAAAAGCTTCGGCCAATGATATTCACTCTTTAGACATTTGGAGGGAAACTGATCGGATTTACCGAGATTATCTTCCTCAAAAAACTTACATTGTAAAAACTGACAACAGAACGGCGGAGCAAAATACCGACGCCATTATAGAAGAGCTGAAAAAGCGAAGACTTCTATAGTGATTAAAGCCTACTGGCGGGCGTATGCGGCGTACAGTTGGCCGCAGGCGGCCTTAACTTCTACCCCAAAACATTGCCTTAAGGTATTCTTGATGCCGTTTCTGTCCAGGATTGTCCGAAATTTACTGATTGCCTCTAGAGTGGGTTTTTCGTACTGCGATGCAGCAGGTCCGGGATTGAACCTGACGAGACTGACGTGGTAAAGATAACTCTTTCTCCCTCTTTCTTTAATTAAAGAGGCGAGCGCTTGCGCGTGCTCCGCGCTGTCATTTTCATTTTTTAATAAGATATAGGCGATAAAGGCTTTATGGTTTGTTTTTTCCACATATTGATCTACAGCTTTCATAACCTGGTCGGTTGGGTAAGTTCTGGCAATAGGCATGAGCTTTTCCCGTTGATCGGGGAAAGGGGAGTGCAAAGAAAATGATAAATTGACGTTCGGATATTCTTTAATCAGCCTCTGGATGCCGGGCACGATGCCGATGGTGGAAACGCTCAACCTTCTCGGGCTGATTCCCATCAGTTTGGGGCTGGTCAGAATTTCTAGGGCGTCAAATAGATGGGGATTAGCGAAAGGCTCGCCCATGCCCATGAGGGAAATGCTGCCGATCGTGTCGCCGATCTGGCGGAAATATAGGACCTGATCGGCTATTTCGTCAGGAGTGAGGTTTTTCCGAAAGCCGATTTTGCCGGTGGCGCAGAAAGAGCAGCCCAAAGCGCAGCCGCATTGGGAAGAAATGCAGAGCGATTCGTGTTCCTCGGGTCGCTCCTCGGTGGGATTAAACAACATCCTCACGGTCTCGATGCGGTAGCCGTCTTTTGTCTCAAAAAGTATCTTCAGGGCCTGTCTGCTCTTTGTTTCGTGAATATTTTTTAAGACTAGAACTTCGCCCAGTTCGGCCCTAAGCCGGTTTCTCACCGCCATTGGCAGCGTGGAAATAGCGGAGTATTCCCTGAAGCCCTTTTTATAAATAGCCTCATAAACCTGTGCCAGTCTGTATTTGGGACAGCCCAAGTTGTCGAGCACTTCAGCAATTTTCTCCGCCCTGGTTTTTTCCTGCATAAATCACTTCTCTCAAAATAAGTTTACCACAGGAAAAAAATAATGCGTGTGTTTTCCTGACTTTAAAAAATTATAATAATGGAGCGGCCGTGCCTTATGGCGAAAAGCTGGTTATTGACAATTTAATAGTATTGCAATATAATTGTTATTGTCGTGATGCAGACAATTGCAATTACACCAAGATGGCAAATTCACCTCCCGGTAGCCTTTAGGAAAAAGTTGGGAATTGACAGGCCCGGCTTAGTCGAGGTAAGCCTCACTAAAAAAACCATTATTATTAAGCCAAAGGCGAGTCCTTTGCTTCGGTTAGCAGGGAAGTATCGCGGCAAAACACCAGTTTCCCAAATCGATGTTGATAAAATTCGGGAAAGCATCGATTATTCTGCCCTATGAGGAAGATTTTTATTGACACTAATGTTTGGTTGAGGTTTCTCTTGGCGGATAAAAAGGATCAGTTCGAGGCCTGCCAGAAACTTTTGGATCTTAACGAGCAGGGCAAGCTTCGCAGCTATACTTCAACAATTGTGTTTTTGGAGATAGCTTATACGTTAGCCTCTTTTTATAAAATCGAGAGAAAACAAATAATCGCCGATCTCGAAGATGTTCTTTTGGCTCGCAATCTAACTTTAATCGAAAAAACAGATTTTGCAAACGCCTTTTCCTTGTTTCAACAATATCAGATTAAAATGGCTGATTGCTTAATTGCGACCCAACTACCAAAAGGAGCAGCCCTTTGCACCTACGATCAGGATTTTAAGAAGATAAGGGGATTAGCCGCACTGACTCCGGAAGAGATTTTAAAACAGTTCCCTTAAAAAATTGTGTGGTAATTACTTAATGTAGTTGTCTAAAATCGCTCCGCGGTGTAAAATTGGGGCACAAATGGAATTTTTGGCGCAGCAGGTATTTTGTCTAAAACCCCCCTTATTTATCGTTCCGGCAATAATGAATAAGTTTCTGCCTTTGCCTTTATGGCGGCAGCTCTGGCCGTTTTCCGGTAGTCCGGATAGAGACTTATTTGGCAGGGGAAAATACGACGGGGTCGAATTTGACGTGCATAATCTTGAAGTTTTTGACCGGGGGACCTGGAAAATTAACATAGGCGTTCTCGCGCTGCTTAAAAAGCATAATTTGCATTGCGGCTCCGTTCATGCCGCCTATGGCCAAGCTTTCCCCAAAAATCCCGCTCAATCTACCGGTTGGGATCCTATGATTCGCAAGATGTTGTTCGGGGCCTGGAAGCCCATATCAGACTAACGGCGGATTTGATATCCGACTTTCCCTTATTGATAGTTCACCTAGGCGTTATTCCTCAAGCAGAATCTCAAGATCTGGCCCTAGAAAACTGTGTCAAAAATTTAAAAAAAGTCTTGCCTTTGGCCGAGGACTTAGGGGTGACAATTTGTTTGGAAAATGTGCCGGCGTACATGCCGGGGGCAGGTTTTTCTGCCATCGGGAGTGATTATCATGACCTTTTGACCATTCTTAGGGCGTGTAAAAGCCATTACCTCAAAATTTGTTACGATTGGGGCCATGCCAACGCGATGGGCAGAATGAATTATGAAAGCGATAAGAAGCGTTATTCCCTCGATTATCTTAAAAAGATGCGCTACCATCACGAGCTGATTGACTGCCTGGCGCCTGAAATAGTTTATACGCATCTCCATTATAATTCCGCTCATCTAGAACTTGATAAAATGTTGAGGAAAGAAGGCGGGGCGGTTTGGGACATGCACTGGGGAATTAATAGAATTAGCGATAAAAAGACCGCAGAGGAATATAAGAAAATTGTCCAGAAAGTGGCGGAAAATACGGCTTTACTAAAATATGGCGGTAAAATTTTACTTGAGTTGGTGCCGAAGTGGGCGGGACCTTTGTTAAATTCTCCAGGTATTGGAGCGGATAAGAAAGATGCCCTGGAAAGTGTTAAGATATTGCGAAGATGGCTAAACCAATCTTAGTTTTTGACTTTGACGGCACTTTAGTTGACTCGTTGGAACTAACCAGGAAGGTTTTGAATCGGATCGCGGACGAGTATGGGTTTAAGAAGGTCGAAAAAAGCGATCTGGGAAAATTAAGAGGCGGGAGTACGATGGAGGTGCTTAAGGAGCTTGGCATCTCGCTTTTTAAGCTGCCCTTTATTGTGGCGAGGGCAAGGAAAGAGAAAAACGCCGAGATTGAGAGTCTAGGCTTAGTTTCGGGAATAGCCGAGGTATTGCCTAGCCTGAAGGAGCAAGGCGTGCCGATGGGAATCCTTACTTCCGATGCGGAAGAAAACGTGCGCCAGTTTTTTAACAAAAATAACATTAATGTATTTGATTTTATTTATTCGGGCAGCAGTATTTTAGGCAAAGATAAGGCTATTAAAAAATTATTGAAGGAGAGAAAGCTTTCTTTTTCAGAAGTTATTTATGTTGGCGACGAAACGCGCGATGTCGATGCCGCGAAAAAAGCGGGGGTCAGGGTGGTGGCGGTTTCCTGGGGATTTAATACCGAAGAGGTCCTGAAAAAGCATAACCCGGATTGGCTAATCAAAAAGCCCGGAGAACTATTGGATTTCGCGAAAATGTAAAGCTTTTAGCCGACGTTCGCGAAGGGTTCTTTATCTTTTTTAGTCAGATTGAGGTCCCAGATATATTTAAGATAGGTGAGGAAGCCACGACTGACTGCTTTCGACAGGGGATCCTTTCTCATCCTTCTAGTCGAAGAAATGCCCACGATTTTTTTCAAAAGTTTTACCTTGCCTACCTTGCTCATCCGACAACCGAGGTCCACGTCCTCGCCGGTATAAATAGAGGTGTTAAAGCCGCCTATTTTCAAAAAAGCAGATTTGCGAAAGGCAAAGCTTTGGCCCTGGAACCCCCGTTTGCCCAAGGCAAAGGTTAAAGACCAAAGGAGGATATTGCTCCACTTATAGGAAAATCTTTCCCAAAAGCTGCCGCCCCAGCCATCCATAAAACCAGTCACACCAACAAGATTAGGGTCTTTGGCAAATTCCGAGACGATGTTTGCCAAGTGATTTTTGGGGAGCAGGGTATCGGCGTCAACGCAGGCGATAATTTCTCCTCGTGCTTTCTCAACACCTTCTTGGCGGGCATAGGCAGGAGTAGGTTTTTTGACGATTATCTCGGTCGCGCCAAGTTTCTTGGCAATTTCTCCGGTCTGATCTGTCGACCGCCAATCATTAGCAACAATTACTTCCAAGTCGAAATTGGGGCGAGATTGACCGAAAATGCCTTTTAAGCACTTCTCTAAATATTTTCCCTCGTTATAGGCGGGAATGACGACCGAGACTAAAGGTTTTTTCGCCATCTGTTTCTTATTAATCTTAACCCCGGGTCGTCCTTAAAACAAGAAGAGCGGACTTATAAATTAGCTTTCTTACCTGTCTTATGAAGTTACTATCTTGAACTGCCATTTTTGCTGTTTCGGTGTTTTGAATAACCTTTAGCCAGTTATTGGCCTGTTTATCCTTGGCAATTCCCTCAAGGCCATAATAGGCCTTGCTCACGCCAAAATTTTTAGCCAAGGTGTTAAATTGGCGAGCATAAGGTGAAAAATCTTCTGGCTTGGCAAAGATGGGTTCTTTGCCTCTCTTACCAGGGTTTCCCAGAATGCCTGTTTGAAAAAGAATCTGTTTTGGGAAACCTTGTTTTTTAGCAATAGAAGTGGCATCGGATGCATAACTGGCAAAAGTTTTGAAAAATAAATTTTTGGCCAGTCGTTCTCCAGATAAGAGCTTAGCATAACCCCGAAATTCGCTGGGAAAAAGCATGAAGCAAATGGCATCGAACGGCAAGAGCTTGCGCGTCTTGGGATTAACCAGAGCGAGATGGCCTAACTTTTGCCAAACATCTCCCTCCTGCGCTAAGTCATCCACCGCGACAATTGGGGCCAAGAGCATTACTTGGTATTGCTGGCGATGAAGATTGTTTAGCAAAAGATTTGTTTCTGAAGAGAAATTTGACAAACTTTGCGAGCTTAAGGCGCCTTGCATTGCCCGGGCAAAAGAGCCGAAGAAGCTAAAAGATCCCTCCATAATCCTTCTTTGATAAACAAGGGATGGTTCCAGATCTAAGCATATCCAGTCTAAGTTTATTCCTCTCTCTTTAAGTTTCGTAAGGTAACCAGTTAACTTCTGGGAAAAATAAGCAAAATTTTCGTCATTCGGCCAATAACCGTGCTCATCGGCTAGAAAAGGCCAACCGATCACCTTTATTTTGCGGGAGCTGTAGAGATTGAAATGCGGCAGAAATACCTCTGGCGGTTGTTCGATATTCATCGCCAAAACGATACCGAAGCCATCCCTTTTTACCAGCTCGGCCGTCCCCTCACGTTCGGTAAGACTAAGGTCCAAGAGCTGCTCGTCAAAGAGCAAATCAGGGAGTTTATCTTTAGAGACCATACTAAGATTTTACCATAAAACAAAAAAACATAAAAATACGTCGTGGCAAAAATTGACTATTGACAAGGTGTGTATAAAGTATATACTCTGTATATATGGATACAGCAGTTGTTAATGTAAAAGTGGAACCGAAATTGAAAACCGAAGCCCAAAGCGTGGCTTCTGCTTTGGGATTCAGTCTAAGCTCGCTAATTAATGGCTACTTAAGACAGCTCATAAAAACGAAAACTATCTATTTCAGCCTTCGCGAAGAAGAGCCAAGCGAGTATCTTATTAAAGCATTGAGGGAATCCGAAGAAGAAAGAAGGGCGGGGAAGTTTAAATCCTTTAAGGGTGCCGATGAGGCCCTCGCTTTTGTTGATAAGATAATTAATGAAAGACGCAAGAGTTGAATTTTCCCAACGGTTCGTTAAATCATTGAGAAAAGCGCCGCGCAAAATTCAAATCGCCTACAGAACCCGCCTGGAATTATTTCTTACTGATAAATATTACCCGATTTTAAATAATCATGCGCTTACGGGTAAGTACAGAGAATACCGCAGTATAAATATTTCTGGCGATTGGCGAGCTATTTTTCGCGAGTTTGAAAATGGGAACGTGGTTTACTTTGATTTTCTCGGTACTCATAGTAAGCTTTATAAATGAAAAAAGAAAGGCACCCGACACCTCGCAATATCAAAATTAGAAAAGCAACTATTAGAGATGCAATAGCTCTCCGAAAATTGAGATTCGAGCTGGTCAAAGAGAATCCCCGGGCGTATGGCGTGGTTTATTCTACCGAAAGGAAGAAGGGCGTCGACCACTATGCCAGATGGATTAAAGAATATTGCCAAAGAGACTCGGCCATGTTTCTTCTTTTCGTAAAGAACAAGCTGGTTGGTATGAGTGCCATAAAAAGAGATAATGCCAGTATTCCCGAAGTCGGTTATGTTGGAAGCTTGGGAGTGCTCAGCGACTATCAAGGGAAAGGGCTGGGGAGATTGCTTATAGACTGCAGAGTAGAATGGGCGAAAAAACACACCAAGTTTAAAAAGATAAAGACGATTATTAGTAGGGACAATAAGAAAATGCTCCAGATCGCCCAGAAAAATGGCTTTAAGATCGTAGGCGAGGGAAAATATTATGGAGTACCGGAACTTTATCTCGAAAAAGAACTGTGAAGAAATAGAATACCAGGCTAATAAATGCTGATGAATCCTAGGGGTTCGAGGTAATTACCCTCCCTCCTATTTTCTCCCACCAGATCCTCGACGTCTTGTTTACTAAAGACACTTTTGTGCGCCATTAATGCCTTTTTCTTTTGGCCTATATACTTATCGATTTGGAAGTATCGTACATTTTCGTCTCCATAAGAATCGGCTAGCAGAAAATCGTGTACTTTATGTGGCGCGAGGCCTACTTGGAACTGTTCCGGAAAAAAACCTCGGTCGCGCGCGCACGGGTATGCCGCGTCAAAAGCAATTATGCCAGTATTTCTGTGATCGCGATGATTAACCCAATGAGAGGTTCGAGAGAACTCCACAATAAACTTTGCGGGGTGGTGGGTGATGATCAGATCGGGCTTGAAGTCTCGAATGTGGTAAACAACCTTGGCGATATTTTCGGTAGAAGTCTCCAATTCTCCATCAGGTATTTCTAGATTAAAATTTTCCTTTTGGGAGATTCCTAACTCTAGGCCGCCACTAATTTGTTCCTTCAGTCGAACTTTTGTAAATTCTTTTTCAGTTATGTCCTTGTTTTGAAAACCCTTACCCCCTGTTGTGGTGACTAGAAGCCTGACTAAGCGACCACTATGAGCAAGTCGAGCAATTGTTCCGCCGCAGACGATTTCGCAATCGTCGGGGTGACCCATGATAACAAGTATTTTTTGTTTACCTAGGAAAGTTTCTTCGAAAGAATCGTGGATCACAGCTGGTAATTATATCGTAAATTTTTAGTCGAGACAATAGGGCTAATTTCTGGCCTTTAGTCGGCGAGTCTGTAACGGCATGCTATAATTAGACCATGCCTACCGCAAAACTTCTTCTGCCCGCGAATATCAAGCCGGAAAAGATTCGCCTAATTGCGATTTGTGAAGCGCTGCCGGAGAAGAAAGAGGATTACTTTTATTCTTCAAATGAGTCTCTTTATGTAAGAAATACGATTGAGGCTTTTAAAAGTGGGGGGTTGGAAGTTGAAAATGTTGACGATTTGCTTGAGAAGGGTATATATCTGACGGTGGTTGTGAAAGAGCCGAGAAGGGGATTAGTCGTGTCGCCGGAAGTAATCGAAAAATATTCCTACGATCTTGAAGAAGAGCTGAAAATATTTCCTAATATTAAAGCGATTTTATTAATGGGCGATGCGGCCATTAAGGCATTGAACTTTATTTCCCGGCGAAGAGATAAAACAAGAGTAATCCCGGCCGGATCAACTTATAAAATCAGAAGCGGCAAGTTTTATTTTGGCAAGACTCGTGTTTTTCCCTCCTATTTACCCACCGGCAAAAACTTCCTGATCGAAAAATCCAAAAGAAGAATGGTCGCGGAGGATATCCAAAACGCGCTCCAGTTGCTACAATTCGATTGATGAAAATTGTTTCTTGGAATGTTAATGGGTTACGGTCGGCGGAGGAG
>VGLL01000024.1 GCA_016866735.1 Candidatus Shapirobacteria bacterium
GATTTGGGGCCCAAAAGGCGAAAACGCCCATTCTTATAACGAATACGTGGAAATTGATTCCTTGCCCCAAACCGCCGAAATCTATACCAGAACAGTCCTCGGCTACTTCGGATTGAAAAAAGAGAAACCAGATTCTCCGATCAAGAACGACTCTGATTCGTTTTAATATCTTTGAGAGTGAACCCCCTCTTGACAACTGCTAGATCGTAGTAGAGACTAATATTGATGCACCTGCGCCATCTTGGGAACAAAAAAGTCGGTATTCTTCTCTTTCTCTTTCTTTCCGCCCTTGTTCTTCTCCTTGTCCCGTTCAGCCAAGAACGCCGGGAAATCCGCCCCAGGGCTGTCTCCTCGGCCAATACCCAGGATGCCAATCCCAACATCACCGGCTTAGTCCTGCCTTCAGTCTTGGGCTTTCAGTCAGACCTTTTCTCGGGGGCGGCCACCGTCAGCTACCCTTTTAACCTGCCTGCGGGAACAGGAGGCCTAAGGCCCAATCTTTCCCTCTCGTATTCCTCGGGCAGTGTTGACGACCTTCATCTGGGCATTTCCGAGCAATGGCGGTTCCGCTATGTTACTCAAGCCCAACAGGCAGGTTTGGGCTGGAATTTAACCGGCATTGACAGCATTACCAAAAACAAGGACGGACAATACTTCCTGACGGTAGGCGGAGCCTCATACAAGGTCTCGGCCGAAGAGCCGGGAACGGTTAATCAAACCTGGCATACCTCGCCCCAGTCTTTTCTAAGGATAAGCCACGACCCGGCCAATTGGGGGCAGAACGAATGGATAGTCACCGCCAAGGACGGGACGAAGTATTTCTTTGGCAGTAATCCTTCTGATAAGGCATACACTCTCTTTACCCCGCCGGAAAACCGCTACACCCAGGTTCAGTTAGTCTACCGCTGGATGCTCACAAAAATCCAGGACACCCACGGCAACACGGTCAGTTTCGCCTATGAGCCGGAGATGACCGAGATCAAAGGAGATTGCTTCGGCTGTATTGAAAATGGAGAACCCGGCCCATGTTCTTCGGCCAAAAGCTACGTCAGCAGTCTTAAGCCCAAAACCATTACCTGGTCTGCCAACAATCTCTATCAAGCGGATTTAACTTGGGAAGGCCGGCCGGACCGTGCGCCGGAGGGGGTTTTCGAGAGCGGTTTGAGAGTCAAGGAATGCGAGCAAATACAATTTTCCCGGACAAGGCTGAAAGGGATTACCGTCAAGGCCCAAAGCCAGGTTTTGCGCGACTATGCTCTTTCCTACAGGGAAACTCAAGTTGCTTTTGGTTCCTACGGCGAGATTATTGTCAGGCACTCTCTTTTGGACAGGATTGCCCAATCCGGACGGCCGGATGTTTCCCCCGCCATTACCCTGCCTCCCTACACTTTTGGCTATCAGGGAGACAAGGCTGATGGCACTAATGACAAGGGCTACGAGGCCTATCTTGCCTGGGCCGATAACGGCTACGGGGGCAAAGTCAGTTACACCTATGAAGATCAGCTCATTGTTCCCGAAGTTAAGCGCCGGGACGGCAGCGGCGCCGTCTGCGCCGCCGCCACTCCCGCCAGCTGCGGCAAAGAGCGGGCCAGGGTCAAAGAAAGGCTGACCGAGGACGGCCAGGGAGGAAGCTTTAAAAACTCTCTTAGCTACTCCGACAACGGCTTAGGCTATCTTGAACTGGACAAAGATTTGCGGGAAAAGAATTATCAGTTTTTGGGCTTTGCCAATGCCGAGAACACCCTTTATGAGGTTAACCAGCCAGCTAAGGCGGTAAGCAAGGCGAGACAGTTTTTCTATCGGATAAAGAATCTTGATGATACCCACTTTCATCCTGACCCAAGACAGGGAAAAACCGCAAAGACCGAGGTGAGAGACGGCACGGGAAAACTCTTTACCACTACCAACCAGGACTGGCGGTATATGCCCGAACCTACGTTTAATCCTGTTAACGGAACGATGGATCCCTACTATCCCCTCACCTATCTTGATAACAGCCAGACAACTGTTGATGGCATCACCACCAAAGTCTCATATGCCTACGACGATTATGCCAATCCCCGACAAACAATCGAGGAGGGAGACATCTCTAAAACCGGAGACGAAAAATATACGGAAACCGCCTACTACCACAATACCGACGCCTGGATTGTCAATAAGCCCAAGACAACCGCCCTTTATCGGGGCATGCCAGGCGCTGTTCCTGCCCAAGTGGCACCTGCTGCTCCCGCCAGCCAGGGCAACTGGCTGCTCGACGCCTTAAAAAGGCTGGCCGATCTTGCCCAGATCCCAGGGCCTCAAGTGGCAACCACGGCCGAAGTTTCCCGCACTAGCTTTTCCTACGACAACCGGGACTTTGGCGCCCTTCCCGCCAGGGGAGATCTGACCCTGGCTGACAAGGTTGGTTCCGATAACCCCGGCCTTCATCTCAAGACCAAAACCAGCTATGATGATTACGGCAACCCCACGGATATCTATGATCCGGAGGGATACATTAAGAATTACTCCACGCAAACGGTATATGATCCTGCCTATCATCTTTTTCCTCTAAGCGTTACCAATCCCTTAGGCCAGACGACGACCACCACTTATGACTATGTTTCGGGTGTTCCTCTCCAGGTGGTTGACATTAACGGCGTCCCGACTGATTTTCGCTATGATGCCCTGGGAAGACTTAAAAAAGTTATCAGGCTCGGGGATACAGAGGAGAAACCGACCACCGAATATGTCTTCAGAGAAGAAACGCCAATGGTGGTGGGGACCAAATCAAGGATTGAAAGCGGAGCCGGCGATACCCTCGATTCTTACCAGTTCTACAATGGCCTGGGCCAGCTTGTCCAAAGCCAGTCTCCTTCATCAACTGCCGGCCAGATCACCGTTTCCACTAATACCTACAACAGCCGGGGGGCAGTTGCGGAAAAGCCCATCCCCTACTCTCAATATGCCGCTATTGGCGCCTACCTGGCTCCGGATACCGGTGTCAAAAAGACCATTACCGAGTACGATGCTCTGGGCAGAGCCACAAGAATCATTAATGTTGATGGCACCTCTACCGCCACCGAATATGCCGGCTTAACCAAAACCATCACCAACGAGGCCGATGTCAAGAAAGTGATGGAGAGCGATGCCTATGGCAACTTAGTTAAGCTCTATGAATTCAACCAGCCGGGAATAGCTGATCCCGGCTCTTCCTATGCCACCACCAGCTACACCTATGACATTGCCCTGGGACTCTTGACCAATGTTACCGATACCCAAGGCAATCTCACCACTATCATATATGATAACCTGGGCCGCAAGAAGGAGATGACCGATCCTGATTTGGGAAGGTGGCAATATCCGGAGTACGATTTAAACGGCAACCTTAAGAAACAGATTGATGCCAAGAACCAGGCGATCGGCTTTGACTACGATAAGCTTAACCGCCTGGAGAAGAAAACCTATCCCGACGGAACCTCCGTTAACTATACCTATGATGAATACAGTCTGGCCAGTCAGCAATACGGCAGGGGCAGAAGAACTAATATGACTGATGCTTCGGGCTCGACTCATACCAAATATGATCAAAGAGGAAGAGTCCGGGAAGAAACCAAGACCATCAGCGGCGGGGGCCAGACAAACACCTTTACCTCAACTTACGCTTACGATAACCTTGGCCGGATCAAAACCGCTACGGACGCGGACGGCGAGATCCTGGGCTACGGCTATGACCTGGCGGGCAACCCCCAGGCCCTGGCCATTATTGACGCTGATGGAAACCCGCTAAGCCAGCTGGTTAAAAATACGGCCTACAATGCTTTAGGCCAGATAAAAACCCAGAACTATGGCAATAATACCGTCAATGAATACGCCTACAACGCCGATCATCTCCGCCTGGAAAGCATTAAAAACTCTGGCCCCGCAAAGACTTTCTTCTGGAAGACCTACCAGTATGATCCTGGTACTGCTGCCGGCAAGGCGGGCAACATCACCGCCATTACCGACAAACTCGACTCCAGCCAATCGGAGCATTTCTCCTACGACTATCTTAGCCGGCTGACAGACGCTTCTTCTCCCCATGTCTATGCGGCACACTACGAGTACGACAACCTGAACCGGATGGGGATCAAGAATGAAGGCGCCCGCCAGACAACCTTAGGCTACACTGACAGCCGGCCCCTCCATGCCCCCAAGAGCGTGAACAACTTTAACTACCAATACGATGCCAATGGAAACCTTACTCAAGACGAGGCCAGAGAGAACATCACTTATGACTTTGAGAACAGGCCAGTCTCGATGAAGATGAGAGCGCCCAGCCAAACCCCTACGGTAACGCCCGCGCCTACAGTTGATTGTTACAATCTCAACAATATTACCGATTGCTCCTCTTGTCTGAGCTGCCGAGCCAGTGATCCAAGAATTGTCTGGTGCGAGAATCTTGGGGATGATGAAAGTCCTCGCAGTGGTTGCTTTTTTGATGCCCTAACCTGCTGGGCCAACAATGGCACACCCAAAACTGATTGCGGAGTTGCCCAGCCTCTTACCATCGCCTTCTCTTACGATGGCGATGGAGCAAGAGTTGCTAAGACCGAAGGCGACAAGACCACTCTTTATGCCGGCAACATAGAGAAGAATCTGCAGACAGGGGTGATAACCAGATATTACAGTCTTGGTGGCCAGGAAGTGGCCGTCAAGGAAGGCAGCAATCTCTCCTACCTTGCCGCTGACCATTTAGGCTCAACCAGGGTCATCACCAGCGCTCAGGGGGCAAAGACAAACGAGGTCAGCTATTATCCCTATGGCCAAATCAGGACCGAGCTGAGCTCGGGCACTCTCCCCTCCCGCCAATACACCGGCCAGATCAATGACAAGACCACCGGTCTCTACTTCTACAATGCCCGATACTACAATCCCGAGAACGGGGTGTTTATCAGCGCAGATACGGCTGGCGATAAACCTAACAGATATGCTTATGTTTCTGGCAACCCCATCATGTTCAATGATCCTTCCGGCAATGATGATGAAAAGCCAGAGGAACAGGAGAATAAGTGTGAATTTTTATTTTCCTGTAAATACGAGCAAAAATATTATGATCCTTTTAATGAGATTCTGTTTAATCGGGGTGTTCATTATATCTACAAATTGATGTTTGATCTGGGATTTACCAAAGACGAGCTTGTTTCTTTAAAATCGGGGACGCTAGAAGACGTCAAAGCCGCATATGTTGATATAATGAAAAATGCAAGATTAATAGATGGGCTAAACATATCTCATGATCCTGAAATAACCAAAAATATGTTAAAATCGGGGGCTCAAGGTATGTATGATCCAGGGAAACACACCATATATGTGGCAGAGCCCCAAGGATCTGCCTCAAAATGGGATTATAAGACGCAGATACTTTATTTTACCCACGAACTACTACATCATTATCAATTAACTGATCCAAAGGGGGCGAGAGCTGGTGAGGACCTGGAAGCTGAAGCTTACGCCTTGTCGTATTTTATAACCGGCTCGAGAGATGTGGGTGATTTTAGCAAACCAGAGGCATTAAGGGCTTACGGTTTTGGCGTTGGTTTCTTTTTCCATTATCTTTTTTCTCCCAGAGCAGAGTACGAACTGCAGAGAATCATATCTCCAAATGAATATTAACTGACCAGGCCTAAAATCCCACGGACCCGATCACGCGGTCGAAAATTTCTTCGGCAATTTTGATTTATCTAATTCAAATCGTAAACTTTCCGTAAATTTTGCCACTTGACAAGCAATTCTATTCGCCTTATAATTCCAATAAAATATTAAAACATGGGAATCTATCTTCTCAAAATATGGAAATTCAGCTTGATCTTTTAAAATACAACCAGCACTGGCAAGAAGGATTTACCTATCCCTACCCGAAAAAAAGAAAGCTTTTTGGGAACTTAGTTTCTTTTCTTAATAAAAGACAGATTTTGGAAATTACCGGTTTGCGGCGTGTGGGCAAAACCGTTCTCCTTTTCCAGCTTATCAATCATCTTCTGCAAAAAGGCAGCGATCGCTTTCGTCTTTGGTATTTTACCTTTGACGAACAGGCTCCCTCCCTTGACGA
The DNA here is from genome assembly GCA_016866735.1 of Candidatus Shapirobacteria bacterium. Lineage (GTDB taxonomy): Bacteria > Patescibacteriota > Microgenomatia > VGLL01 > VGLL01 > VGLL01. The sequence continues at coordinate 6,068 of VGLL01000024.1, forward strand.
CCTTTTGGCCGCTTTCTCTCGGCAAACCGAGGTAGATTACCGGAAGGAAAAAGTTTTCCTCTTCCTCGACGAAATACAAAAACTGCCTAATTTCCAAAATCAAGTCAAGGTGTGCTATGATCTCTATCCCAATATAAAGTTTTTCTTAAGCGGCTCCTGCTCGCTTTTTTTGAAAAAGAAAAGGCAGGAAAGCCTGGCCGGCCGCATTTTCTCTTTTTTCCTTCCTCCCCCAGACTTCGAAGAATATCTGTTCTTTAAGGAAAAAAGTCAGATTCTTTCTAGGCCATTACTTTTCCAAAGCGAGATCGAAAAGGAGTTCGAAATCTTCCTTCGCTCTCAATTTATTGAAAGCATTAATTTCGCAAAGCCCGGGGAGAAAAAGGAATATTTTATCTCTATTATTAAAAAAATAATCTTCGAGGATATTCCCGGCGTTTTTCCCGTTGATAGCCCGCCGACTCTTTGGCAAATAGCAAAAATCTTGGCGCAACATCCAGGCATGCTGGTTAATTACCAAAATCTTGCCTCTGACTTAGGAGTCAGCAACAAGACGATTAGTCTTTATCTTTATTATTTGGAGGAGGCTTTTCTGGTTAGAAAAATTTATAATTTCTCCAGGAACCTTTTAACGTCGGAGAAGAAATTGAAAAAATATTATCTCGCCTCTCCTTCTTTCTCCTCTTCTCTGGCTGATTTTAGCGAAACTGCCTTGCTTGCAGAAAACCTGGTCGCCGCTTACAAAAACATTAATTTTTTCTGGCGGGATATTTACAAAAACGAGGTTGATTTTATCCGTGTCGAAGATAATTCCATTACTCCAATTGAGGTTAAATATAAAGATGAAGTTGAAGCAGCAGAGCTTAAAAACCTTTTCCGCTTCTTAGAAAAAACCAAAACCTCCCGCGGCTTGGTTTTTAGCAAGGAATTAAAAGAAAGACAGGTGGCAAAAGGGGGTTTAAAGATTTTCCTAAAGCCGATCTATTTATCGAGCTAAGGGCGGGCTTTTTTAGATTTAGAACCCCACCGAGCCGATCGCGCGGTCGAAAACTTCTTCGGCAATTCTGGAAAAATAATTCGCCTCTTGACAAGTCCTGACAAATCCTTCTTAATAAACTTAGACAAAGTTGGACAAACATGGATAACCTGCCTGGAAATTCTTTCTTGACTTAGGACATTTAGTGTCCCAGAGATTTTAAGAGCTCAATCTTTTTCTTCAGGGTTGGATCTTTGATTGTTGTTTCGATAAAAGTGACTTCTCCTGTTTCCGTGTTGGTAACCTTATGGGTGAGAACTTTTCCGGCTGCCTTAAGTATTTGCTTCAAGCTCATTCTGGTTTGATTTTTTCTCTCCTACTCCCCCTAACCTTCCCCAAGGCAACCCTGGCCATCGATCCTCTTCCTACCCAGGCGGCGACACTGCAAGTCGGCGCCACTGTTCCTCCCAGGGCAAGCGATTTTCAATTTGAATTTGCTTCCCCTGACCAGCCAGCGACCATCGGCCCAAACACTCTTCTTGAATACACCCTCACCTACGGCTCAAACCTTGCTTTTGCTACTTCTTTAAATCTTGAGGCTGAGTGGGGCCTGGGCGCCCTCGTCGGCCAAAACCTGTCCGCTTTCGAAATCGTCTCTTTTGTTCCCGGCAGCGCGACGGCTGGGTATCAAGGAAGCCTCCCGATAATTGATCAGGCCAAACGCCGAATCACCTGGAAAATTGATAGTTTTCCGAAAAAAACAACAAACCAAACTGTCTCTTTTAAACTTAAAACGCCTAGTCGATATTTAGGCGACCAGAAGATCGGTTTTTCCGTTCAGGCAAGGCTATACACCTCCCAAGTTTCTCTGCCCTTTAAAATCATTAAACAAATTTATAGCCCGGCTAAATTCCTTCAGAATGAATACGCCGACCTTGCCGGCATCGAAACAGAAATAAGAAGCGTTGATGACCAATCCTTTTCTCTTTTAGTGCGCACCCGTCAACCAACACGAGCCACCCTTTACTACGGCAAGGAAGCTCGTCTCGGCCAAGAGGCCTCCGGCCAAAACCTAAGCCAAGAAAAAATTCTCCGTGTTGCCGGTCTGGAAAAGGAAAATGTTTTGATAAGCGCTTCGGGAATTACTTTAAAAAATCGCTCCTCCGCGGGGACGCCCGGCTCGGTTACCTTCTTGCCCAATAAAAGCCTTGATCTTTTCTTGCCTTTTAAGGTAAGCGTGCCGGTTCAGGTTTTTGTCAGAATGGTGCCCGCCCAGGTGCTCGGCATCAATAACCTTAGCCCCATTCCCTATTTAGAGAAAACGCGACTTCTTGAAACCGAACCCAATGTTTTTAGCGGTAAGGTGATGATGCCAGCTAAGCCAGGCAATTACGAGCTTTTAATCGAGGCTTTGGGCGTGGATGGTTCCCTCAATCAGGACGTTTTAGCCAAATTCTACCTGGCCGAACACCTCAAAATAGTTGACAATCTTGGTTCGCCTATCGAAAAGGCGCGGGTAGCGCTTGAATGGTACGATAAAAGGCAACGGCTCTTTGAGTATTTTCCCGCGGAATCATTTGGATTTAGAAATCCGGCTTATTCCGAACCTGATGGTTCGGTTGATGTCATTTTACCCGAGGGAGAATATCGTTTGAGGGCAAGCGCTATCGGCTACCTGCCCCAAGAGCTAACTTTTGCGTTCTCTCCCCTGGCTGGTCAAGATTATCCCAAGCTCACTTTAGTTAAGAAACCTTTTTCTCTAGCCGATTTTGCCGGTTACTACCGCACTGTTCTGGCCGATACGTTAAGATTCCTGAATTACAACTTCGAAAAATTGGCTGCTTCCTACCGCTTCTTTAACTTTGCCCTTTTGATCGGGCTCTTTCTCCTTTCGGTGATCAGCTTTCTTTTGACTGCCAGCCGCCTGAAAATGTCCCTCGAAGACGTTCTCCTCTATTTCGAAAAGTATGCCCGCCTCTTCAGCGGCCAGAAAATTAAGCCGGCAGAGCTTTTAACGGGGTTTATCGAAAATAGGGAAACAGGCCTTCCTCTCCACGCGGCGGCTGTCTTTCTGACGGCTAGCGGCAAACGCCACGCTTACTCACGCGATATCACTAATTATCTCGGCGAATTCCATTTACGGATGAAGCCAGGAGAAGATTTTTGGTTGATTGCCAAGGAGGCGGGCTTCGAAACCCTAAAGAGACGAGTTACGAGCCAAGACTTAGGAAAAAAACCTTTTGTTTTATCTTTGCGAAGAGAGCCGCAAGTCAGTGGGTCGAAAATAATGGAGCTTCTGGAAGTGCTCGGTCTGGGAATCGTTCACACCGCTTCCGATACCCTTTTTGCCCTCATCTTTCTTTTGAACATTCTCCTCATTTTCAGATTAGGTATGGACAGAGTTTGGCCGATAACGCTCGTCACCATTTTTAACTTTGGCCTCTGGGCAGAATACTCCTGGAAGAAATGGCAAGAAAGGCTCGCAAGCTAAAAGGCCTGGCTAAGTAAATTCAAAGTTACTTCCTTATAGCTGGCCACGAAATTATGGGCAAAATTTTTATCTCTAAATAGAGGCGCTAAATCATCGCGCAAAATCCGTAAATCTAGCTTTTTTACTTTCTCCGTCACTTTCCTTTTCAGTTCGGCTTTACTTCTCACGGCTGTAATCTCGCGCAGATAGCAGAAATTAGGGGCGATTTTCTTCTCTAAAAACCAGGCCAAGTCGAAATAGTCCCGACCCTTGACGCGGGCAGTTCTTCCTAAAATGGCGGCCAGTTTGCCAGAAAATAGATCTGGCAGGGCGTATCTTCTCACTAAAAAAGAAAAATCGTAAGTTGATTTCAAAGACAACTCAACCTTGTATTTTTTACCTACCGCTCGGCCAAAATCAATCCGCAGAAAGAGAATTTTCTTTCCGTGAACGGGAAATTTCAGTTTGACAATATTTCCCTTAGCCGAAGCGGTGATTTTTACTTCTCTATCCTGCAGAGTCTCGGAAAAATATTTCTCTAAATCACTGACAAAATCTTTTAAATTAAAGCTCTTTTCCCTTTGAATATCCAAGTCTAAATCCTCGGATAGCCGCGGCAGGGCAAAAAACATCCGCAGACAACTGCCGCCCTTAAAAAGAAGGTTTTCTCCCCACCCCGAGCTATAAATAAAATTTAGGACATAAAACTGCAGCTGCTCTTTTAATAAATTGCGTAAATACAGGGGGTCAATCCCGACGTTCTCGTGCGTAATTCGCAAAAGCTCCTCGGCAATCATCGCCTGGCCTCCATAATTTCTAAAATCTGCTTCATTTTAGCGGACCTGGCCTTTTTGGTAAAAGAGGCAAATTCCCTAAAATCGTCTTTGGAAAAAACCTCCCAGTTAATCCTTAGGCCTTCAGTAATCTCCTGCCGCAAGTCAACAATTTTCCTAAGATACAAAAAATCAAAAAGGGCCTTGGCTGGGGTGGCGATTTTAATTTTTTTATCTAAAAAATCTTTTTCGGAAAAACCGCCGAATAAGCTCGGTTTGATATTTTTATAGATAAAAGTGCCAAGAGAATTGGCAAAAATCCGGCTGCTTTTTGGGGTAATCGAGGTCAGCGCCAAAATTCCCTCAGGGATCAGGCCATATTCGGCCAAGGCGTATTCTAAAGAAAGATAGGAAGGAAAACGAAGCATATTGGCCAAATACTCCTGATATAGCTTTCTCTCCACTCTCTCCACAAAAACCGAAGAGGCATAAAGGCCTTTTTTCAGAGACAAAAGGTATCCCTTTTTCCGCAGCCGCTCGATTTTTTTGTCTAAATTTTTCCCTGTTTTGCCGATAAGTTCCCTCGCGGCAAATTTATTAAAATAAGGCAGCGCCTCCAGCTCCCTTTGGTATTTTATTCCGGAAATACTAATCATTTGGTAGTAATTGTGAAACAAAAAATGAAAAATGTCAAGCAGTTGACTTTTACGAAAAGTCTTTCCGCGACTTAGCAAATCTTCACCGCCGAAAGGCACGAGGAAAAATAAGGCTTCTTGTCCCAATGAATTAAATCATTGATATGGCGAGTTTAATGAGGGATTCACTTTTTTATCATCGCCAGCTGGTAGGCCTTGCTTCCCGGAAATTCTTTTTTGTCTCTTTTGTCTCTTTAGAAACTATTTAACCCTAAGGATTTAAGTCGCTGATGGTATCTTTTGCTCTTTTTTTCTTGTTCAAGAAAAAACCTTTCCGCAAGCTTAGGTTGAGGATCAAGGCTGCAGTTTTTCAAGGTAGTATGAAGGAAGACAAGGCTGCAAAAAATTCGGTAGGGCCATCTTAAATATAATTTTAACGAAAAAACGGGCTATTTTCAACTACCAACTCCTCGCCTTAGAAAAAGGGGGCAGTTCAGATTACAAGCGACTCCCCTCTTGACAAGTCCTGATAAATCCTTCTTAATAAACTTAGACAAAGTTGGACAAACATGGATAACCTGCCTGGAAATTCTTTCTTGACCATCCAAGAGGCGGCGAACCGCCTCGGTGTTTCTACCAAAACTCTGCGGCGCTGGGAGGCAAGGGGAATCATTACCGCCGAAAGAACCCCCGGCCACCAAAGACGTTATTCTGTTAGTCAACTAGAGAACTTTAAAAAGCCGAAGTATCAACCGCTGCCACCAGCGAACAGCGAACAGCGAACATGGAACAGCGAACAGCGAACATGGAACAGCGAGACTTCACTACCTAAGGAACTGCTTCCTTCTCCCACAAAGATAAGCGGCACGCTTTTAGTCTTAAGCGCTATTCTTAGTTTTGCTCTTGGTTTTGCCACGATTTCTCTGGCGCAAAAAACACCTCTTTTTGCCGCCCTA
>VGLL01000025.1 GCA_016866735.1 Candidatus Shapirobacteria bacterium
CTCAACTTGCAAATCAAAAACCACAAAATAAACACCGGTATAAAAGATAAAACGCAATAAATAAAGACTGGCGACAAAAGTTTCTCTCCCGGCCAAACGTGACACATTAAATAGAAGCGAAAGAGCGGCCACCCCGATGAAAACCAAAATCGGCCAAAAAAGAGCCGCCCTCTCTTTATTTTCCCTTCTTGTCTTGATTCTCCAAATTCCCCAAAAACCAACCATAAAAAAAACAAAAATATCGGTAAGATAAATTCTTACCTCGGGGCTAATCCCAAATGGCAGTCTTGCTAATTGACCGAAAGGAAAGGTTATAAGATACCCAAAAATTAAAAACCTGATCAGTCTTTTCATGGTTAAAATTTTTCGCCAAAGGCGTAAAGTTTTACGCCCGTGGTATTATTTTCGTAAACTAATCTCCTTGTTCCAAATCTCTCTGGCAAATCCATGTTTTGCACCAAAATATAAGTAAAACGGGTGCCGTGCTTTGCGCAAGATTCATGGATAAAGGGAAAGTTTACATAATAAAGGTTATGAATGCCATAAATTAAGACCAGATCGTCCTGGCGAATATTTTGGGCAAACCAGCCGTCGATGTCATAAAAATTACCGACGCTAAAATTAAGATTACTCTTCAAAAACTCGGCTTTTGTTTCCCGCCCCAAAACATACGGTAAATACTTAAGGTTAGCGCCCAGGCGATAGACCAAGCTGAAACAGGCAAATAACAAGACCGAGGCAAGAGCAGCTCTTCTTATTATCTTTGGCCACCTTACAGAAAAGCTGCTCGCCGCCAAAAAAGAAAAGGCGGGCAGATAGGGCAAGCCATAACGGCCACCGCCAGTCCGCGGGATAAAATACCAAACCGCATAGGCCAAAAGACAATAAAGGGCAACTGTTTTAACTACTGGCTTTTGCCCCTTGAGGCCAAAAATTGAAAGCGGCAGAAGAACCAGAAAGACCGGCGACAGCGGATCAGCCGACCGCTGGAAAAAATTCCAAAAATCTATAACAAAACGGCTTAGCGAAAAACGGGTAATCTCATGCGTCGGATCAAGAATTCCCGCGCCAATGGGGTAAATTGGATTGCCCGTCGCCCGAAAGGTTAAAATCGGCCATGGTAAGACAATCAAGACGGCAAAGAACATGTAACACGTAACATACCGCATAAACTTTTTCTGCTTCTTTAGCAGGATCAAAATCCCAAAAATCCCTAAAGACCCTAAGGCAAAAATCTTTGTAGAGGCGGCTAGCCCCAACATTAGGGCTGAAGTAACCAAATCGCTAATTTTTTCTTTCTCCGGCCATTTTGCGTTGTAGAACCAGCGCAGAAAATAATCTAAGGCTAAAAGCTCAAAAAAGGTTCTAGCGAGATCGATATAGGCCGTCGTTGACTGCCAGCCGACCACTAAACTGGAATAGAAAATAAGGACTCCTAAAATCGCTGTTCTTACGGAAAAATACCGTCGTATCAACCGGAAAAGCGCGCCCGCTACCAGAATCCCAAAGGAAAAATGAATCAGCTTTGCCCAAATTTCATTGCCAAAAGTCAGGGCGATGGCGTAAAGCATCTCGGTCAGGCGCGGCATTTCGCTGGCGTAAAAAAGACCTCCCAGGAGGGGGAAAATTCTTCCCTGGCTAAGATAAATCTTGGGTAAAGTCAGGTGATAAAAGAGAGCGTCGAATGAAAGTTCCGGCCCCAAAGCGCCCACTAAGTTTACCGCCATTAGGCCGGCTAAAAGAAGAAAAAGAAGCCACTCTTTTTTAATTTCTGTTATCGAGAACTGCCAAACCCTCCGAATCGGAGGGCGAGTTTCCCAGGCCAAAACTAAAAACCAGAAAAGAAGAACCAGAAGAATCGGGCCACGATAAAGAAGACCCCAAAGTCCCAAAGCCAGGACCGAAAGGCTCAACCCGCCTATAATTTTTGCCAAAGTGGCCATATTCTCTCCTTAAAAAGCCAAAAGAAAAAGTCCCCAAAGACCCAAAAGCCCCAAACCACGAAACTCACCGTCAAAATCTTCTCCCAATTAAACCGATATTTAAGAAGGGTAACGGCAGCGACTCCTCCGTCGTACCACTTAAGTTTTTTCCCCGCAAAAAAGATATTTCTCGGCTGATAGCGAATCGGTACTTCGACAATTTTGATATCTTTTTGGGTCAGTTTAGCTGTCACTTCCGGGCAAAACTCGAAACGACGACAAGCCAGTGAAATATTTTTCAAAACCTCTGTTTTAAAAACTTTATAGCCACAATACATATCGGAAAGATCCGTTTTATAAAGAAAATTGGTGAGGCCTGTTAGAAACAAATTCCCCAGGTAAAAAACACCCGGTCGCCGATTTCCTCGTTTCGCCCACCGGGTACCATAAACAACTTTTGCTTTTCCGGTCAAAATCGGGCCAAGAAGTGCCGGGTAGTCTCTGGGGTTGAGCTCCAAATCAGCATCCTGAATCAGAACGATCTGACCGGTTACTTTTTTTAATCCCGTTCTAATTGCCATCCCCTTGCCCTGATTTTTCTTATGGGAAATAACCTTTAAATTTTTCCTCTTGAAGCGCTTAATCTTAGCCAAGGAGTCGTCGGTTGAGCCATCGTTAACCACGATTACTTCTTTCTCCAGCTTAATTGGGGAAGCAAAAACCTTTTTTATAATTTCGGCAACGGTTTTCTCCTCGTTATAGACCGGAATGATGATGGAAAGTTTCACGCCAGCCACCCTCCCTTTTCCAAATTAAATAGAGCTTAGTTCTGACCGCAAAAGAGTGAAGGCTCATTAAAACCGCGTGGACAAATCCGGCCGTGCCATCTAAAAAGCCAAGACGAAAAAAGTAATTTTGCGTGAATTTAGCCAGGGGTTTAAGCCAATCCCAAAGCCTAACTCTTGCGCCTTGTTCATAAAAAGCTCGGGCATTAAGAGTCGAAAAGAAATTGATGCTTTCTAAAAATTCGGTGAGAGTCTGGTGCGGATAATGAAGCAATGGGTTTTTCAACTCCCCGATTTTACCTTTGACTTTCCAAACCTCATCGGCTCTTCTTTCCCACTTGCCGGCATTCTTTTTCGCCAGCCTTAATAACCGCACCCTACTTGTTTCCCCATGCTCGAGCCATTTTCCGAAAAGGAAGTCCTTCCGTTTAAGAAAAAAGCCATTGACCCGTAAATCGTAACTCGTAACTCGTAACTCGATTTCACTCTTTAACTGCTCCGTTATTCGTTCGTCGGCATCAACAAACAGGACCCATTGATTACTCGCTTTTTCCAGCCCAAAATTCCTCTGGCCCGCCCAATCATCGTCCAAGCGTCTCTGAAAAAATTTAATCTTTGCGCCTTTGCGTCCCTGCCTTGCCGGCAGGCAGGTTTGTATCTCTGCTGCTTTCTCCAATGTCTCATCCTCTGAATAATCATCAACAATAATCACCTCATCACACCAAGAAATACCCCGAAGGCAGTCACTGATATTTTTCTCTTCGTTCTTGGTTAAAACAACTGCACTAATCATAGAAACTTTTTTATTTCTCCTAGAGAATTAATAATCTTCCAGGCGACCTCTTTTAAATTATCGCTTGCCCAAGAAACGGCAATTCCCTTTTTCGTTGCCTCAAAAATCTCAATATCGTTCTCGCTATCGCCTACAAAAACTACCTCATTCATCCTTATTCCCCGCGCTTTAATAAGTTGTTTAAGTTGTTCTACCTTGACTTCTCCCTGATTATCTCGGTAGTGAATCTTCTCCAAAACGCCACTTTTGTCAAAATCAAACGAGGAATTAGCAAAATAACCATCTGCGCCTAGTCTCTTGGCAATCGCTCTTACATAAATATCAATCGCCCCCGAGATCAAATAGACCAAGTAGCCTTTCTTTTTAAGATAGCTAACCAACTGTTTAGCTTCTGGTCTCGGCCTTACCCTTGCAAACAGATTCTCAATAAAGACCCTGGTAGCGTTGCCACTATCCCGATACATTCTCGTCAACATTCTTTCGCCTTCAGCAAAGGTAATTTCTCCGCACTTAGCTCGGTTAAAAATGCCGATATGCTCTTCAGAAGAACAACCCAATCCCCTCGTTAAAAAAAGCCAAGAAATACCATCTACTAAAGTACCATCTACATCAAAACAAATAAGCTTTATCTTGCTTTCCGTCTCTGGCATATACTTTCGCTTACATACGTTAACGCAAGTAAGTAGAATTAAACTCTCCTTTTGGCTCTCTCTTTAACTCGACCTTCTTTCTCTTTTCTAACAATGAAGCGTGCTCCGGCTTTCACGCCTTCTTGTAAAATTGCCGCGGCGAGAGGCTTTCTCCCGAATGGCGAAACCCCACCCATCTCCTCTTTTACCTCCTCTTCGATTTCGGCTAATTTGCCGACCACCTTCTTCATTTGATCAGAATGTTTTAAGAGATAGTTCATTCTGGCAATTGTCGGCGTTCCGATTCTAACGTATGACTCGATCGTCCGGTAATCATGACCCTTAAAGAGCATCTTCGCGATTTGGAGTCTTTTTGCCACCATCAAAAGCTCGCTCTCGGTTAGTAAGTCCTGAAAAAATTGCCGCTGTTCCTCTTCTCCTTCAAGAAGCAAAAGGGATTCCCAAAGGCTAGAAAAGATTTCTTTCAGCCTTCTTGGTTCGATAAATATTCGACTAACTTTTGTCATCTTCTACTTACATACGTTAACGCAAGTAAGTAATATTATCAAGTCTCAAGCAATAATCAAAGTCGGCGAGAACGCCTGTTAATCACTCCTTGCTATCTCTACTGCTGAATAATCGAATAGAACTAATTTGCCTTTGATTTTAAATTCCTGCGCCGCCTCTTTCGGCTCGTAAATAGTATAACTCAAATACTGTGCTTCTTTTTGGGGCGGGTTTCCTAACCACCACAATAAATATTCATAATTCTTGTTTGTACTGGGCAAATCCCACAAGGGCCCTTCTCGTCTTAGGCTAAATGGCTGGCCGTGAGCGTCATTAACGATAAACTTCGCTACCGCGATCCTGGCTGAAAGGGGCGGCCCGTATTTGGCAATAAAGAAATTGGCGGAGAGAAGCTGGTAAAGATTAAAGGCAATAAAAACGGTGGCCAAGCTCCAGGCTAAAGACTCTCTCCTCCCCGCTCTCAATCTCTCCCAACCGCAAGCCAAAAAAAGACATACTGGCGGCAAGATGAAATTAAAGTAGTGCTCGGCCTGAGAGTTCTTGATGGTTAGGCCTATTATTCCCAAAACTAACCAATAAAATAGCGGCCTAACACTTTCGCTTAGCCAATCATGAATCGCGCTAAGGGCAAAAAATATTAAAGTGATAGCCAAAAAAAGGTTTCCAGGAGAAAGCATAAATGTTAACATTTCCGTCCAATAAGAAAAAGGGGTAAAAGGAGAGCCGCGAATTTCTTTCAGGAAGATCAAAGCCAGAATCACCAAGAAAAGCGCGGCAGAAAAAAGTGTCTTTTTGAAACCGGAAAGGGTCACTAGCAGCCAAATCGGCAAAAGGAGAATCGCGGAAAGGTGTAGCTGGGCGGCAATTATAAAAGAAACAAAGGTCAGCCAAAAATTTTTTCTTTTAAGGCCCAAGAAAAATATGAGCAGAAAAAATGGTAAGGGCGAGGGGTGAAGGCCAATGCGCGAGAAAATAACAGCAAACGGCGAAAAAGCCAAAAGACAGGCAGCCAAAAGACCAACTTGTCGGTTAAAGTACTTCTTTCCGACAGCATAGATTAAATAAATCGCCCCGATTCCAAAAAGGGCGCAAAGAAAAGAAGCGGCGGCGGGATGAAAGTTACCTAAAAATAGAGCGATGGCGGAAAAATAATAGAAAATGGGGCCAAGATAAAGCCGGGGAACACTTGTCTGCGGACCGACTACGGGAAATTGATGATTAATAAATATATCTTTAGCAACTAACAAATCTCGTCCCTGGTCACCGCTAAAAGGCGCAAGTGTCAAAAGCTGGTAAAGCCTAAGGAGGGCGCCAGCAATAATTATTATAAAAAGGCCCAAATGAAATAGCCTAAGACTGGCAAAAAAATGGACGGCCAACGCCCCCGGCCAACCAGAGTGTTTTTGGAAAAAATAAAAGCGGCTCTTGGAGAAAATGCGGTCTATCTTTTCTCCTTTTTCCGTGCTTTTTCCGCCATAATGAATAACTTTTGCATGGGGACAAAAAACAACCCTAAAACCTGCTTCCTCGACCCTTTCGCAAAGATCGACCTCTTCAAAATACAAGAAAAATTTTTCGTCAAAACCCCCAAGTTTTTCGAAAAGATTTTTCCTGATTATCAGGGCCGCCCCAGAAACCGCCCCCACCTCTTTTTCTGATTTTCTATCCCACCCCTGGTACCAATATTCTCTCGACCAATGATTATTTTTAGAAACTTTTGCCAAGAAGGTAAAACTAAAAATCGCCATTAGGGGCGTAGGAATGGCGGAGGAAGAGGGAACAATCTCGCTCTTTTCGCTTAATAATTGCGGTCCTAAAATCCCAACTTCTGGATGTCTATCCAAATACTCAATCATCTTTTCTAAAGAACCGGGCAAAACCACGGTGTCGGGATTCAAAAACAGGAGGTACTCGCCTTTGGCTTTTTGCGCCCCCTTATTGCAAGCTGGTCCATAACCAATGTTTTCTTTATCATTGTCAACGATAATAATCTCCCACAAGGGATTCTTTTCGATCGAGGCAAGACACTTTGGCAAGTATTCCTGGCTTCGATACTTAACAATAATGAGAGAAAGCTTAGGTCTTACTGGCATAAATCGTGATTGCTTCTCCCTTTTTTAAAATTGGCTCAAGCTTAGCCAAAATAAAAATAGAGAGATAGCCGAAAATCTTGAAAAGGGGCAAGGCGAGCTGATAAGGAGAATGCTTTGCCGGCTTTTTATTTAAAACTGCGCCAACCCCTTCTTTAAATTTTGGTGAAAAGCGAAAGCGCAAAGATTGCTCTAAGCTATAGGTGTTGTGCACAGAATAATCATGTCTAACTTCCATCGGCTTAAAACCTGTTTTTTCAAGCATCTTTGAAATGGTTTTCGGAGAGAAAAGATAAAGGTGCTTCGGCGGCTGGAGCGAGTTCCAATACTGACCAAAAATCTTAAATCCAAGACTTTCGATATTGGGAACGGTAACGATTAGTAAACCATTAGGCTTAAGCCAGCCCCGAACTCTCATCAGGGTTTCTCGTGGCTGGTAAAGATGCTCTAAGGAATTATTAAAAACGATCGCCTCAAAAAAGCTATCGGGAAAACTAATTTCAAGAGTGTCCTTACCCTCAAGTTTAATCCCAAAATTTTTGCTCGCATCATCCACCATTTCTTTTGCCACCTCATTTCCGAAAACCTGCCAGCCATTCTCCTTAAAGAAATTAAGGAGAGCGCCGGTGCCTGCCCCCACGTCAAGAATCTTACCGCTCCCAGGAAACCCTTCTAAGATTGGCCGGTAAATTGGCCGGTAGTCCTTTTCACAAAACTCACCCGCCCAATACCTCTCTTCGGGATAGAACTTATTAATTTCTTCCTTTGCTGGTCGAGGATTGACAAAAACTAAACCGCATTGGCGACAGCGGACAACTCTAAATTTTTCGTCGTATTCCCAATAACCCGCTGCCGGAAAAATCACTTCTTCCTCGTCGCTTTGACATAAATTGCATTTTACTTTTTCCATCTTTTCCAAAAGCCAATTGCCGTTCCCGCCAGAACTCCTAAATCCGCCGCCAGCTGCAAAACTGGCAGCCAAAAAAGCGCTAAAGGATGGCGGACATACCGGTAGTTTTTCCAAACCGCGAAAGCAAAATAACCCAATAACCCGATAACCAAAAAACCAAGTGGCAGCCAAATTAAGCAAATTAGGCCAATTAGATAACGCAAATAAACCAATCCGATCTTCCTAAGGTGTGGCCAGTAGAGCGCTTCGGCATCGCCGGAAGCATAATGAAAAAATTGGGTAAGGGCTTGCCAAATATCTTTCCTTTGCGGCCAAAAAACCAGGGCATCCCTGGCAAAGGCGAATTTGAGGCCTGCATCTTTGAGCCTTTGGTCAAAGACGAGATCCTCGCAATAATTTAATTCTTCGGGATAACCGCCCACTTTCTCCCAAGCCGCTCTCCGAAAAGCAACTGATCGAGAAGAAGGCAAAAAGTTTTCCGGATTAATTTGGTCTTCCCTTGCGCAGGTGTAACAGGCTATGCATTTTTCAAAGATGGTTTTGGCTAACGGCTGGTAAAAGCCGGCGACAATCGCAACGGCTGGATCGCTAAAAGGCTTTATTAGATTTTCCAGCCAATTCTTATCCAGGACGCAACCAGCATCAGAAACGGCGATAATTTCTCCGGTCGCTCTTTTTATCCCTTCATTTCTCCCCACTGATCGATTGGCGCCCCTAACTTGCCATATTTTAATTTGAAAATTGTTTTGATCATTTGAACTTTTGAACTTTCGAACTTTTTTGAGAGTCGTGTCTTCCGAACCGCCATCAATAATTACAACCTCATCCGGCTTTCCTGTCTGATCGAGAACCGATTCAAAAAAACTCTTAATTGTTTTCTCTTCGTTAAGAACAGTGGTCACTAAAGAAACTTTCATTCAAAATAGTTAATTGTTAATCAGCTACATAGCTACATGGCTACATGGCTACATGGCTACATTGCTACATTACTGCCAAAGCTTAAGGTATAGCTCGGTTACTTTCTCCCAAGTCTGTCCCCTGGTCCAGTTATAAACTTCGTCAGCCAGTCTCTCTTGCTCTTTGGCAGGCCGTGTATCATGGACTAACCTATGATACAACAACTCCGGACTAGATTCGATCACTATCCCCTTGGCAAATGGAGAAAGGCGTAAATAATCTTCTTTCAGGGGATTATCATAAACGGCAAAAACCAATTTCCGACAAGCCATCGCCTCGAGAATCGAAAGATAGCCAGAGGTAAAAACAAAGCGGGACTCTAAAAGATAAGGCCGAATGTCTTTAACCACTCCTAAAACTTTTCCGTACTTCTCGGCTTCGCTCTTCAAACTTCCCTCGCCCAAAAACAGTATAGGGTATGGAGTATTGAGTATGGAGTATTTTTTGTGCAAAAGCTCGATCGCACGAAGGTAGATCGGTAAGCCGGTGTCATTTTCTAATCGACCAACAAAAACAATTTGATTTTCGTTCTTTATCTTTGAACTTTGAACTTTAAACTTTGAACTTTCTACACCACCGTAAGTGGTGTAGCCCGGCCTTGTCCCATACCATTTCTTGATATAATCTCCCACGCAAATATTCCCCCGGGCCAGCTTTTCGGAAATCTTCCTTACTAATTTATTTTTAAGCGGCACCGGAAATTTTCCTTCCCAACCATGAAAAGTAAGATAGAAAGGCTTTTTGGGATATAAAAAGCGAAAGGGCCAATACCAAAAGCCAACATCATGGGCATGCACGATATCTGCTTCTTCAATAAGCTTTTTATTCTTCCACAGCCACGCCCAAATCCTAAGCTTCTTAAACCAATCATCCTTCCCCGTCGGTGTTCGGTAAATTTTTATATTCTCAAGTTTTGAGTTTTCAGTTGTAGTTTTGAGATTTGAGCTTTGAGTTTTGAGTTTTTTGTAGGGAAGCTCTTCGGTAATAATTACCACCTTGTGTCCCCTCCTCGCCAACCGTTTCGCCACTTCCAAACCATGCTTCTCCACTCCTCCCACATGAGGCCAAAAAAAACGGGAAAGGAAAAGAACATTCATGGCTAAATCTTTCTTGCTAAAATTACTAAATCATTAGGCCTCCTATATCCAGGTAAAAAGCGTATTAAAAATCTTTTTAGTTTGTAAAGATTTCTGAATGCATACAACCGTACGGCTCTTAGCGGCTTGAATCCACACATTTCTAACTCTTTTAAAATTAACGCTTCCGAATAAATCCTAAGGTGGCCACTAGGGTTATTCTTCAATTCCCGAAAGCTACCTATATCTTCATTAAGTGGAATAGATACTATTAAGACGCCACTATCACCCAGAACCCTATGGGCCTCCTTAATGGCTTTTAATGAATCCCGAGGGCTAAGATGTTCTACAACTTCCAATAGAAAAACAACATCAAAGCTTGCCTTTGTGTACGGCAGTGAGATGGCAGAACCAGTCGTAAAGTAACCCTTAAATTTCTTCCTTAGTCTATTGATTGCTACCCAAGAGATGTCTATCCCATAAATTTCAATGTGTTTAATCGTTGATAATTCAGTCTCTAAAAAACCATAGCCCGCTCCTACATCCAGGACCTTTACGCTAGCAACTTTCGGAATCATATTTATTGCGACAGAGAGCCTTTCCCTATCCATCGGCCCTTGAGGGGCGAACAAACTTCCCTTAACCTTCTCGTCCCAAAAAGACGCCGGTTTCGGTCTAACTGAGGCAACCTCGTCTTTATAAGTTTGCCTCAAGGCCGAAATATCGTTTTCTTGCGCTAATTCCTGTCTAACTCTTTCTATCTTGTATGGATTATAAATCGTCATTTCCAGTCCCCTTCTTGTACTTGACAAGAGATCTTTAATTTGGCTACTCTAAGGTGAAGTGGCCAAAACTGCCCTAAGATCACTTTTTCTAATTTTACTCCTTTTAGCGGCGCTGTGGAGACTCTCCCCCTCAAAAGCTTTTTCTCTTACAAATAGTTCTTGGTTAACAACGTCGGCTCTTCCTTATTACGCGGCAAGTCATGTATCTTACACTAACGGCGGCAAGGTAAATGTTCTAGGTGGAGCGACAGATTTCGCCTTTTCAAATATCGGGATCGGAGCAATAGCTGGTGATAATTCTATACTCTCATGGACAGCATCTCTGTACCCGCTACCAAGGTCCATATTTTATCACTCGCTCGTAATGTATGGTAATAATGCGTATGTTTTGGGAGGAACAACATATCCACCCACCACCTCAATAAATGATGTAATGTATAGCTTAATCTCGAGTGGCACAACAACTAATTGGACCGCCGCCACCCCCCTTCCCCAACGCCTTTCTCTCGGAAATGCAGTAGTTAGTAATGGAAGAATTTATTATGCCGGCGGATTCACAGATTCTATCGGCAACACGAAGTCGAATGTCTATTTCGCAAGTATAAATCCCGATGGAACTATCGGCAGTTGGAATAGCACTACCCCTCTTCCGCTGGCTATTCACGGATTCGGAATGATCGCCGCAAATAATAAGATTTATATTATTGGCGGTAGGACTGGAGATCTCGGCCATACAGAAAAAGTTTACGTAGCAAATGTTGATCCTTCCGACGGCACCTTATCGTCATGGACAGAGTCCGCTCCTTTACTAGCTGCCATTTCCAACGCCCAATATGCCAAAGTTGGTAATAATATTTTCGTCGTTGGCGGACAAAACGCCTCCCAACAACTTGTCCCTGACGTTTACGTCGGCGAGCTTAACGGCACAGGCACCCTTCTTTCTTGGACAAAAAGCGCCAACGGCTTGCCAGTACCTATCTGTTGCGGCTCCCTCGCCGCAACGGAAACGCATCTTTATTTAACCGGCGGCTTCGGCGGCAGCGGCGCACCCAGCTATCTAAAAACCGTTTATTACTCTCAAGTCGCCACTCCTTCTCCCACCGAAACTCCGACCCCCACCGAAACCCCAACACCCACTCCGACTTTGACTCCGACCCCAACTCTTACTCCCACTCTTACTCCGACTCCTACGCCTAAACCACTAGTCGTG
>VGLL01000026.1 GCA_016866735.1 Candidatus Shapirobacteria bacterium
TCTTGGACCTTCTTGTTCAACTCTGACACTTCTCTATCTCTGCCGACTGATCCTCTTACTCGCTGCCAACTTTGATAAATCGCTTTTTGCGCAGGCAAAAAAAGCCCTTGGGAAAATGACTTTATCGGTCCTAAAAAACCAAAATGATCAAACAGGAAAATTGCAAAAGATAAAAGCAAAAGGATAAGAAAAATTCTCGTTTGCTTTCCCATATCAAATTAAATAACCAAATAAGCAAATGCCATAAATGCCATAAATCAATAAACAAATATTACAAATACCAAATAATCAAATTTTACCTTTACGGGTTTTATTAATAATGCTACTGACAATTAACAGAATTTCTTGTCCCTCTTTGATTAAATCCTTCATTCTTTCTTTGAGTAAGGGGTTAGTATCGGCAATTAGTCTTATCCAGTAATTGGTTTCTTTTAATTCTTTTTTAACGAAGCCGTATTTGACTAAGAAATCTCTTTTGCTAAGACAAGCGTCAGCTTCCTGATCGTTAGCGCCAACAGAAGTAACGGCCCGGCCACACTGGTCGATGATAATTAGATTAATAGCCGTTTTCGGTAGGCTTTCTAAAAGTTTTAAAACCCGTAAAACGAAGCGGTAAATTCTCTCATGAATATCTCGCTTGTCCGTCATTTGAAATTTGCTTATTTGCTTATTTGAAATTGATTTGTGCTCATTTGGTTATTTGTATTTATTTGATTATTTTATCTTAAGCCCCCTGTCACTCTTACCTTTGCGAGTAGCTTCTCATCATCTAGAAGTCGACCGCAGCCGCGCACGACACAGGTTATCGGATCATCGGCTACCCAGGCAGGCATTTTAGTCGCTTCCGCGATAACTTTATCAAGACCGGCGAGTTGGCTTATGCCTCCGCAAAGAACAATCCCGCGGTTGACAATATCCGCCAATAGTTCTGGCGGAGTCTCCTCAATCAGACCAGATATTTGGTTCGTTATTTGGCTGATAATCGGCGCAAGGGCCTCCCGCACCTCGGTCGCCGTCACCCTTACTGATTTCGGCAAACCCGTCCCTAAATCTCGCCCGCGCACTACCGTTTGCTTTTCGACACTGGCCTTTCCAGCCGAAGGGCCCGCCGCCGATCCCAATTCAATCTTTACTGCCTCTGCCGTAGCTTCACCCACCAAGAGACTATATTTTAGGCGCAAAAAATTGGCAATCAGCTCATCCATCTCGTCGCCAGCGATACGCAGGCACTTATTTAAAACTATGCCGCCCAAGGATATTACGGCCATCTCGGTTGTTCCCCCGCCAATGTCGCAGACAAGGATTCCGCCCGAATCCTCCACGGGCAATCCTGCCCCAATCGCCGCCGCCATGGGCTCTTCGATCAAATAAACCTTCCGGGCCCCGGCGCTTAACGCCGCTTCTTGGACGGCCCGCCGCTCCACTTCGGTTACGCCTGAGGGGATGCCAATAATGACCTTCGGCCGGGGAATTTTGGGGAAGAATTTTGAAGGTGTTTGATGAACTTGTTTAATATAATAAGAAAGCATCGCCTCGGTGGCATCGAAATCGGCAATAACCCCATCCTTAAGCGGCCGAAATGCCTCGATCGTCTGGGGAGTTTTACCAAGCATCCTCTTGGCCGAAGCGCCAATGGCAATAATTTGCTTCGTCTTTTTGTGCCGCGCGACAACGGATGGCTCGCGGATAGCAATGCCCTTACCTCGGATTAAAACAAGCGTATTTGCCGTTCCTAAATCTATGGCCAAATCATACGAGACTAAGCCAAAAAGAAAGTCAAACATCGATTTAATTTTATTCCCTTTGCTTCAATTTTGCTAGCGTCAAAAATTATTAATAGGAGGAAAAAATAATTCGTGAGCCGACTCTGCTTGACCTTTCTCTTATCAGTCGCTAAAATAAAATCGTGAGGCCGCTTAGCCAATTAACCCCAAAAAGGCTCAAAAACATTAGGCTGGTTTGTTTTGATGTGGACGGAGTGACCATCAAAAAGGGCACTTTCATCAGAGAGAAAGAAACCCGCCAAACCGAGACATTAACTATCAGGACTCAATTGCTTGAGGAGAGAATCAAGCAAAAACTGCTAGAACTTAAAAAATACTATTTTATCGCCATCAATAGCGGCCGAAGCACCATCTACCTTAAAGATGTTTTTAACGAGCTTCTCTGGGACAATGTTGCCCTCATAGGAGAAGTGGGTATTTTTTCATTGCTGGACGGCCAGGTTGTCCAGCACGAGAAATTTACCAAAGCAACATTGGAAAAGATGAGAAACATCAGGTCTGCATTAGAAAAATATGCCGCCAAAACCCGTCTGGCCGAGGCCTTTGAACAAAAACAGTTTCTTATCACTTTGCATACCCGCTTTGAAGATAATAATGTCTATGATATTGTCAAGAGGGTCGACCCGGAGGGAGAATTTCGGGCCATTTGGAGCGGCGAGGCCTTTGATATCTTGCCCAAAAGGCTAAATAAGGGAGTAGCCCTGGCCAATTTGTGCCGGCACTTAAAGATTAGCCCAAGACAAACAATGGCCATTGGCAACGGCAGAAATGACAGGGATATGGTAGAAACGGCAGGAATTGGCGTGACCACTGAACCCAAGGTGCTCGAGGCGGATTATTACACGACGGGCAAATCACATTTGGGCGGCGAGGAATTGGTGGATAAACTATTAGAATTATGGACGGAGATATAATTACTTATGACTCACCCATATTGCCAAAAAATTTTAAAGCCGTGGGGGTACGAGTTGATTTTAACTCCTCCGGACGCGTCATTGACCGGAAAAATCCATCATGTCAATCAAGGTGCCCGCTGCAGCCTCCAATACCATGATAAAAAACAGGAAGTGCTCACTCTTGTTTCGGGAAAGGCCACAATGGTTCTTGAAGACGAAAGTGGGGCTCTAAGAGAAATCGAAATGGAGCCGGAAAGGGGTTATTTTATCAAGCCTTTCCAAAAGCACCGTTTCAAGGGAGTCACCGACTGCGTTATCCTAGAAGCCTCGACGCCCGAAGAAGGAATCACGGTCCGCCTGGATGACGATTACCACCGAACAAACGAAACCCCCTCCGCCCGCCAAACCCGCCAGGAGGGAAAAGTCTATTTAGGATAAATCTACTTCAGAAAATCCACCACCGCTTGGCAAAATTTGTCCGGGATTTCTACTAAGGCGTAATGGGTGGCCTCCGGGGCAATCCAAAGCCTGGAATTGGGCAAAAGACGATTCAGTAGTCGCATATCTTTCAGCTTAATCACACGATCCTTCTCGCCAATGATAATAAGAGTTTCGGTATCAAGCCCTTTAAGCAGCGGCCTAAAATCTATCTCTGTCGTATATTTGCCAATTTCTTCAGCTGCCTTTTTGGACATGGTATTTTTAAATTCGTATTCGCAGCTTTCAATAATTCTGGAAATGGCCGGATGATACTTATTGGGAATACTGCCAAAAATATCCTCTTTTCTGGATTGGTACTGATTCCAGGCCATGCGGTAAGCCAGTTCTCTGACAGTTTTCGATCTTTCTGCCAGCGACACTAAAAGGCGCGCTTTCCGGTCAAACCAAGTCTGCCTGCCATAAAAAAACGGCGCTTGGACAACAAGCTTCCTTATTTTCTCTTTGTTTCTTATAGCAAAGGCCAAGGCAATCGTGCCCCCCATGCTGCACCCAAATAAGTTAAATTTTGCTAAACCCAATTTCTCTGCAAACTTACCCAAAAAGATGGCGTAATTTTCCGGCGAATGAGGGACAGAAAGCTCCTCGGAATTCCCAAATCCAGGCATATCGGGCGCGATAACACGAAAATTAGCCGCGAGAAGGCCCCAAGTTAACAACAAAAAAATTTCCTTGGCCACTAACCAGCCGTGGATTAAGATAATTGGCTCGCCTTGTCCTTCGTCAAAATATTCCACCCCTCGTCCATCAATCTCTATTCTTTTCGCCGTAAAAAAACGCCGTTTTCCATCCGCTCAATTTTACCATAAGAACAGCAAGCGCTTATCACTCTATTACGATAGCGTAATAGAGTCGGAAAGAACAGTCATGATGCTTTTGGCCATAAGAGCATCTCTAAGCATTTTTGGGTCGCTTTGTCAAAAATTCTACCTTTAATCCGTGGCCAATATTTCAGCAGCTCTTTTTTATCAAGCTTTTCCCCGTCTAGTCCGTAATTAATCAGCTGCAGCAGCTGCCAAACTCGAAATCCTTCCGGATCATGCTTTTTAAAATGCGCCTCATCCGTTGACCAGTTACACATCAAACCGATTTTATTAAAATATCCACTCTCAATCAACTTTACAATTTCACTATGCATGTGCATACGCTAATTGTCATTTTAAGTTTAAATTTGGGTCGCAAAGTTATGCTATAGCAGTTTTTTGCGTCCACGACTATATATTAAAATTAAAACAGAAAACTTCGTCTTCGTATGATAGAATGCGTTTATGGCAAAACGATTTTGGGGAGTTTTCCCTTTTTTAGTTGTCTTCTGGCTGGTTTCTACTCAAGCTACTTTTGCGGCATTTGAAAAAATTGATGGCCAAAATAATAAATTTGGTATCCATTTGGCGGTGGCCTCGGAAGAGGACCTGGAAGACGCTGCTGCCCTGGTGAATTCGGCTGGTGGAGATTGGGGCTATGCCACAGTAGTGATCGAAGAAAATGATCGCGACGGCCGCAAGTGGCAGGATGTCTTTGATAAGATGCGCCGCCTCCATCTCATTCCCATTGTGCGTCTCGCCACTTCTCACGCCAATGGCTCTTGGAGAAGACCATTGGCCGAGGACGCCGTCTCTTGGGCTGACTTCCTGGATTCCCTAAATTGGGTCATCAAAAACCGCTACGTGGTTTTGTTTAATGAGCCAAACGACGGCCGAGAATGGGGCGGGAGCGTTGATCCAGAAAATTACGGCAAGGTTGCCCTAGCCTTCGCCGCAACCCTCAAGGAAAAAAGTCAAGACTTCTTTATTCTCCCCGCCGGTTTCAACGCCACCGCTCCTCACCAACTTCCCCAATACGAAAGGGAGGAGCTTTTCTTGAGGAAAATGGCGAGCGCTGCACCCGGCGGTATTAACGGGTTCTTCACCAACTTCGATGGTTGGGCCTCGCACTCCTACCAGACAGAAACTTATCTTGAGGAAATAAATCTTCTCAAGAGGTTAGGGCTTAAAAAAAACCTACCCGTCTTTGTTACCGAAGCCGGCTGGCCCCACGCCGAAGGGATTAACTACGCTTATCGGTTTCCACCATCGCTAGCCGTTGGCCAAAGGTTAAGATCCCTTTTTAGTCAGCTTTTGGGCGACTCTCGCGTTATCGCCGTGACACCTTTTATCCTAAATTACCAAGGTGAGCCTTTTGATCACTTCTCTTTCCGCAAGCTTGGTTCACCTAAAGAATTCTATCCCCAATACCAAATCCTCCAGGAGCAAACAAAAACCAAGGGTGAACCAAGGCAAGAACAGAAAATTGCGATGCTTTCTAAGCTGCCGGAAAAACTTATTAAAGACTCGACTTACGAGATTCCCATCGAAATTAAAAACGAAGGGCAGGCAATCTGGGGCGAGCAAGAAGGCTATGCCCTCAAGCTGACAGACAGTCAAGACTTTGAGTATTTCTTCTCGCAAATTCCGGAAATTGCGCCGTTTCAGCAAAACACCATCAAGCTTTTCCTAAAAACCAAGGATAAGATCGGCAAATTTGATCTCTCATTATCCTTTTTCAAAAACGAAAAGGTTTTGACCAGTCCCCTGCCTTGGCCGCTTGAAGTAGTACCACTGGTCAAAGTTAAGCTCACTGTTAAGCTTTTCCCCAAAAAGGAAACCGCCGGAAATGATTTCAAATTCTTAATTTATGATGAAAAAGAAAGAGTTATTTTTGAAAAGACGGGGTTAGAAATTAAAAACGGTCACGGAGAAATCGAAGATGTAAGAAACCTGGCCATTGGCCAAAAATATCGGCTTGTCATCCTCAAGCCTTTCTACCTGCCCCGCCAGGAAATTTTTACCATCGGGGAAAAGGAAAATAATGTCGCTTTTAAGCCGCTTCTTCCTTTTGACTTTGACGAGGATGGTAAATTCTCCGGCCGCGACCTCCTCTCTCTTCTCAAAAACCCCGGCTTCCTAAAACTTTTCTGGCCAAGATAATTTCTTAATCGTGGATGACGACTCTTGTCCCCAAATTGTCGGCGCTGGCCCGCAGATATTTGAGACTGCCCATTTGCGGATTTGTCCAGTAAAAAAGCTTTTCGGCCATGGCTATCGGCAAATTCACGCAGCCATGACTCATTACCTGGCCAAAATTATTATGCCAGTATGCTCCGTGCAGACCGTAGCCCTTATGAAAAAACATGGTAAAGGGAACATTCGGCAAATCATAAAAAGTCCCCTTCTCCTTACTGCCGCCCTTCATCCTCGTATACTTAATCTTCGATTGAATTCGATATTCTCCTTCGGGGGTGGGCGTGTAACTTTTGCCGGTCGAGACTAACGTTTCCAGAAATAAATTATCCCCTTCCCATGCTCTCAATTTCTGCTCGGAAAGACTAATATCGATCCATTTTTCTGCGCCCGCCTCTTCACCCAAGACTTTTTGTTCCTCGGGGGAAATCGTTTGTTGAGCCAGAAGAGGGGGCGGTACGTTTTTCCCTTCAAAGAATGCCTCGGCCTGTCCGGAAATAAATTCCCCCGAAAGTGTTTCTTGGGAACAGGGGCAACCCGGTGCTTCCGCGCGAAAATCCCTCGCACTCAAAAAAAGAACGACAAAAGCAACTAGCAAAAGCCCGGGCAAAAAGATTAACCAAAATTTCTTCCGTTTCACTTTTTCATCTTACCACAACTTTTCCCGCCTATGCTATACTTAACCTCAAGATGGATCTTGAAAAAATCGCTGACCGCGCCATTGCCTTCTCCTTTTCCCTTCTTTTTTTCTTGGTTCCCCTAATCATGACACCCTGGAACTTTGAACTTTTCGAATTCAACAAGATGCTTCTTGTTTATGCTTGTACCGGCGTCATCGCCGCCGCCTGGCTAGCCAAGATGGTTGTCAGCCAAAAAATTATCTTCCGCCCTACCCCTCTAGATGTACCGCTAATCTTATTTTTACTTTTTAATTTTTTCTCTTTTGTTTTTAGCATCGACCGTCACACCAGTTTCTGGGGCTACTACTCCCGCTTCAATGGCGGTTTCCTTTCTCTTATTTGTTATATCACTCTCTATTTTGCTCTCGTTTCTAATTTAGATAAGGAAAAGGTTCTAAAAACTCTGCGGGTAGGATTGGCCTCGGCTCTTTTGGTTTCTCTTTACGGCATTTTGGAGCATTTCGGCATTGATGCCAAATATTGGGTTCAGGATGTCAAAACGAGGGTCTTTTCAACTCTGGGCCAGCCTAATTGGTTGGCGGCGTACTTGGCAATTTTGATTCCAGTAGTTATCGCTTTCACTCTAAATTCAAAACTCCCCACTTCGCCTCCGTATCGGAAGCTTCGGGGGGCAAGCAAAATTCAAAATTTTACATTTTACATTTTACATTTTACATTTTTTTTGTGCTTCCTATATACCAAATCTCGTTCCGGCTTTGCCGGCCTTGGAGTCGGTCTGGTCGCGTTCTTCGGACTTTTATTCTTTTCCCAAATAAGAAATCACTCACAAAAAATATTTACTGCTAGGCCATTAATTTTAATTTTTTCTATTTTTGCCTTTCTTACTTTTCTTGCCGGCGCGCCGTTCTCTTTTGTAAACCGCTTCACCGCCCAAGAGCTCTTTCGACCAAAGCAGACAACTACTCAGCCAGCGGAGCAAGCGCCATTGCCCCCTGGCTCCGAAGGGGGGACAGAATCAGGGGAAATTAGAAAAATCGTCTGGAAGGGGGCGCTTGACATTGCCCGCCATTATCCCCTTTTTGGCTCTGGCGTAGAAACATTCGCCTACTCCTACTATCAATTCCGGCCGAAAGAACATAACCTTGTCTCCGAGTGGGACTTCCTGTACAACAAGGCGCATAATGAGTATCTGAACCACGCTGCTACAACTGGTTTCGCCGGATTGGGAGCCTATTTGCTCTTCATTTGCAGCTTCATCTGGTGGAGTATCAAAAAATGTACAATGTACAATGTACAATGTACCGAAGAAAACGAAAAAAATTGTAAATCCTACATTCTAAATTATGCATTGTTTTCTGGCTGGCTTTCGATTTTAATCACCAATTTCTTCGGTTTCTCTGTCGTACCCGTTGCATTATACTTCTACCTCATCCCCGCCATGAGCGTTGTCCTCTCGCGCGAACCTCAAACACTTCCCCAGCCATCCAGCAATAAAACAATGAAACAATTTAGCAATCCTCGTAAACTTTTAATCTTCTTAATCGCAATTTCTGCATTATACATTCTAAATTTTACATTCCGCTACTGGCGCGCCGACACTCACTACGCCAAGGCTTATCAACTGGCGAAAGCGGGAAGCTATAAAGATGCTTACGATAACTATCACCAGGCCATCAATTTCCTATCCTCAGAACCACTGTACCGCAGCGACCTTGGCTATACGACCGCCGTTTTGGCCGTTCTTGCCTTTAGCCAAAAAGAGGCCACCATGGCTGGGCAACTTGCTGAAGAAGCCATCCTCCAAGACCAAGTGGCCTTGAATACTTCTCCGGTAAACCTCAATTTCTGGAAAACGAGAACCAGAATTTATAGCACGCTCGCCATTTTGGCTCCCGAATTTCGGCAAAAGGCTATCGAGGCGCTCCTAAGTGCCAAAAAATTAGCTCCTACTGATGCCAAGGTAGTCTATAACCTTGGCCTTCTCTATGACCAGGTTGGGGAAGGCGAAAAGGCAGTTGAAACCCTAAAAGAAGCGATTGCCCTTAAATCGAACTATCGTGACGCCTATTATGCGCTTGCCATTCTCTATCATGAATCCGGCAAGCGCCAAGAAGCCATCGCCCAACTGGAACTTATCCTCAAACAATTCTCCCCTGATGACCAAATGATTAAAGATAAAATTAAAGAGTGGGGAAATGAAGGAAGTCCTAAGTTACCAAAAGTTAAAAAATGAGCTTGTTCGCTGTCGGGTCTGCCAGAGGCGGTGCGTCATTGCGGAAGGAAAGACCGGCTTTTGTTTGACAAAAATCAATAAAGAGGGCAAGCTTTATACTCTCAATTATGGCCTGATCCAGGGAATCCAGGTTGATCCCATCGAAAAGAAACCTTTTTACCACTTTTACCCAGGCGCTTTCGCACCTTCGGTTGGCAGCTACGGTTGCAACTTTCGCTGCAAGCAATGTCTTAACTACTGGTGCTCTTGGGGCGATCAAGCGACTGCTGTCCTGAAAGAAGCTCAAGAAAAAAACTTATCTTCGCTTTCTCCCGAAGAACTAATCAGTCAAATCAGACAAAGCGGCTATCACGGCATCGCCTTCACCTATAACGAGCCAGTTGTCTGGGCCGAATACGTCTTGGATACCGCCAAACTTGCCAAGAAGTCAAACTTCTTTACCCTTTTTGTCACCAATGGTTCTTGGACTAAGGAAACATTGGATAAAATCGGTCCCTATATTGACGCTGCCAATATTGACTTCAAGGGATTTTCCGCCCAAACCTACGCCAAAATGGGTGCCCTGCCTGCCGGCAGGCAGGGTCACTTCGGTGAAATTCCCGAAATGGCCAAGTACGCTCAAGAGAAATATAAGATTTTTATCGAAATTACTACCCTCTTAATTCCCGGCATTAATGATGATCCGGAAGAACTTAAAGAAATGACAAGCTGGATTGCTAAAAATCTTAGTCCGAAAACCCCCTGGCATCTTTCTCAATTTGATCCAAAGATTTCACCGGATCCGGAGTTCCAAAAAATTCCGTTTACCGCAGTTGACGAACTAGAAAAGGCCGCCGAAATCGGCCGAAAGGCTGGTCTAGAGTTCATCTATATCTGGGCGCCGAATTCCTCCTATGCTAAAGGCGACACCATTTGCCCGAAATGCAAAACTCTTTGCGTGAAACGCTCCTCCTGGACACCAATGATTGTAGCGGTGGATAAAGAAGGAAGATGCATAAAGTGTGGAGAGAATCTGAATATGAAATTAATCCTAAAATAACCAAATAAGCAAATGCCACAAATAAACAAATCAATAATCAAATAAGCAAATACTACAAATATTACAAATTATTTGACATCTGTTTATTTGAAATTTGAAATTTATTTGTCATTTGATTATTTGTATTTATTTGATTATTAGTTATGTTAACTTTCGCCTGTATCAGCCCTCATCCTCCCTTAATTTTGCCGACTGTCGGCTCGGCCGAAGATCGAACTAAAGTCAAGGCAACCATTTCTTCCCTGGAATCCCTTGCTCCGAAGCTGGCCGCCGCGAAACCGGAATTCATCATCGTCTCCTCTCCCCATCCCGACTGGGGAATCCAAGTGCCACTGTACTTCTTAGCGCATAATTTACAATTTACAATTTACAATTTACAATCAATTTTCAATCTTTCAAATTTCAAATTAAAAATTGAAAATTCAGCCGCAGTTTTTCCCATTTTAACTACACTGGAATCACCAAAAGAACACTACGAGCTAGGTAAGATTATCGCGAGGAGTTTACCCCGAGCGCAGCGAGGGGGGTGGATTGCCTCTGGCGATATGAGTCACCGCCTCAAAGAAGACGGCCCGTATGGCCTTCACCCTTCCGGCCCCAAATTCGATCAAAAATTTATTGAGCTTTTAAAAAAGAAAGACACAGAAGGTATCTTAAATCTTGATCCAGACTTTCTCGAAGAGGCCGGTGAGTGTGGTTTGCGCAGCTTTTGCATGCTTCTTGGGGCCTTGGAAGAATTGAAAATCACGTGGGAGCCGGAAATATTATCTTACGAAGGCCCCTTCGGCGTCGGCTATCTAGTGGCAAATTTTAAAATTAAGAAAGCTTAGGGCCCGCAGGGCTTTTGGGGCATGGGCGCGCTGGGATGGCCGCGTTCGGCCTTATAAAATCATCAC
>VGLL01000027.1 GCA_016866735.1 Candidatus Shapirobacteria bacterium
AAAGAAAAACAGACTAAGCTGGTCGGGGCGGTTGTTTCGGGCGTGAAGAATGTTTATGTTAAAGCGTTGAAAGTGATAGAAAAAGAGAAAAAATTTGCCCCGTCAGAGGTGGGCAGGCGCTAAATAATAAATACTCCTTTACCCAATTTTTTTCCAAACAAAAGCGAGAGCGAAAAAGAGGGCGTTAAGCATCACGATTGTGGCCCCGGCGGGAAGATCCAAAATATAAGAAAGGATAATGCCCAAGAGCACGGAAAAGAGCGCGAACAAGCCGCCCAAAACAAGGGCGGTTTTGAAATTTTTGGAAACTTGAAGCGCGGTAATTGCCGGCAAAATGAGAAGCGCGGAAACCAGCATAATCCCCACCACCTTCACCGAAAGCACAACGGTAATCGCGGTGAGGACGGTGAGCAGAGCGTTAATGAAGTTGGTTTTGACGCCGGTAGTTTTGGCGTATTCCTCGTCAAAGGTAGCGGAAAACAAATCCCAGTAGAAAAAAGCTACAACCGAGATAACGACAAAAGATAAAATCACGGACAATACTGCCTCGCTCGCGCTGATAGCCAAAATATTGCCAAAAAGATAGCCGAATAGGTCAACATTAAAACCCTTGGACAAACTCGCCAAAATCACGCCTCCGGCAATACCCACAGCCGAAACAATGCCAATGGCCGCGTCGCCGTAAACGCGCGCTTTTTCGCTGATTTTCAAAATGGCGATTGAGGCTAAAGCAACGAGCGGCACAGCGATATAAAAAGGGTAAAAGCCAAAAAACAAACCCAAGGCAATGGCGCCGAAACTGACATGGGAAAGCCCATCGCCAATTAAAGACATCTTGCGAAGCACCAAAAATATTCCCAATGTTGCGCAGGCAATCGCCACAAATGATCCGGCGATAAAAGCCTTCTGAATAAATGAATATTGTAAAATTTGAATGATTTCCATATTAACTATGCTGATGCCAGATAATATGCCCGTCTTTCTTTTCAAAACAAGAGGCGATGTCTTTTCCTTTTGGGCAAAATTCGCTTATGTTTCCAAAGAAAACCAATTTGCGGTCAATATACAAAAGTTTATTGGCGTATTGACCAATATAGCCGGTGTCGTGAGTGATAAGGATAATGGTCGTTTTTGCTTCTTTGTTTAACTTTTCAAGGCGGGCAAAAAATTGCTCTCTTGAGTTTGGATCAAGAGCGGTTGACGGCTCGTCTAAAATAAGAATCTCCGGCTTCGATATAAGCGCGCGGGCAAGCATCACTTTTTGTTGTTGTCCGCCGGAAACTTGGGAAATGAGTTTGCTTTTCAGATCAAATATTCCCATGTCTTTAAGCAGAGCATCAATTTCCTGCCAGTCGGCGGTAGTAATGTTTTTTGGTCGTTTTTTAGCGGATAACAAACCAAGCGACACTACCTCGCCGACGCTCGCCGGAAAAAGGGGATTGATGCTGGTATGTTTTTGCGGAAGATAGCCGATTTTTTGCCACTCGTCAAATTCTCTGCTGTCTTGCCCGAAAAGCGCGATCTTGCCTTCATGCGGAGGCAAAAGGCCAAGAATTGTTTTGGCCAGTGTCGTTTTTCCGCCGCCGTTTGGGCCAACCAGCCCCACAAAATCACCTTGTTCTATTTGGCAGGAAATATTTTGTAAAGCAATAGTTGCGCCATATCGCACAGAAAGATTTTTTATCTCAACAATCGAACTCATAATTATTTATTGCAAAAAAGTCCGATTTTAAGATTGCTTAAGTTCTTTTCCATAATGGAGAGAAAAGATTCATTTTTTTCAAATTCATCTTTGGTGAGATTGTGCGCCGGATTGAGAAGCAAGAGCCCGGCTCCGGTTTCTTTGGCAAGAGTTTGGGCAACCTTTGGGCTGACTAATTCTTCAAAAAACACATAGCCAATTTTTTTGGTTTTGATTTGCTTGATAAGTCCGGCTAAATCCTGCGCTGAAGGTTCGGAATCAGGCGAAATGCCATAGGCTGATTCATACGCCAAACCATATCTTTTGCCCATATAGCTAAAAGCATAATGTCCGCCGTAAACAATGATTTTTGTTTGGCATGAGGTTAGGGCGTTTTTGTAAGAATTATCCAGTTCGGCCAGTTTGCTTTGGTATGATCTTAAGTTATTTTGATAATACTCGGCGTTTTGCGGATCAATTGCAGAAAGTGTCTTGGCAATGTTTCCTGCCATAACTTTGGCATTATCAAAATCAAGCCAGATATGCGGATCGACCCTCGTTTCAATATTGGCGCTGGCATCAACTATTTTTACTTTTTTGTCTGCGCCTTCGATAATATCGTGCGCCCATGGTTCCATAAATTCACCGGTATAAACAAAAATATTGGCGTTGTTGATCCTTGTTATGTCGCTCGGGCGTGGTTCAAATGTGTGTGCTTCAACTCCGGGCGGGAGCAGAAGCGAAACCTCCGCTCTATCTTGCCCAATATTTTTAGCAAAATCGTAAAGCGGGAAAAGCGTGGTAACAATAGTGATTTTTTGAGAATCGGTTTTTGTTTTTGGCGCGATATTTAAAGCGGCGTAAAGCCCTAAACCAATAATGGCGATAACCCCGACTAAAAATAGTATTTTTTTCATAATGTTTCCTTTAAATTATGCTTGGCATTTCTGCCTGCCTGCTCGCCTCGCTGAAGCTCCGGCGAAGCGGACCGGCAGGCAGGGCAATAGCCATAAAACTCAAGCGAATGGTTAATAATATTAAACTTGTTTTGCTTGGCGATTTGTTTTTCTTGTCTTTCCAAATGGTTTCCGATTTCAACCCTGTTGATAGAATTACAACTTAAACAGACGAGGTGGTGATGGTGATCTTTTGGAATTTCGTAATAATTAACTCCGGCGATAGTGTTTTTAATAATGATATTGTTTTTCGTCAAAAATTGCAGTTCTCGATAGATAGTGGAACGATCCGGCTTGATTTTCCTAACTTTTAATTTTTCGACTAATTCCTGTTTTGATAAAAGGCAATGGTTTTGCGACAAAACATCAACGATCGCTTTTTTGGTTTTGGTTAAGCGACCGCCGGAGGTTCTAATTGTTTTATGGATTGTATTCATAATTATTATTGCACCCATGTTGCATTTAGTATAGTCCACTAGTTTGAGCAAGTCAAGCGAACATGGTATATTAAATCTAATCGAAGCGGTGCGCCAAGCGCATTATTAAAAACCATGGCCAAAATTGAAGAAATCATACAATCAGGCCCGCTGGCAAGGTAGGAATTAAGCCGGCTGGAGGCGATCGGGGCAAATTATTCCTGGAAGGAAGCAGCGGCGGGTGCGATATCAGAAAGTATTTATTTCCCTATTTCGGCGTATATCCTGCATTGGTTAATTAAGGCGTAAAAAGAATTTAGCGCCAAAGCTATTGACAGGGAAAAGTTAAGAGCGGTATAATTAAAATTGTCGTATGAAGAAAATATTTTTGGTGGGGTTGGCGGCGGGCGTTGCCATGGTGGCTGTCAACATGGCGCTTAACCCTATTTTTGCCGCTATCTTTCCGGATTTGCAGAAATCCTATATGAACCCAATTTTCCGGCCATGGAATGACCCCATCATGATGCTTTTCTTTCTTTATCCGATTGCGCTTGGTCTGGGCCTGTCCTTTGTCTGGGATAAAACAAAGAAGTTATTCTCAAAAAGCGCCTGCCAAAACGGGGTTTACTTTGGTCTGATTTACTTTTGCGTCAGCGGCATTCCGGCATTTTTAATCAATTTCTCCAGCTTCAATTTGCCCCTTATAATGATTTTAACCTGGACGATAATGGGACTTATTGACGGCCTGGTCGCCGGCTGCGTCTTGGCCAAATTAAATAAGGCAAAATAGTAGCCTCAAAAGGAGACTCCTTTTGAGGATAAATTTTTATCTCCTGTTGTAGTTTTGAGATTAACGCGATACGATTGAATATAACAGCTTTAAGCTGTTTATTCGAAACATACTTCGCATAAACACTAGTTATATGCCATGTTACTCAGTTTTTGCTATTATAATTGAAAAATGAGACTGATTGAGGGGGGTCCAGCGGCGCCGGTGGAGCCAGATCAAGTTTTAGGCCCGGAGGAACTTGATGGTTTGTATCTTGATGAGGTTCTATGGGGTTGTCCTGGCTACGAACCTTCAGGAAAGCTTGATGAGTCAAACTGGCCGCCCCGAAAGAGAGATGTAATTTCAAGAGCGGTTGGGACAATACATGAAGTAGTTGCAGATGTTTGTTTTCGAATTCAACACCCACATGCTTATAGAGCATTTAGAGATTTAGAAAGACAGAAAGGTAGGTAGACGCAAAAAGCTTGCGTCATACATCGCCTAACACGGGCTATGCGGCAGATTGATAAGAAATCTGGCTGATTTTTCTTTCTCCCCTTTTTGTGCTAAAATTCAAGTATGACCATCCAAGATATTAGCACAAAAATCATTCCTGTCTTAAAATCCCAAGGAGTGCTGAAGGCGGCTCTCTTTGGCTCTGTTGTTAGAGGCGAAGCGAAAAAAGGAAGCGACCTTGACTTATTGGTTGATCTTACTGACGATAAGAGCTTACTTGATCTGGTAGGTCTCAAGCTTGAGCTGGAGGATGTTTTGAAAACAAGAGTTGATGTGTTAACCTACGATGCAATTCACCCGCTCCTTAAAAATATTATTCTAAACGAGCAAAAAATAATCTATGAAAAAAGATCCTAAAATTTTTCTTCACCATATTTTAAAAAGCATAGAGGAAGATAGCTAAAAATAATATTTCAGAGTTGAAGAAAGAAATCACAAAAATTCTAGGAAAAATCAGTTAACTTCGCATATACCGAAACGTTAGCTGAAATAAATCTCAAAACAGTCGGCAATTTTTATTCTTTAATTATGGAAAAAATAGACGGGCCAAATCGACAAAGTGGAAGCTGGCTGCCCGGAGTTACCAGATGTAATAATAGGGTTATGCCTTGCGGTAATCCTCGATGCGCAGATGAAGCAATGCGAGCCGCCCAAATAGAGGCAGGCGCGGGGGGAGAGACTTGTCAATCAGCCTACGCTATGTCGCATGCTCTGAAAATTGCCGCACAATGCGCAGGAGATTGCCCCCTTGGAGATGAAGAACGCCCTAGGCATGAAGCATTAAAAGTGCTTAAGACTAGACACGCAAAAGGGACAAGGTAAAGAAGAATTTGCCGCTTGCATTTTGGTTCCCCGCCCTTATAAAATTGTTCTAATGGCGGTGAAGGAAGAAGAACCACTCGAAGTTTTACCGGTGAGGGAAGTAAAGACTCTCCTTTCCTGGAAGGCGCCGGCTAGACCGTTCAAAAAACGCAACCGGGAATTCTGGACCACCGTCTTAACGATTGTTATTTTAATCTCCCTGATTCTCCTTTTCGTTAAAGAGTGGTTTTTAATCGCGACGATTATTGCCCTGACCTTTGTCTATTATGTCCTCTCGACGGTTCCCCCGGACGATCTTGAGTACACCATTACTAGCCGAGGAATAAGATTTGCTGAAGCAGAATACCCCTGGGAAGTTCTTTTCCGCTTCTGGTTTTCTAAAAAATGGGAACAAGAGCTTCTCAACTTCGAGTTTCAAAATGGCTACAGATTGACTTGGGTTTTGGGCAGCCAAGACAAGGCGGAAGTCCAGGAAGTTTTAGAAAAGTTTTTGCCGCTCGAGGAGGCGCGGCCTACTTTTTTTGATCGCGCCTCTGATTGGATTGCCAAAAAATTTCCCCTAGAATCGCTAGAAAAATCCCAATAAGGTTTTTTTCACTCAAATTTGGTAAAATATGGTGGGTCTTTTTGTCGTGCCTGTAGCTTAATGGACAGAGCATTGGGTTGCGGACCCAAAGGTTGCGAGTTCGACTCTCGCCGGGCACACCCATTCACCCTCCGATTCGGAGGGTTCAGGGTAAACTGGCTTACCCTGAGGAGTAATGCGACGAAGGGAGGAGTGCAGGAGTTGGTTTATCTGGCCGCTCTCGAAAAGCGTGCTTCCCGAAAGGGGAACGTGAGTTCGAATCTCACCTCCTCCGCCCCTCACATTCGTTCGGGGTAAACCACACTTGTTCGGGAAAAATAGTTTACTCCGAGCAGCGCGAGGAGCGCCTGTAGTTCAATGGATACCCGCCTAATTTTTAGGCCCCCGTAGCTTAACGGACAGAGCATCGGCCTCCGGAGCCGAGGATGCCAGTTCGATTCTGGCCGGAGGCACAAAATTTTGGCGGGCGGACCCAAAGGTTAGAGGTCCGAGTCCTCTCGGAGACACAAAAGACATTTACGTTCCGGAGCCGAGGATACCAGTTCGCCCGTGAACCAGAGCGAAGCTCGGTTCAGGGCGCCCCGAAGTGATTTTCAATCTACTTCTGGGGCGATTCTAAGTAGCCGCACAAATTTTGCCTCTTGACAAAGTTACTTTAAAGACTACAATTAAGTGTAGTTATGGACACTACACAAGTTGTAAATTGGCAGACTTTTAATACCACCGACGTCCGCTTTCGGCTGGGAAAGATATTGGCGGAAGTAGAAAGGCGAGGCAAGCCTGCCTTGATCATTTCTCGCTCACGGCCTCGGGCCTGGCTTTATCCCTATAAAGAAGCTACCAATAAAGAAGATTTTTTTAATAGATGGCAAAAAGAGGTCTTGCCTAAATATGCCAAAATTAAAGCCTCGGATTTAATCTCTCTTTTGCGGCAAGATCGGGACCAAAGATGAAAAGAGTTGTCTTTGACACTTCGGTGGCAATTAAGTGGTTCTTTCCAGAAAGCGGCAAAGAGAAGGCCTTGGAATTAAAAGACTCTCATGCGGCGGGAGAAATTAGGCTGTGCACCCGCGATTTGTTTCTCTATGAATTTACCTCCTGTCTTAAAAACTATACCATGACAAAAATTAAAGGGCGGGATTTTTCCCTGGCGGCGGTTTTATGGGAGTTTACGGTCTTCTTCAGGTTCGCGACGGAGAAATACTTGATATAACAACATCAGACACATATTCAATAGATCGACTGGTTGAGAATGATGCATATTCGGTTGAGCCGCCTTTTGCAATTTCGAATTACCTCGGGCTCGACACTTGGTTTTTCCGTGACGCAAACTGGTATCCTGATTTTGCCGAGTCATCAAAAACCGCGGTACAGCTTTTGCGTCAAGAATACGCTTTTGCAGGCAAACCGGTACCTGAAATTCACGGAGTTATTGGATTTACGCCAACAGTGGTTGAAATGCTCTTGGGTGTTGTTGGTGATATTACCGTTGACGGCGTTACATTCACTTCTGAAAATTTTACAGAAACACTGGAATATCAAGTTGAGTATGGATTTAAGGATCGCGGTGACGCATGGGAGGATCGAAAAGCGATCATCGACGATCTTGTTGAAGCACTAATGGATCGATTGATGGACATTTCAATTACAGAGCTTCCTGATTTATTAAATGCGTTTGAGAACGTATTTGTCCAAAAGCAGGTTGCGCTTTACAGCTTTGACGCGCAAACGCAGGTTGTTTTTGAAGACGCAGGATGGGCCGGAGTAGTTGACGTTGATGATACTGATGACTTGTTGCTTGTCGCTGATGCCAACATGGGTGCCTTAAAAACCGATCATGCGATTGAGAAAGATATTGCGTATTCGATTATCCCTGACGACAACGGATATAGAGCGCAGGTTGACATCACCTATCACCACACAGGCGGTTTTGATTGGCGAACAACACGCTACCTATCTTACACAAGTATTTTGGCACCGATTGGCAGTACGCTGATACAAACCAATGGATCAGATGCGTCATCGCAAGAAGAAAACGGCATGAGCAGATTCGGAGCGTATATCTCAGTCGAGCCTGGAGAAACAAAAACGCTTTCTTTTATTTACGATTTGCCGGATTCAGTAGCGCAGGCCATTAAAGACAAAACATATCATTTAACTGTTTTCAAACAAATGGGATCTAAACAGGCAGCGTTGACTCTGAACCTTGATTTTGATAAAAAACTAAGAGCCGCACAGCCATCGGAAGATCCAAGCGAATATGGAGATAAGACCTATTATATTAACACTGTTTTAGCTGAGGATCAGGAATATATTGTGCAGTTCTAATTAAAGGGGGGAGTCCGTTCGAAGATCCTTATGTTCGAAAAAAAAATCGGAATTGATTTGGGAACAACCACGGTTTTGGTCTATTTGCCAAAGCGTGGAATTATTATAAATGAGCCGTCTGTTGTGGCAGTGTCAAAGGGGGATAGGAAGGTTTTGGCAGTTGGAAAAGAGGCAAGAGACATGTTGGGTCGCACGCCTGACACTATTATTGCTCATCGTCCGCTTAAAGATGGTGTGATTGCGGATTACAAAACAACTGAGGCAATGTTGCGGTACTTTATCAATAAAGCTTTAGGAGGCATGCGAGTGCTTCGTCCTGAAGTCATGATTGCCGTTCCAGGTGGCATTACTTCAACTGAACGCCGTGCGGTGATTGACGCAGCGCTCTCAGCCGGAGCAAAAGCGGCATATATTATTCGCCAGCCTATTGTGGCCGCGATTGGCGCGAGCATTCCAATTGGCAGTCCGTCAGGACACATGGTTGTTGAAATCGGAGGAGGAACAACAGAGGTCGCGGTTATTTCATTGGGAGGAATTGTCGCATCTGATTCAGTGCGCATTGGAGGCGTGAAGTTTGATCATGCGATCATGGAGCATGTGCGCAAAAAATATAACTTGGCGATTGGAGAGCGCACTGCAGAAGAAATAAAAATACGCGTTGGGTCTGCTCTATTTTTGGAGGACAAGCTTGAAATGGAAGTTAAAGGCCGAGACATGATCACAGGACTTCCAAAGATCATGATCGTAACATCAGATGATGTTACCGAGGCAATCCTGCCTCTTTTGGAAGGAATTTTGGAGGCGATCAAAGAAGTTCTATATAAAACACCGCCAGAGCTTTCGGCAGATGTTATGGATAAGGGAATTGTCATTTCAGGCGGAAGCGCGCAGTTGCGCAATTTTGATCGATTGATCGCAGAGGCAACAGGCGTTCCAACATATCTGGCAGAAGAGGCTCAGCTGTGCGTTGCCAAAGGAACCGGCATTGCGCTTGATAATTTGGATGCCTACAAGCGTAGCGTGTTCACTGGCTAATATGAAAATCGGCATAGACGTCAATGCGTTGGTTCGACCGCAATATACCGGAGTGGAGCGATATGTTTTTGAGCTATTGAGTGAAATGATGAAAACTCCGCTCTTGACCGGTGAGCGGGTTTTTTTGTACGCGTCACAGCCGGTTAAGGAGCTTGGTGTTTTGCCTGCAGGTTGGGAGTGGCGAATTTTGACTTTGCCGATTTTGCAAAAGGGATGGACTCACATCCGATTGAGCTGGGAGCTGATGATTAATCCACCTGATGTGTTTTTTTGTCCGGCGCATGAAGTTCCGCTTGGAGCAATACGATCAAAAATTGTTACAACAATTCATGACATTGCCTTTGTACATGTGCCAGAGGTTTATTCGCAGGCAAACAGGTTGCGTCAGGCTTGGGCAGTAAGGCGCGCAATTAGAAGTGCAGATAAGATTTTGTCAGTCTCTCAAACAACAGCCGACGATCTTTCAGAGCATTATCATGTCAGTCAAGATAAGATGATTGTCACGCGATTGGGAATCAGACCTGAGAAATTCGAAGTCACTGAGGATCAGATTTATGAGGTTCGACGCGTGTATCAACTCAGCGACGCCCCATATTTATTGACAGTCGGACGCGTTGAAAAGAAAAAGGGAATTGAGTTTTTGATTGATGTTTTTGAAGCATATGCTGATAAGCACGCGGAATCGGATTTGCGGTTGGTGCTTGCCGGCAAGTTTGGACATGGGCAAGAGGTGATTGAGAATCGAATCAATAAATCACCAGTGAAAGATCGAATACTTGTGTTGGGTTTTGTGCCAGAGTCGCATTTGGCTCCACTCATGAATGGTGCGCACGCGTACATGTTTCCTTCGACTTATGAGGGGTTTGGCATTCCAGCGCTTGAGGCAATGGCGTCCGGGACTCCTGTGATTGCATCAGATGTTCCTGCACTAAAAGAGGTGTGTGGCGAGGCAGGAGTTATCAGATCGCATGGCGATGTTGATGCCTGGGTCAAGGCGCTTGAGATGTTTAATATTGCCGAGGCGCGTGATGGGTTTGTGCAAAACGGTCTTGATCTCGTTAAGCAGTTCAATTGGCGCGACACCGCGCAGAAGACTTGGGAGGTTTTGCGAAGTGTTAAGTAGAGTATGCGCGATATAATTTCAGAAATGATTCAGTTGGGGTTTTCCCAAAAAGAGGCGCAGGGCTATTTGTCGTGTTTGGAATTGGGCACTGCCTGCCCGCAAAAGATTGGTGAGAGATCGGGAATGAACAGAGCCACAACATACGCGGTTTTGAAAGGCTTGATGAAAAAAGGACTGGTAACGCCGATTGTAATTGAAGACAGACAGTCATATCGTGCTGAGCCGCCGAGCGCCATACTTACTCTTAGCCGATAAACTTAAGGCCCCGCTATATACGGCCGACAGAAAACTTTATCTTAAGGCGAAGGGGGTAATAACTTCTGTTTTGCTCTAATGGAAAAAAGCTAAAGCGTGAGTTTTCGGCGGGCGGGGTGGTTTTTAGAGATTAAAAATTAAAAATTAGTCCTTCGACTACGTTCAGGATTGATAAGGAGATTTTAGAGAGGGCGAAAGAACTCCTTTTTTCCTCGCTATTTTTGCCAAAATGAGTTAAAATTAGGCCAAGATTTGGAGGAGTCGCCTAGCGGCTATGGCGCACGCCTGGAGAGCGTGTTTACCCGAAAGGGTATCGCGGGTTCGAGTCCCGCCTCCTCCGCAACGTAAGAAATTGCATGACAATTTCAACGTTGCTGGAGCGTTGAAATTTATGGAATAAATTTCTTACGCTGCCGCCCGTGTTC
The DNA here is from genome assembly GCA_016866735.1 of Candidatus Shapirobacteria bacterium. Taxonomy (GTDB): domain Bacteria; phylum Patescibacteriota; class Microgenomatia; order VGLL01; family VGLL01; genus VGLL01. The sequence goes on from VGLL01000027.1 coordinate 10,913, forward strand.
TATTACGTTTATATTCTCCAAAGTCAAAAGGAT
>VGLL01000028.1 GCA_016866735.1 Candidatus Shapirobacteria bacterium
TCATTACCATTATGAAACGGTATCTCAATTTATTGAGCGGTTAAATCGCTATTCGGCAATTCAAGCGGAAAATCTAGCTGCCGGCGGCTATAAATTCATTTGGAGTGATTTAATAAGAAAGCCGGCGGATGAATTTTTAAGCCGTTTTTTTGCTGGGCAGGGATACAAGGATGGGCTACACGGTTTGGCTCTGGCGACCTTACAGGCTTTTTCCGAGTTTGTTTTATATCTGAAGGTTTGGGAAAAAGAGGGATTTATTCCAAAAGAAAGGATTTTGTCTGAATTTAACCTCGAAGTAAAGAAGTCAATTGAGGATTTGGGATTTTGGCAAAAGCAAGCTGATGTTGGCGAGGCCCCTTTTTTCAAAAAACCATTTTTGAAAGTTAGAAACAAATTCTTCAGGTAATACGAGTGTGGGATAATCGAAGAGTTTTCGGCACAAAGCGATGATTGAGGCAGAAAAAAAGTGATTAATCTGAAGTAGAAAAAATGCAAAAATTATATTGTTTTGTTGATGAGACAGGACAAGATACCAAAGGCGAACTTTTTTTAGTAGCTATCGTTCTACAAGAGAAGTCGCAAATAGATTTATTAGAAGAGCAGCTAGAGAAATTAGAGCGAATAACAAAAAAGAGAAAGTTGAAATGGACGAAAACGCCCGATGGGGCAAAGCAAGAGTACTTGTTAGGCTTGCTAGGGCTTACGAGATTAAGGGAAGCAATTTATTATTCTGTTTATAAAGAAAGCAGGGATTACACCCCGTTAGTTTCGCTTACTATCGCTAAGGCTATAACCGCAAGGCAGAGTAGAGATTACACCGTAAAAATAGTAATAGACGGCTTAAGCCGGCGAGAGATGGAAAAGGTACGAAAGGATTTGAAGAAGTTGGCAATTCGATACAAAAAAATTCGCGGCATGAAAGACGAGCAAAGTGTTTTTATCAGATTAGCCGACGCGATGGCGGGCTTTCTTAGAGATTACACCGAACGACAGAAGTATGCCGGTTTGCTCGCAGAGAAATTAAAGGAAGCAAAGATTATTGCGGAGGTATAAAAAACCAAGCTGTTTAAGCTTGGCAACCCAGCATTGTAAAGAGGCTGGCTATTCCTAGCTCCTTTATGAGCTGCCTCCAAAAAGAAGGTTTTCGGAACGAGAGTATTGTATAACACAAGACTGTTCTTTGTCAAGAGCTAAAAATGAGAAAAATTTTTGTGGTTGTTCTGAATTGGAACGGAAAGGAGGATACTTTTGCTTGTCTTGAGTCGGTGGAGAATTTAGAAACCGAGAGTTTGGAACTGGAAACGATTGTGACTGACAATGGATCAACAGATGGTTCTCCGGAACAGATAGAAAAGAAATATAAGAATGTTAAGGTGCTAAGAAACAGGGAGAATTTGGGTTTTGCGGGCGGGAATAATGTCGGCATAAGGTTTGCCTTCGAAAATGGCGCTGATTATATTTTGATTCTAAACAACGACATAATCGTTGATAAAAATTTACTTGTTCAATTAATTAAAGTTATGGAAGAGCAGAAAAGCGTAGGCGTTTTGTCGCCTAAAATTCATTTTGCGCCTGGTTTCGAGTTTCATAAAGAGCGCTACCAAAAAGAGGATTTGGGGAAAGTAATTTGGTATGCCGGCGGCGAGTTGGATTGGGCCAATGTCTATGGTAAAAATCGGGGAGTAGATGAAATCGATAGGGGGCAGTATGACAAGATTTGCGAGACTGATTTTTTTACAGGGGCTGGTTGTCTTTTTCGGCGGGAAGCGCTATTGAAAGTTGGACTTTTTGACGAAAAATATTTTATGTACTTTGAGGATGCGGACTTATCACAGAGAATGAAAAGAAAGGGTTGGCAAGTTTTATACGCGCCGACGGCCCATCTTTGGCATAAGGTAGCCCAGAGCTCAGGAATAGGGAGCGAGCTGAATGATTATTTTACTACTCGCAATCGATTAATTTTTGGCCTGCGTTATGCGTCTTTAAGAACAAAGATCGCTCTTATGCGCGAGAGCCTTTGTCTTTTAAGAGAGGGTAGAAAATGGCAAAAGATTGGTGCGAGGGATTTTTATTTGAAACGGTTTGAAAAGGGAAGCTGGAAATGATAAACCAAAAACTTAGTGCCATTATTATCGCTAAAAACGAAGAGGAGATTATTGGTGATTGTTTAGAATCGATAAAGTGGGCCGACGAAATAGTTGTTATTGATACCGGCTGCGCCGATAAGACTCCTCAAATTGCCAAGGAAATGGGCGCGAAAGTTTTTGAGCACAAAACTGAAGATATTGATTATTCTGCTTGGAGGAATTTCGCCCTTCGGCGAGCTTGGGGCGAATGGGTTTTCTATGTGGATGCGGACGAAAGAGTGTCCCCATTGCTCCGGAAGGAAATTCTATCAACAATTAACAACCGGCAATCAACAACTGGCAATTATTCTGCTTTTGCCATTCCCCGGAGGAATATTCGCTTAACCCGTGAGCTTCATTGGGGCGGCTGGTGGCCGGATTATGTTTTGAGGCTGATAAAAAAGGATAAATTGAAAAAATGGGTTGGTAAACTTCATGAACAACCAGAGATAGATGGAGAAATTGGCAAGTTAACCGAACCTTTGATTCATTATAGTCACCGCGGCGCGTTTGAGCATAAACTTGCCAACACCGTCGCCTGGTCAGGGTTGGAGGCGCAGTTAATCTATGAGAGTGGTCATCCCAAGATGAATGTACAAAGATTTTTAGGAGCAATGGGCCGAGAATTTTATGAAAGGATGATAAAATGCCAGGCTTGGCGCGACGGGGCAGAGGGCGTAATTGAGGCAATTTATCAAGTTTTTAGCGTTTTTATTACTTATGCCCGCCTTTGGGAAAAACAGATTAACACTGATTTGAAAACTGATTTACGCTGATTATGAAAGTAGGAATCTACGATCCTTATTTAGATACTCTTGGGGGAGGAGAAAGGTATTGTTTGACCTTGGCGGAGTGGTTGATGAAGAAAAATTGGCAAGTAGATATTTTTTGGGAAGATGAGTCAATTAAAAAAAAGATAAAAGAAAGGCTTAATTTTAATTTGGAGAAAGTGAATTTTATCTCCGGAAAAAAAAGTTTGCTTAAAAGATTTTTCAGGGAACGGTCATATGACCTCTTGTTTTCCTTTAGCGACGGCAGCGTTCCCCTGATGATGGGTAAGAAAAATATTTTACATTTTCAAATTCCGTTTAGAAATGTTGGCGGAAGAAAATGGCAGAGTCAGATAAAGATGAAAAGAATTGACCATGCTGTCTGTAATTCTTGCTTTACGAAAAGATTTATCGACCAAGAATTCGGGGTTAATTCGCGAGTAATATATCCGCCAGTGGATATCGCCCAATTGAAGCCGAAGGTAAAAGAGAATATAATTTTGGCGGTTGGCCGGTTCTCGCAGCTGCTGCAGGCAAAAAGGCAAGATATTCTAATACACGAATTTAAACAAATGATAAAAACGAATTTAAACGAATACCTAAGGGGATGGAAGCTGGTTTTGGCGGGAGGCACGGATGTGGGCGGGAAAGAATACTTTAATAAATTAAAGAGGGGGGCGGGAGATTATCCGATTGAGTTTTTTGAGAACCCGAGTTTCAGCGCGCTAAAAGGCCTTTATGGTCGAGCTAAGATCTTTTGGTCAGCAGCGGGTTTTGGCATAGACGAGGATAAAGAACCGGAGAGGGTAGAGCATTTTGGGATAACGACGGTTGAAGCGATGGCGGCTGGATGCGTGCCTATCGTTGTCGGAAAGGGCGGGCCTAAAGAGGTTGTTAGCGCCGGGAAAAATGGTTTTTTCTGGGACACGATTGAGGATTTAGGGCAAGCCACTATTCGTTTGGCAAGCGAGAAGGATTTAATCGAAAGAATATCCCAGAGCGCGAGAGAATCGAGCAGGAAATTTTCTGAAGCTATGTTTAGAAAAAAATTCGATGAAATTATTGGTTAGGATTACAAAATCTTGGTGGTTTCCCTGGGTCTTGAGCGGGCTGGCTATCCGGTTAATCTTAATGCCGATCACATTGCATCCTGATCTTTGGGGACATTCCTTCAGTGCCTATTATTTCGCCTATGAAGGGAAGCTTAACCTCTATGATACTTTAGCCAGTTTGCCCCAGTCGTACCCCTTGGTCAAAAATTTTGGAGTCGAGGATATTTTTATTTACCCCCCCCTTGCTTATTACACCCTGGGCCTTTTTAGGTTAATTATTAAGCCCCTTGCTGACCCAAATTTTATCCCATGGTTAATGGAAAATCTCGGCGCGGCTCATTCTTATCCTCGTCTTTTTGAACACCTCTTTCTTTTTAAGTTTCCTTATCTTTTTTTCGATTTTGCCCTAGCTTTTCTTCTGGCCGATCTTTTTGCTGAACAGAGAAAGCGTAAAATGGTCCTTATTCTTTGGTTGTTTAATCCGTTGACCCTATACGCGACTTTTATGATGGGCCAACTCGATCTTCTCCCGACTTTTTTCGTGGTTCTGTCTCTCTTTCTTAATCGGAGAGGAAAGGGCGAACTAGCTCTTGTTTCCTTAGGGGTTGGTGGAAGCTATAAGCTCTTTCCACTGTTTCTTATCTTTCCCTTAGCATTCGCATTGGAGAAGAGCTTTTTACGGAGGACGAGGTTAGTATTCCTCGGGTTTCTCCCGTTTCTTATTTCTATCGCCCCCTTTTTATCTTCAAAAGCATTTAGATCAATGGTTCTCTTTACCCCTAAGTCCCAAAAAATGCTCTTTATGGGTTGGCCAGTGTCGGGCGCCGAGGTTGTCTATCCGTTTGTCATTGGAATTTTTCTAATCTATTTTTTGGCCTATTATGCTAAGAAACGTATACCAATCTGCGTTTATTTCCTATCCATACTATTGCTTACTTTTTCCGTAACCCATTATCATCCCCAATGGTTTTTGTGGATAACCCCACTCTTAATCTGGGAACTTGTGGAGAATAACTTTAAACACCTGTTGCTAGTTGTTAGCCTTTCTGTTTGTTGGTTAGCGATAACCCTCCTTTTTGAGCCGTCTCTTTCTTACGGCTTGTTTAATCCTCTCTGGCCACAACTGGATAACGCTCCTGCGCTGGCTACCACTCTTGGTAAATACACAGATGTTTTTCAGGCCAAAAGCATAATCAGAAGTGTTTTTGCCGCTTCTGCCCTATTCTTTGGGCTTCAGCTTTCTTCCCTTAAAAAAAGAAATGCCTAAAAAAGCAGATTTATTTTTTTGGCCACTTTTGTTACCTGCTCTTTTAACTTTCATTCTCTTCTATGATTTTTTGGTAAAGGGTCTTGTGCTCATGCCGGCTGACATTACCGTTGGTCTTTATTCCCCCTGGCTTGATTATAAGTGGGGATACGCTGTAGGCGTGCCGGTTAAGAACCCTCTCCTGTCAGACATTCCCTCGCTTCTTTATCCCTGGCGCTCGTTTGCTATTGACCAATTAAAAGCCGGACAAATTCCTCTCTGGAACCCCTTTTATTTTATGGGTATGCCTCTTTTGGCCAATTTCCAGGTTGCGGTATTTTCCTACGCCAATCTCTTTTTCCTTATTTTGCCAAAGGCTGCAGCTTGGAGTGCCGGCATTGTCATTCAGCTATTTCTGACAATTTTCTTTTGTTATCTCTTTTTGAAAAATAGAAATTTAAGCCGAGCTTCTTCGCTTTTAGGCGGGATTGTTTTTTCTCTTTGTGGGTTTTCAATTTCTTGGCTTGAGTATAATGTTCATGGTCACACCGCGCTCTTCTTCCCTCTCTTACTTTTTCTAGTCGATAAGTATTTTCAAGAAGAGAGACTGTTTTGGCTATTAAGCATCAGCCTTGCCATCGCCCTGCAAATTTTTGCTGGCTACGTGCCGATTGTTATCTATAATTACCTAATTCTGGGCCTGTATATTTTATTTTTTTATGGGAGTAAACTGGCCAAACTAGCCAAACTGGGATTTTTTTGTATATTGGGATGGGGAATAGCGGCCGCCCAAACTTTGCCCGGGATTGAACTAGTCAATCTTTCCGTTAGGAATATTGATCCAATCGTAAAAAGTAATGCCTCGTTTCTGCCCCTTTCTCATTTAGCTACCCTAATTGCTCCTGATTTTTTTGGCAATCCGGCGACAGGGAATTATTGGGGACAGGCCTTTTATGATAATTTCGCCTTTTGGGTCGGCGTGCCGGCACTTATTTTGGTGTTTATCGTATTGTTTAATACATTAAAAAGTCGCTTTATCAAGTTCTGGATAATAATTTTACTCTTTTCCTTCATTTTGATAACTCAAAATCAATTGGGCATTCTTTTGCAGAAAATTTTTTGGCTGCAAGGAGGAGTGGCCGCCCGTGCCTTGTTTATGACCGACTTCTCTCTAGCGGTGTTAGCTGCCGGCGGATTGGAAGTCTTGATTAGAGATAGAAAGAGGAGTCTTGGAAAACTTCTCCTTTCCTTACTCTTTACGGGATTAAGTTTGGCGATTTTGGGAGTTTTAGGATCCAGGATTACTGATCCAGTCCGTCGCCTAATTGTCATGAGAAATTTGGTAATTCCTTTCGCGATCTTTCTTGCTTCTCTCCCTCTCCTTTTAATTATAGTTTTAAGTATGAGAAAACTACTCGCCTATTGCTCTACTGGCTTATTTATCTTTTTAATTTCTTTCAGTCTTTTATACCAAGCTAAAAAATATTTGCCATTTTCAAAATCAGAGCTTGTTTTTCCCACTACGCCGGTAGTGGAGTTCTTGCAAAAGCAGAAGCAGCCATATCGTTTCGAGCCAGGGGATGTCATACCCCAAAATATGTGGATGCCCTATGGACTTGAGGCGGCCAGTGGTTCCGATGCGCTTTTACCAAAGAGGGCGGGAGAGTTCTTAACAGCCCTGGAAACAGGTAAAATTCAGAAAAACATTTCCCGGGTACACCTGATTCAGAATTACGACTCACCGCTTTATCCGCTCTTGAACGCAAAATATGTTTTGGCTAAAAAGCAAACCGAAGAAGGGATTTATTCACTCGAGGGCCAACCTCCCGGAAAATTCTTGGATAAAAGTAGGTACAGGCTGGTTTTTGAAGATAAAACCGTTCAGATTTATGAAGACTTAAAGGCCTTGCCTCGAGCTTTTTGGGTTTACGATTTTGAGGTTTTAAGTGATGATAAGGAAATTGTTGACCGGCTTCAAACCCAAGACTTCGAGTTAAAGAATAAAATAATTCTTGAAGAAAATCCCAATTTTACTCCTCTTCCAAAAAAGGCTAGAGAGCGAGAAATAAAATGGCTTGAATACAAACCAGAGAAATTAAAGATGGTAGTTGATTCCGACCAGCCCGGTTTTATCTTTTTGGCCAATAATTTTTATCCGGGGTGGCGAGCCTTCATTGACGATGAGGAAGCGAAAATTTACCGAGCGAATTACACTTTCCAGGCAATTAGAATTTGCGAGGGGAGACATTTGGTGGAGTTTTTTTATCAACCAAAAAAATTTCTCTTGGGAGGACTAATATCCGGTTTTTCTCTAGCCAATTTGATGTTAGTGGCCAGTCTAGGTGCAATTAGAAATTTATGGGCAAGAAAATACAAGCGATAATCTTTACAAGTACACCGGCCCTCGTGATTTTGTTGTTAGCAGCGATTTTATTTCGACCATTTTTTCTGACAGGCCAGGTACCAATTCCCGGCGATATTCTTATCGGCCATTATCACCCTTGGGCAGACGAAATATGGGAAGAAAGAGTTGCTGGTTATCCAATCAAAAATTTCAGTTTATTTGATGGCGTTCGTCAGACCTTGCCCTGGCGACTTTTGGCAATCGAGCAAATGAAATTAGGTAAGCCGCCTCTTTGGAATCCCTACATTTTTTCCGGAATGCCTCTTTTAGGAAACCTGCAGGTCGCGGCGTTTTATCCCCTTAATATGCTATTTTTTATTTTTTCAGGCCTAAATGCCTGGACAATTTATATTTTTTGTCAGCCTGTTTTGGCGGCTTTCTTCACATACTTTTTTTTAAGAACAATTGGTAGGTCGCGCGAGGCATCTTTATTTGCGGGAATTACTTATGGATTTTCTTTAATTATGATGAATCATTTGGAATTTGGAATTGATGGTCATACCGCCCTTTGGCTACCCTTAGGTTTAGGAGCAATCAACAAAATTCAAAACCAGGGACAATGGCGGTGGGCGGTTATTTTTACAATTTCAGTGGGGATGAGTCTCTTGGGGGGTTATCCTCCACCATTAATCTACAATTTAATTATCTTTGTGCTTATGCCTTGTTTAGAATTCGCCCGTTGATCTCCTCAAAAATTTTGATAGTTATTTTGGGTATATCTCTTGCATTTTTATTGACTGCCAGCCAAATTTTACCAGCTTTTGACTTGGCACAAAGAGTGACGCGGGAAGAGACTCAATTTGGAGTTTTAAGTAAAGAGCCGTATTTTTTCCCTTGGGAAAATTTGATTATGATCCTTGCTCCGGATTTTTTTGGCCACCCGGCGACTGGCAACTTCTCTTCGCGGATATTTTTTCCTGATAATCCATCAATCGGTATAATAGGTTTCTTGTTTGTCGCTTACTCCTTCTTGCGTATTTTTAGGAAAAAAGAGATTGCCTTTTGGGCATTTTTTGTGATTTATCCAACGCTTCTCATGCTGGGAACGCCTCTTGGGCAAGCACTAAGATTATTGCCTATCCCTGCACTTTCTTTAGTGACGCCAATCAAAATGATCTGGGTTGTTGCCTTTTCTTTGAGTGTTTTAGCAGGGATTGGAATGGATGTAGTTTCGGAATTGATTAGGAAAGATTGGTCCTGGCGATTTTTTTCGCCGATGGTTATAGTTTGGGAAATTATTTTCTTGGTCTGGATCGCCGGCTTCTTAATTCCCGCAGGAGAACAAATTAGAGTGGCCCAAAGAAATTTATTTTTGCCCACACTCTTTTTAGCTACAGGCTCCGGGTTTATAGCTATTTCGTTATTTCTCCCAAAATTTTGGCCGTTTATTGCGAGTCTTATTATTGGGCTTTCAGGAACTGAACTCGTTCATCAGGGTATAAAATACAATCCATTTATCAATAAAGGTTTAGTGTTTCCCCAAACCGAAATTTTTAAAAGAATCTGTGAGAAAGGAGATACTTGGCGGGCAATGATTGTCCATCCTGAGCTGTTACCGGTAAACAGTAATATTCCTTATCGAATCTCAATGATTGATGGTTATGCCTCGATGTACGATGGCCGATACGGTCGGCTGGTAAGGCTGGCTAACGCCACTCTGCCCATTAGAGAAATAGGGGGGTATCCGAGAATAGTTTTTCAGACTGAATATAATTCGCCGATTATTGATCTTTTGAATGTAAGGTGGGTACTTTCTCTTTCCGAATTAAAAAATCCGAAATTAAAATTAGTAGCCAGGGAAGGTCAGACCGCGCTTTATGAAAACATAAATGCAGGACCGAAAGTTTTCCTTGCCCGGCAGTTTTATGTTGAAAAAAACGATTTGACAATCGCCCAAAAGATGTTGGAAATTGATTTGAGCAAAGAGGTGGTCTTGGAAGAGCACCCCAATTTAATGGCAATAGCTGAAGATAAGTCTTTGTCGGAAGGAAAAGCGGAGATAATTGCCTATCAGCCAGGGAAAGTGATAGTGAAAACTCAAACATCAACCGCCGGCATTTTGGTTTTGACCGATACCTATGATTCTGGATGGAAAGCCTTTGTAGGGAGAAAAGCGACAAAAGTTTTTCGAGCTGATTATGATTTAAGAGCGGTAGAGGTTCCTGCTGGAGAACATGAGGTTGAGTTTGTCTACGACCCTCTTTCTTTTAAGATTGGCCTAGGAATTTCTCTATTGACAGTTAGCAGCCTTTTAATTGGCGCATTTCTTTTCCGGATCAAAAATTTAAATTTGGTAGGCGGTCTAAGGCAACGAGAACATTAACAAATTTACCTTCATTGGCTTTGTAATACGCGGCGATCCCAATCATAGCGGCGTTATCGGTGTCAAGATTTTTAGAGTAGGGAAGGAAAGGAGACAGGTGATATTTTTTCGCCACTTTTCTTACCCCTGTTCTTAGTTTTAGATTATTCACTACTCCTCCCCCCAAAACGATTTGCTTTGGATGATAACGCTGAATTGCCATTTCGAGTTTTATCATTAAGGCGGCAACTAACGATTTTTCGAAAGAGGCACAAATATCATAATGGTAATTTTTAATTCCCTTCTCATTTAACTGTTTAATTAAATAAAGTGCGGCTGTCTTGAGCCCAGAGAAAGAGAAATTCAAATCCTTTGACTTCTGCATCGGTATCGGTAACGGATATTTATTTGGGTCTCCTTTTTTAGCTAGTTCTGAAACAATTGGCCCGCCCGGATAACCAAGGTCAAGCATTTTGGCCAACTTATCAAATGCTTCTCCGGCGGCATCATCCAGGGTTTCACCTAATAGCTTGAATTGGCAGAAGTCTTTCATTAGCACTAACTGGGTGTGACCGCCAGAAACAAGGAGTCCCAAAATGGGAAATTTGGGCTTGATCACCGAGAAGGGACCATTGCCTTTTGCGTTTTTGGCAAAAGAAGATAAAAGATGGCCTTCCATGTGATTAATGGCGATCAGAGGCTTTTGAGTCTTGCGGGATAATTCTTTGGCTTTGGCAATGCCTATCTCAAGGGCAATGGCTAGGCCGGGACCCTGGGTAACGGCGATGGCGTCAATAGTATCTGGTATGTGGTATGTAGTATTTAGTATTTTAGGGAACGCCCTTTTGAGGGCTTCCTGGATTACCGGGCCGACTCTTTCACGGTGGGCCCTTTGGGCGATTATTGGGA
>VGLL01000029.1 GCA_016866735.1 Candidatus Shapirobacteria bacterium
CATTCGGCCAGAAACTCCAGAAAAATCAGCCAGGGCCTTTTTAATCACTTCGTCAGCAATTCTCAGACTTTTCGCCACGGCAATCGCCACCAGGCAATTATATTGATTGTATTCTCCGAGAAGTCTCGTTTTAAACTTAAAACATTTAGGGGTAAAATCAGCCTGATTCCTAATTCCGTAAGTGATACATCTGATATCTGACATCTGGCATTTGGCATTTAAATACTCATACGATTTATCGTCTCTATTCAAAATCGCCACTTTTATCCCCCCAAGTAGTCTTGCTTTTGCCGCCAAGTAGTTCCCGTAAGTTTCATGGTAGTCCAGATGTTCATGGGTAACGTTGGTTACCGCTCCGATTTCAAAATTACACCCAAAAAGCCGGTGTTGGTCTAAACCGTGAGAGGTCGCCTCGAGAATGACATACTTAACCCCCTGGCTTGCCATTTTCCTAAGTAATTTTTGTAGCAACCAAGAATCAGGCGTTGTCACATGGAACCCGGTATCGATTTCCTCGTCGCCGATTTTCGCGGAAACAGTAGAAACCATCGCCGCCGAAAATCCAGCCTCTTTCAAAATCGAATAGATAAGGTTAACCGTGGTTGTCTTCCCGTCGGTTCCCGTAACGCCAATCACTCTCAAGTTTTTAGCCGGATAGCGAAAGTAAAGAACCGCGAATAGGGCCTTAAGAAGGTGAAATAAGTTTTTTAACCGCCTAAGCATTAAGTAGGCCAATTATACCATCTCTTCTCAAGGCGAAATACCGAAATAATGAAAAATTCCCTCGGCGATTTCGAACCAAAGGGGCGCAACCGTCATTGATCCCCAGCTTGGCGTAGGCTCCCTCAGGCTCACTAGCATTACAAAGCGCGGATTATCCGCCGGCGCAAAACCCACAAAGGAAACAATAGTTTTCTTGTCGTCATAGTGCCCGGAAATAGGAATTTGGGCAGTACCGGTCTTTCCCGCAATACGCCCCGCCGGCCTTTTCCATGTTCCTCCTCTCTCCGCCGCATTCACCATCATCTCCGTTACTGCTTTGGCAGTCGCTTCACTCACCACCTTGCCAAGCACTTTAGGCTTAATCTCAATCTCTTTCTCTCCCGCCTGAATTTTAGCCACCACGTGCGGCTCCATTAACCTGCCGCCGTTAGCGATCGCCGCAATTGCCCGCACCATCTGGATCGGTGTCAGCGCTACACCCTGGCCGAATGAGGCAGTCGCCAGGTCGATAGGTAACCATTTTTTTTCTTCCCGGAAAGGAGCCACGGTTTCTCCCTCTAAATCTATTCCCGTCGGCTTATCAATACCAAATTTCTTCAAATAGGAAACCAACTTTTTGGTTCCTAACTTTTCTGAAACAAAAGCCATGCCCACATTATCAGAGTGTTGGATAATTTCCGCCATTGTCGAGTCGGGGTGATATTTTTCATTCCAGGTTCTAATCGTATACTCACCGACTTGCCGGGGGCCGTCGCATCGGGAACACCGCTCGTCCGGACTGACTGCCCTTTCTTCCAAAGCAGCTGCCATCACTAGAGGTTTAAAGATTGACCCCGGTTCAAAGGTTTCCGAAATGACAGGATTAGAAAAAAAATGACCACTAAAATTGGTGAAGCTTTTCGGATCGTACGAAGGAAAAGAGGCCATCGCTAGTACCCCCCCGCTTTCGGGATCCATGATTACCGCTAGGCCGGCACTCGCATTATATTTTTGCATCCCTTCCTTTAATTTATTCTCTACCAGGAACTGAATCGGCCGCTCTAAATATAAAACTAAATCGTCGCCAGAAACGGCTTTTTTTTCAATTTTTCTGCCGAGCAGAATCGGCCGGCCCCGAGCGTCTTTTTCAAAAGAAATTTCGCCTTCTCTTCCAGCCAAAATCCGCTGATAGAACCCCTCAAGACCAAAATATCCCCGGGCATTGCCATTTTGATCAGAACCAACAAATCCCAAAAGTTGTGCCGCAATCGAAGCCTCGGGATATGCCCGCCTCTCCCCCTGCTCAAAGCCGATACTATCAATATCCAGTTTCTCAATAGACTCCTTCTTTTCCTTACTTAAATTTCGAGCCAAAGAAACCCAAAAGAGGTCAGCGCGAGAAAGCCTCGATTCCAGTTTCTCCGCCTCAGTCTCAAGCTGCGCGGCATCGGAACCGCTGGCTTGGGCGGTCAGGGGGGCAAGTCTGGCGCTGATTTCCCTGGCGTCACTTGTTTCCCGAGGAAACCCAAAAAGCAGGAAGGACGGTTCGTTACTCACCAGGGGAAAAAGGTCGGCGCTATAAATTTTCCCTCGCGAGGCTTCAATTTTCGTTAACCCCGCCTGCTGATTTTCCGCCATCGCCTTCAGTTTTTCGCCCATAATAATTTGCCAATAGAAGAGACGGGCGATAATTACCAGGAAACAAAAGCCAAACCCGAAAAGTAGAATATTGACTCTTGTCATTAAATTGCGGAGAAAAAGTTACCTTATTTTTTCCATCGCCACGGGCAACTTGCCGGTCGCATAGATCACTTGGGTTCGAGAAAAGCCAATACTTTGGGCAAGCGCCGAGATCGTCGCCAGGGAGGTTGCCTCATCAACACCCTGTTCCAAGACACTATTTTCTTCGGCAACCACCGTCGTTTTATCCTCTAAATCAGCCAGGTACCTCCCGCTAGTCGAGATTTGACTTACGACTAAGATATTAATAAGAAGAAAGGCAACCGCCAGAATTGTTATTAGTAAAAATGAACGCATTTTTTTGCTCCTAATCAATTTTTTCGGCCACTCGCAATCTTCCGCTCCTGGCCGAAGGATTTACCCGGATTTCTTCTTCGCTTGGTAAGATCGGTTTCCGAGTTATGGTTTTCAAGCGTTTCTCCTTTTCTTTGTCGTGCAAAAACCGCTTGACAATGCCGTCTTCCAGCCCGTGGAAGGAAATCACCGCCAGTCTTCCTCCGGGCCGCAAAAGAGTCGCCGTCTGCGGCAAAGCCTCTTTTAAATTGTTAAGCTCATCATTAACGGCGATTCTTAGGGCCTGAAAAACGCGAGTCGCCGGATGAGTTCGGCTTCTCCCTTTCCAAAATCGCCGATATACCCCGACAACCACCGCCGCTAAATCATCGGCTGCTAAAATCGGCCCTAAAGAACGGGCATGGCCAATAGCTTGAGCAATTGGCCGAGCCAGCTTTTCTTCACCAAATTTATTAAAAAGTTCATACAGCTCTCCTTCGGTTAAGCCATTGACAAGATCCACCGCGCGCACCCCAAGACGACTATCCATCCTCATGTCCAGAATTTTGCTGCGGTTGAAGGAAAATCCTCGGTTGGGCGCCTCCAGCTGATGGCTGGAAACGCCCAGATCGAAAAGGATCCCCGAGAATTTTTCCAAACCCTCTCTCTGACAGATCTCGCCGATCCCGGCAAAATTTCCCCAAATGATTTTAATGAAAGCGCCAGGACAGGCTAATTCGAGGCGCTTTCGGCTAAATTCAATTGCCTCTTTATCGCAATCAATCCCTAAAAGTTTTCCTCCCGCCCTCAAAATCGCTTCGGCGTGGCCCCCACCCCCAAGAGTCGCATCCAGATACCACTTGCCCGGGACAATTTTTAGTAGCCCAATCGTTTCTTTTAAAAGAACTGGCCGATGAAATGGGTTTCCCATCTATATGCCCAATTCTGACAGCCTCTCGGCCACGGAATCTTTTTCTTCTTCAAGCTTTTGGCGGTAAGTCTCCCATCTTTCCTTAGCCCAAACTTCGATCCGTTCCCCTACCCCCAAAACGGCCACCTCTGTTTTTATTTCCACGGAGTCTTTCAAAAACCCGGGCAGTAAAATCCGCCCGATTTTATCCGCCTCTACTTCGACGGCCCCGGAAAGAATAAGGCGGGAAAAACTCCTGGCGTCCGCCTTCGTCAACGGTGTCTTGCTCAATTTTTCCTGAATCTCTAACCAGTTTCCCTTTGAGTAGAGAAATAAACAGCCGTCCAGGCCGCGGGTAACCACCGCTTCTTTTCCCAATTCCTCCCGAAATTTTTTGGGAACAGCCAGCCGGTTTCGGGAATCAAGTGAGTGATAGTGTGTACCGATAAACATAGTTATTTACCACTTTTTCCCACTTTATCCCATTTTGATACCTTTTTACGGGCATGTCAAGGGCCAATTAAGCACGCAGGCCTCGCCAAGGACGCGGCATGAGCCGCAGGAGAAATCTACTAAGGCAAATACCAAGATAATGAAAAAAGTCTTTCCTCGAAGTTACTCGACAACAGCGACGAAGGCGCCTAGGGTCGGGGTTTCGGCGGTGACAAACTCATCCTCCCGGGTACTCTTAAGTTCTGTCCAAGATTGGCCGGCCCAAACTAAAATTTTCGCTGCTTGAGCCGGGCTAGATGGCTTAAAAAATACTTTGCCTTTGGCCGAAGTTGACCCGGACGTGAAGATACCATATGGGCCGGCGACAATCCGGCCAACTGGCATCCTAAAAAGGCCGAGAGTCGAAACCGTTAAGTAATAATTGCTAGGGGGAAGAGTGCTGCTTACGAATTTAAAATTACCGTCGCCCGAAGTTAAGCCGGTTTTGGCATCCTGGCCGGTTTGCAAACGAAAGACAGCTTCATATTTCTGTGCTCCGCCGTCTCCCCGAAAAATCAAACTTACTGTCCCTTCTTTCACGTTCTCGTCGTACTTGCACACGCTTTTGGAACATGATCCCAAGAGCAAGGACTTACCGTACTCGGTGCTTCCGGCTAAGTCCACCGAGCCCACCACGCCCCGCTGCAACTGGTTATCTGTCTCCCCGGCAAGATACACCAGCTCGTAGTCCATCGACTTTGCCCCCACAATTCCCCCTAAAGACAGCTTCAGCTCCTTGCCGTCGGCCCGCGGAGTTAAGGCAAGATAGGGCTTCCCTTCAATTACCAGCTGGCTTGATTGGGTCGGTACGGGAGTAGCTTTCGCGGGGGAGAGGTAACCTTTTTCCTGTTCGGCTGGTGCTTCTTCTTTATTGAATATACAGCCAGATAAGATTGTTACGAGAAAGAGGCAAAAAGTGAAAAATAAAACTTTCTTCATATTGGCTTAGATTCGTTTTTCATTCGCTTAAATTCGTGAGTTTATTATTGAAATATTCTTCTAATTTGTCAATCCCCACTCTTTCTTGTTTGGTGGTATCTCTGTCTCTGACGGTAACCGTCTTATCTTTAAGCGACTGAAAGTCAACCGTGACGCACCAAGGCGTGCCAATCTCGTCCTGGGCGTAATATCTCTTACCAATATTTCCTCGGTCGTCCCAACCTACGACAATGTGTGGTTTTAGATCCCGATAAACTTTCTGTGCCAGGCTTATTAGTTCTGGTTTGTTTGCCAAAAGGGGAAACACCGCTGCTTTATAGGGGGCAAGTCTCGGATGTAGCTTTAAAATAATCCTCTCGCCTTCCTCGCAAAAGGCATTAATCAAAAAGAAGAGCGTCGTCCTGTCTACTCCACCGGAAGTTTCAATCACCCAAGGAATAAATTTTTCTCCGGTTGCTTCATCCTGATAACTTAGATCTCTGCCGCTATATTTTGCCTGTTGCGATAAATCCCAATCTCCACGGTGGTGAATTCCTTCGAATTCCGCCCAACCGAAAGGAGAATCATACTCGATGTCCTCAGCGAAACGGGCGTAATGAGCTCGCTTTTCTGGCTCATGTTCTCGAAATCTAAGCTTGCTTTTGTCCATACCAAAATTTATATACCAATCAATCCTCTGCTTTTTCCAGTATTCAAACCAATCCTTTGACTCTTTCTCATCAGGTCTGACAAAATATTCCAGCTCCATTTGCTCAAACTCTAAGGTGCGAAAAGTAAAATTACTGGGCGTGATTTCGTTCCGAAAGGCCTTTCCGATTTGGGCAATACCAAAGGGAATCTTTACTCTCGTAGAGTCAACGACATTTTTAAAATTTACAAAAACGCCCTGGGTAATTTCTCCTCGAAGATAAGCTTTTTGCTTGGGCTCGGTTGTACCAAGATACACTTCAGTTAAGAGATTAAAAGTTTTCGGCTCAGTCCAATCTCCTCTGCCGTTATGCTCTTTATCATGCTCCTCAATAGCCTCTTTCTCATCGGACCTGAACCGCTTATGGCAAATTTTGCACTCAACCAGAGGATCGGTAAACGAAGCGGCATGTCCCGAGGCTTCCCAAACTTTCGGATTCATAATAATGGCGGCATCTATTCCTGCCACATCATCTCTCTCGTAAATCATACTTTTCCACCAAAGACGCTTAATATTATTTTTTAACTCTACCCCCAAAGGTCCATAATCCCAAAACCCTGCAAATCCTCCATATATCTCGCTTCCCGGATAAACGAAACCTCGCCTCTTACAAAGAGCAGTAATTT
This sequence comes from Candidatus Shapirobacteria bacterium, assembly GCA_016866735.1. Taxonomy (GTDB): domain Bacteria; phylum Patescibacteriota; class Microgenomatia; order VGLL01; family VGLL01; genus VGLL01. Next base: position 6,371 of record VGLL01000029.1, read on the forward strand.
TCTCCATCAAATCCATAATGCTAAATATACCCCCTTGTGCTCATTCCGTCAATAATTACTCTGCCGATCTTGCTTCCAGTTCGGTCCTCGCCCAACTAAGCTCGCCTTGCAAAAGCGGCGGCGTCGGGCACTTCAACGCTTGCGGTTTCGATTTTAAAGATAGCTTCCCAAAGGCTAAAATATTAATTTTCAAAGCCTCGAGGATCCTATATGGCCTCAAGTCCTAAACCCTATTTAAAAATTTTCTGCTTTTTAACTCTCTTTCAATCAGACTCTCAATGTATTTTTCTAGATTAACGTCGTCATGGGACCTCCCTTTTGGCCAAAAGCCTAAAAACTCAAGTAACGAGAGCTGGTAATTGGTAATTAGCAATTGGTAATTAGGGCTAGGGACCATCGCTAAGTCCGAGAGATTTTGCAAAAGCAGTTCATAAACCTCGGCGTGTTTTTGATGCTCGGCAGTCAGTTTGTCGGCAAGCTCGCAAAGCTGGTAGGCAACTGCGACTTTCTTTAAGTCTTTCCGCCAAGCCAGAAAGGAGCTCACTAACTCCGCTTCCGTAATCAGGCTAAGGCCTCTTCTTTCCTCGACGAAAACCCGAACCTGATTGAAAAGCTCCAGATTTCCGCCCTTTCTTGAGGTAAGCCGGCGAACTCCCTTAGCTAAGGCGCGGATTTTACCATGCTGCCTTGAGAAAAGAGTAACAATCCTATCAGCCTCGCCAACGTCTTTTCGCTTGAGGACGATGCCTTCGGTTTTAAAACCAGCCACTTAAATCTTCAGCGTTAGTTCTTTATCCATTTTCAGCTCAAACTCTTCTCTCTGGCCGCCTAATTCTACCGAGTATTGTGCGCCATCTGTGCCCGGCTGTTTTTGAATTAGGAGTTTGTGCCCCGAAGATTTATCCGCCCCAAAAGGCAGCTTGTACTTAAAAATTAACTTCGCGGACCCGAGCGGCCGCAGCGGGTAGTCGTCCCCGTAAAATCCCTCAAAAACTGTTTTGCCCAAATCTTCGGCTGTCTTCACGGGCACTTCTGAGCCAGAAGATTCGAGCAAGGTCGAGCCTTTGGGAACATAGAGCCGAAACCAATTGCGATAAAGACCGTTTAGGCAAAGTTCGCCTTTTTCCAGATTACAATTTGAGGGCGGAGAGGGATTTTTATAACTGATAATCACTTCTTTTATCAGACTACCGTCGCCTCCAACCTCAATCTTTTGCTCCACTTGCTGTTTGATAAAAAGGTTCGACTTGGCCCCGGCAAAATTGCAATCAACCAGATAAAAGTAATCCCCCGCCGTTTCCCTGACCCTGCCGGCCATATTAAAGGACTCAAAGGCCTGTTGAACTTTCTCGTCAAAGAAGTAAAAGAGAATGTGCTTTTCCAAAATGCCGTTTAGGCCCGTATTAAAAAGTCCAGCCAGTTTTTCTTTGGGCGACTGCATCGCATTTTGTAAAACGGAATGCATCAGGGCCCCCAAAACGGCCTTGCGCGAGGTTCTTATTTCGCTCACCGGCTTGGAGATTAAGTCTTCCAGTTTGTAAACGACCTCCGGACATCCCCCGCAACGACTTTCCGGTTTGGCGGAAAAATTACCCCACTCCGGTACGCCAATCGGCCCCAAAACTTCTAAAAGAGAAACCAGTAATTTAGTGTCCACGGCGATTATTCCGTCAATCTGCTGGCTTTGCGATACCTGGCGGTAGTAACCGGAGAAAGTGGCCATGGAGACGGAAAAATCCGGAGAGAGATTCATGTCGCGCAAATTCCAATAATAAACCTTGGGCAGATATTTTAGGATTGGTTCTGGAGCCGGAATTCTTTTGTTGAACCGACCGTCCAAAGAATAGACATCTTCGGAAAAAAGCGGCTTTATCTTCCCCTTGTTTACATCCAAAATCGCGTAGGCGGTCATAAAACCGCCGGTTGGCCTAAGTTCCGCATCATTTTGAAATAATATAAGATATTTTCGGGCATTATCCTCTCCCAAAAGCCAGGGCGCCTGTTCCAAAACCGGCCGGCCGCCTTGTAGAAAAAAATGAGCCTGCTTGACAAACTCCTTCAGCATCTCTATCTGGGAGCGAACCCTCATCCCCCGAAGCTCTACGGGGTAACGACTGGCATCAACCTGATCAAGTTCTTCTTGCGCCTTGCCTATCTTTTGATTTATGGAGTCAAGCTGGGGCCCAATCTTGGCAATGGTGTTCACCAGAAAGTTTATCCGGTCCTCGGCCGTTGTCCCCTCGCCTTTCTTGACCACCGAGAAGCCAATGATGTCCGCATATGGCTCAATTCCCCCGATCGCCAAATCAACCGCCTCCAGCGCCGGTTCGGCCGCTCCTACCAAGTGCTGGCCGTCCCGATAATAATTTCGGGCCACGGGCACAAATCCGAGCCAGCGAAAGGCCGCTAAATTCGCTGATAAACTTTTAAGATTTTCTTTTGTTTTCTCATTCGCCTGTTTGGCTTTAGCCAAATCCTTCTCCGCAAAACTGGCTACCAGTTCTTTGCCGGAAATTTTCAGGTTGTCCACATCCCCCAAAACCTTCTTTGCCGGCCCCATCATCACAAGCCCAAAAAGGAGTGCAATCGCAATAAAGATTCCCGGGGAAGCAATTATTATTTTTAATTTTGAATTTTTCATCCCCATATACTCTATACCAAATACTCTATACCAAATACTAAATCTACACCGCCCCCTTCCCCGAAATCATCGCCCAAGGAGTCCTTAATATAATTAATATATCATAAATAATCGATTTTTGGTCGGCATATTCAGCATCCATTTTGACCCGTTCGTCAAAATTTATCTCGCTTCTGCCCGTTACTTGCCAGTAGCCCGTAATTCCCGGCTTGACCTTCAGTATCTCTTGAACAAATTGCTTCGTTTCCGGGTAAACCACTTGCTGATGTTCTAGCTCGTCAGGATAATATGCTCTCGGCCCGACAATACTCATTTCCCCCCTCAAAACATTAAATGCTTGCGGTAGCTCGTCCAGGGAATATTGCCGCAAGAAGGCCCCCACTTTTGTCACGCGCGGATCTTTAATTAGTTTATAACTGTTGCTTTTGTACTCTTCGTAAAGCTTGCGAAACTTCGGGTCTGTTCTCAAAAGCTCCCGAGCCCTGGGAATCATCGTCCGAAACTTAAACATATAAAATAACTTTTGCCCTTTTCCTACCCTGGTTGAGTCCTCCACAAAGATTGGGCCAGGGGAAGTCAGTTTGATCAGAAGAGAAGAAATAATAAGTATCGGCGAAAAAAGGATAATTAGAACAATTGCCATAACTATATCAATCAGTCTTTTGGCGACTTGATACATCATAAATATTTTTCCTTTCCTTTTTCTTTGAGAATTTTCACCACCTCGCTTACTTCTCCCACCTTATCCTTGTGGCAAATCAGAAGGGCGTCCGCTGTATCAACGACAATTAAATCTTTTACTCCAAGCGTAGCAAGCATCTTTTCTTTTTCCTTTATCACGAAGTAATTTTTTCCTCCGATCTCGGTAATATTTTCTCCCGGCTGATATTGGTTGTTGGCCAGTTGATACCTGGCAATGGCTTCCCAAGTCCCAAAATCAGTCCACTTAAAGGGGAGCTCGACGATATAGCCGCTTTCTAGTTCGGCCTGGGTAACCCGCTCGATCGGTCCCTTTTCCATTTTTCGATACTCTTCATTAACAACTGCCTCTTCTTCTTTAGCGCCAAAAGCCCTCATCATCTTTTCTAAAGGGCGGTGCCAGTCTGGGGCTCTTCTTCTAATCGCTTCTAGCATTAAGCGCGGCGTCCAGGCGTAGTGATTAGTATGTGTTAAAACCGTTTTCTTTGCCAGGTACTTATCCAGCACTTCTCTTTCTGTATCGCGAACCAGCCATTTTTCCATCCGGTAAAACTTTAGGCCTTGAAACACTACGGCTTTCCTCTCGACACTAAAATAATCTACTCCCATCGCCGCATACTCAGGCCTCAACCCCCCTGTTACAATTTTTCCCTCCTTCTCAACCAATAAACCTACCTTTTTTATCATTTCCGACACCTTCTCTACCGGATCTCTTAAAA
>VGLL01000030.1 GCA_016866735.1 Candidatus Shapirobacteria bacterium
CTTCTGCCCGAAAACTCTTTCCCGTTGCCAAAAGGTAAATTGCCTCCAAAAGGTTAGTTTTCCCAGAAGCATTAGGACCCACTATTAAAGTCGTGTCTTTGTCAAAACTAAAAACCTTTTCTCGATAATTCCGAAAATTTTGCAGCTTAATTGACTTTATAAACATAGATTCCACTGATTTCTAGCTGATTCCACCGATTACTTTATCCGTGTAAATCCGTCGTAATCCGTGATAATCATTTCTGACAAACAGGGCAAAAAAATGTCCCCCTTCCTCCCAAACTCACTCTTTTGATCAACCCTCCGCACCGCCAACACGGCTGGCCGCCTCTTTGATAGACCCGAAAATGCTCCTGGTATTTGCCCTTGGAGCCGTTGGGTTTCACATAGGCCTCATCCGCCGCGCTGGCCCCACCGTATTTTATTCCCTCTTTCAAAACTACCAAAATTGAATTTCTTAATTTCTCAATTTCTAAATTTTCTAGATTCTTTGCCGGCTTTGCCGGCAATATTCCCGCCTCCCAAAGGGCCTCATTCGCATAAATATTACCAATCCCGGCAATCTTTGTCTGATCCATCAAAACCAGTTTTACCGGCCGTGAAGTTCCGGCGAAGACCCGCCCAAGATACTCCACGGTAAAATCTTTACTAAACGGCTCAACCCCAAAGTCCCCAAAGTCCCCAAAGCCCCTTATTACCCTTACCCAACCAAACGCCCGTAAATCGTTAAAGAAGAGTCTCCCGTCGTTGATCTCAAAGATGATATGAGTTGTCTTACCGGGAAGCTCCGTTTTTGGCGCCCAAATAAGCTGGCCGGTGAGTTTAAGGTGAATCAAGATCGAGCGGTCGTTGTCCAGGTGAATGAGCAAGATTTTTGCCCGGCGGCCAACATCTATAATCCTTGCCCCAATTACTTCCTCCACTTCACCCTGAAACTGTTTGGGCAGTAAAACCTTAATCCCGACAATCTGCTTACCGACCAACTTTTCCGCCAACTGCAATCTGATTGTCTCTACTTCAGGTAGCTCAGGCATAACAAACCTCTTTAAATGGACCTTACAAATTCTATCATTTCTTTCTTAAATCTTTCTTTAGAAAACTTCCTCGCTTGCTCCCGGCAATCTTCGGGTTTAATTTTTTCCCCAACTTCCCCAAATTCCCTAAAGACCCTCATCAAACTTTCTACCGTTGGTTTGTTGAAGAACAACCCTGTTTTCTCTTCAACTATCGTCTCTCGATATCCTCCGCCTCGAAAAGCGATTACCGGTCGGCCGGCGGCCATCGCTTCGACTAAGGTCATACCAAAATCCTCATTAGTGGCCAGCGCCAAAAATGCCTTACATTTGCCATAGTATTGATAAAGCTCCCTATCCGAAACCCTTCCCAAAAACTCTACATACTCATTCTTTAGATTCGCTAACTTCCCGCCGAACCATTTAAGGCCAGATGGTTCACCGATTACCTTTATGCGTACCTTCGCTTTCTTGGCGACTTCGGCCGCTTGTTCTATTCCCTTCGCCCCCACTATCCGCGAGGCAATCAAAAAATAGTTTTCCGGCGAAAGCCCTTTAGTCGCCTCAATTATTTTCTCCACTTCCACCGGAGGGTAAATTACGGTCGAATCGCGCCGATAAAACTTTCTTATGCGCTCCTGCACGTTTTTGGAATTAGCAATGAAGGCCGTCACTTCCTGGGCCGATTGAAAATCGTACATTCTTAAGAAGTGATTTACGATCGTCGCATAAACCCTCACCGGCCAATATCTTTGCCACTCAATTGAAGTCGGATAACCGTAGAGATAACGCGGGGGCGTATGACAATAACAGATCACTTTTGTTTTTGGATTAACTCGAAACCCACGAGAAATATACCATGAGGCAGAGGTAATCACCAGATCAAACTTGGAAAAATCAAAGCTTTTCCAAATAAGAGGGGCGAGAAACCGCAACGGACTGTAGAGGTTTTTATGCTTAATAAATGGGGCAAAAGGCGATTCGATAACATTCGCATCGGCAAAGGCTTGACCGGCGGCCGAATTCTCGATTCTAAAGGCGGTATAAATCGGCGCCTCCGGCCAAATCTCATGCAGGGTCTCGAGAACCCTCTCTGCCCCCCCGTATTCCCTAAGATAGTCGTGAACAAGCGCTATTTTCATAAAATTAGCTTCAAATTACCCCCTTGACAAGCATTTTCCCTCATGTTAAGATACCAGTACTTCTGGGGGACAATCTCGAAAGGGAGCGTTCCCCGTCAACTTGGGAGACAATCTCGAAAGAGAGCGTCTCCCATTTTTTTTCTAATCTAATAACCTGAGTTGTTCTTCTTCCCTCTTCCGAACCTTCTTAACCTTCTCGGCCTTCTCCTCTGTCTTTCCTATTAGGCTCTTAAATCCCAAACTCCGCAAAACCGCCATTACCTTCTCGCTTCCAACTTCGGGCGCCTGGCATCTCTCCAAATTGAAATTAAGAGGCACATCGCTCCGAATTATGGCAAGCTTTTTTGACAGAACGGCTGTTTCTTTCCCCTTCGTTAATTTATCCACCAGGCGTTCCTCCTTGACCATCCCCATTACTTTTTCTAAGCTACCAAATTCCGCCAGTAGCCGCACCGCCGTCTTGGGACCGATACCCGCTACCCCCGGATAGTTATCCGACGGATCGCCGACTAGACCCTTGTAGTCGGGAATTTGCGCCGGCCTAACTCCTATTCTCTCTTCTACTCCCTCTTCGTCCACCATCACTGCTTCCGAAATTCCCTTTGTCGGCAAATACATCTTTGTTTTCTCATTAACCAACTGCATTAAATCCCTATCTCCCGAAACAATAACTACTTCCATGCCTGTTTTATCAGTGGTAATCGGCTTTTTTGATCGGTGGTAATCAGTGGCACGATGAGCGATCGTGCCCAGAACATCATCCGCCTCAAAGCCCGGCTTCTCAAAAATAGCTACCCCCATCTCCCTTAACACCCCCCTAACTTTATCAATTTGCGAAGATAACTCCGCCTCCATCACCGGCCGCTGCGCCTGATAACCGACAAATTCTTGGTGGCGAAAGGTAGGATGGGGCGTGTCAAAAGCCACGGCTAAATAGGCCGGCTTAAGGTTCTCGACTACCTTAAAAAGCATACGCAGGAATCCGTAAACCGCATTGACCAATTCCCCGGAGCGATTAGTCAGGGGCGGCAAGGCGTGATAGGCGCGGTGCAAAATCGCATTCCCGTCAATCAAAACCAATCTCCTTTTACCCTGAGCGAGCGAAGCGAGACGAAGGGCCATGAAGCTATTTTACCATAAACCGCGTTCCGCCAATTAGCTTCCGAGGTTCAACCTCGAACGGCCCGATAGTTCGATCCGTTCTGCCATCAATTTCCTAATTACTGTTTTCTGCCTCTCTCAATTCTTTCTCATATCGCAACTTTCTTCTGTCTTCGTAGAAAACCACTTTTGCTTTCCCCTCCCTTACTAACGTCAAATTCAACATCCTCCTCCCGTCTCTACAGCCAACGCTGGCCGAGCAGCTTTCCCAGACATAGGCCAAAATCCGGCCGAATTTATCGTCTTGATAAGAGTCATATTCTAATCCCACTGTTTCTCCGTCAATTAAGTCAGTCAGGTATTTTTGCGCCTCTTCGTGCCCCGCCTCGCCCCGATTGGGCGCGTCAATGCCAATCATTCTCACCGTCTGACCATTCTCCAAGACAAAGGTGTCTCCGTCAATTACCTCCTCAACTTTTCCTTCTTGCGGAAAAATAATCTTCGCTCCCTTATATCCCCCCGCTTCCCTCAACCTCCCCAAATCTTTCGGCCAGTTCCAGCCTAAAACTGCGGCTAAAATTAGTCCCGGAAAAAACACCGTGGGAATTCCCAAAGAAACCAGAAACCCTCTTGTAATCCCCTTCATCTTCTCTAGTTTATCACACCCCCAAAATAATTTTCCGATCCCGGATCGTTAGCAATTGACGATCAGGGTAAAATGTTATGATACCGCTCCCTTACTGGCAAATTGATGAAGAATAGAGGAGGCCAGAGTCTGGTAGGGAATGCCCAGCCTAACTGCTTCAGTCTTTAGTTTCGCCAAAACTTTTTCCGAAAGCCTGATGTTTATATTCCTCGTCTTGTTCAAAGTGTTTTGGGCGTATTTTTGGTAAAGTCTTTTCTGTCTGGCAACGTCCCCGACACTAACCAATCTCCCCTCCTCGAAATCCTCAAGGATCTTCTTTTCTTCGTTAGTAAGTTCAAAATATCTCATTAGGAAGATTCTATGACAAAAATTCACTTTCTGCCAGACCCCAAGGTATATCTTGTTCTAATGAATTGAATCATTGATACAAAGTTAGGCGCCTTAAGTGGATTTTGACTCTTCCGGTAAGGTTAGGTAATTGCCCTTTTTTTCTTATGTACTTCCCCCAGAACCTCTGATTATCTTGCCATTAATAGCCAATACTGTTTCCCCCGTGAGGAGGACTTCGGCTTCTACATCAGATAGGGGGACTCCCCCCGTACCTCTTTCTGCTTTTGCGGGTTTTCCCTTCTCCTTAGCCACGGTAAGCAAAATCCCTCTTTCTAGGGCTTGTTTCTCTTTTTCTGTAACCACCTTTCTATCACCCCCTTCTTAAATTCTAATCGAAGAATACTACAAAATTCCCATTTTGTCAAATTTTTTAGTCAATTTTCCGATCCGGGATCGTTAGCAATTGACGATCCGGTTTATAAAATCGCTTTGCCCTGATCACTAATGATCCTTAACTTCTTTGCCTGTTTCCAGAGATTCTCGAACATCTCCTTTTGCATCTGGGCCAACTGTTCGTTATGCATTTCAAAACAGAAAACATCGCCATCCTCCAGATAATGACAGGCGGCATAAACATCGTTATAGATAAAAACATCAGCCCGTATGGTTAAAATTTCAGGGGGAATGTAGCGAATCTGCCAAAAGTGCCTCACCATTTCTGTAACTTGAGTAAATGACTCGATGATTTTTTTATTCGTTATTGTTCTCGTCATAATCTTCTCTTCCAATAGGCGCCGTCGTAACTTCTCTGCTTCTCTCTGCGGTAAATAGACATCGGCAGTCGCCACCTCATAGCTGACAAACTCCTTCTTCGCTCTTATCAAATTCCAATTGACTTGGGAAAGACCCTGTTTTCCCCGATAATAAATAACCTGTGATCCGGGCCGGCCTGAACCAGCCCTGCTCTCGAGAACCTTCAGAATCCCAGGAAGTGATCTTCTGATCGCCGCCAGTTCACTTTCCCTGCGATTAAGCAAGAGGTCTAGTTGCGAGGGATCATTAGCTAAAAATTTAAAACCGCTACTCTCACATTGCAGCACCACCAACTGCTTTTCGATCAGCTTGTCCAATAAACGGTACACTTTTGTGCGGCCTAGGTGTAAACTGCGACTCAAATTTAAGGCAGTCGCCACGTTTTTCTGCAACAATTCCAGGTAAACTTGCGCCTCTTCGCCACTTAAACCAAATGGCTCCAGGAGAACTTTTATTTTGTCTGTCTGATCGGACATCTGGTGTATTTTATCAATTCTTAAATCTATAATCAAGCCGTTAGTGTTAATAATCAACCATGATTAATGTAACTAATAACACCAGGCTAAGAGGCGCTTCATTTATTCTGATCTCAGCCTTTTTCTATGGCACTTATGGCGCCTGGTCACGCTTGATGGCGGCCGATTTTGGCGAGTTTTCTCAGGCCTGGACCAGGGGATTATTACTTTTTATCTTCTCTTTGCTAGTCAACATTAAATTCAAAATATTTAAGAAAATAGACAGGCGTGACTGGCCCTGGTTTCTGATGGTCGCCTTTGCTGGTGGCCTCAACCAAGCGCCTTACTTCTTCGGCTTCAAACACCTCAATATCGGCACGGCCGTTCTCCTTTTCTATTCTGCCTTGGTTATCGGCGGATACCTCATCGGCAAGTTGGTTTTCCAGGAAAAGCTAACGGGTATTAAATATCTTAGCCTGGGCCTCGCCATCTTGGGCATTGGAACAATTTATAACTTAGCTCTCACTCAAAATCAGTTTCTCCCGGCTGCTTTGACTATCATGGCTGGATTAATGGGCGCTATCGCTGCGGTAATGCCAAAAAAACTATCTGGTCATTACGCCGAATTGCAAATTATGACTGGCTATTTTATCGTGATGGTTCTTGCCAATAGCCTTCTAGGACACTTCCTAAATGAGTCTCTGCCTCCCTTCTCTAAAATAAATGCTTGGGGCGCGCAACTTGGTTACGCAACAGCTATGCTTCTAGCCAACCTAGCCGTTATCCAAGGATTTAAATATATCGAGGCCAGTATCGGCAGCCTGATCGGCTTGGCCGAGATTCTCTTTGGCATTTCCTTCGGCGTGCTCTTTTTTGGAGAGAAAATCACTCTCGGAGTAATCGTTGGCGCTATCCTCATCATCACGTCGGCTACTTTACCGAACCTAAAGAAAGAGACGCTCGATTCCTAATTTGCCCAATTAGCCCAATTCCCTCCTAATAAATCTCCTCAGTGAACTTTTTTTCGAAGAAGCGTAGCCTTTTTCCCTTGACTGTTTCGACTACTTGAGGAAAGTCTTTAAAGGGCAAGGGGATTTTACGGATTTCTTTTTCACTAAGCCACTGGTTCTCTCCCCCCTCGACTTTCTCTTCTAATTTCCCTTTCGGTCGGACTCCTTTAAAAATGAAGAAAAACTTATCTTCTAAAATTTCCCCTTTTACCGAATAATCCATTTTATGCTCGATACCGCAAAAGATCATTTCTGCCGTTAAGCCAGTTTCTTCTTTTAACTCCCTCTGGGCGGCTTCCAGCGCCGTTTCTCCCCACTTAATCTTCCCGGTCAGAAATCCGTAAAAACCAAAAAGGGGCTGCTTTAACCGCCTATGCACAAGATATTGCGTAATTCCTTTTACTTTTCTGGTGCAGGTAACCAGGACGGTTAGCTTCGCCTGTCTCTGAATAATTACCTTTTCGGTGTCCAAGCGATTGGCAAACTCCTTACCCTTAGCGGAAAGCCCGTATGTCCCAGAAGCGTTTTTCTCCAATAAACCAAGATCTATCAGTTGATTGATATGAAAGCTAAAGTGGTCGTTGGTTAATCCAGTCTTATTAAGTTCGGAGAACCTTGCTTCTTTTTTAAAAAGAAGGGCCCTTAAAATATTTGCCTGAGCCGGATGAACTTCAATCTCGGTACCCATAGCTCATATTTTAACCGATTTTTCCGCCCTGTCTAGTAAAGTCGACTTTACTACGTTCTTTTTTGCAGATTTTTCTTAATTTCTAAGGGAAGAAAAGGGATGATCGATGTGTTAATTGTGGGTGGGCGGAAAAACCACCACCTACACCTAAATAAAATTATTGCTTTTCGTGCTTAACTTCTTCGGGAAATAGCAGCTGGAAGGGGTAGCCCACGTAATTTATCATTATTTCCTCACAGCCAACTTCCTTTAAGAAATTAACCATTTGCTCCGCAACCTTCTCGGGGTTTACCTTTTTATCTTTGCCAAGATACTCAATTTCCACAAAGGCGCCAAGATTCTTGACCGAATCCAGGGCGATCTCGTAATCGTTATAAGTCCAAACTTGCCTTACTTTATCGACAATAACAATGCGCTCAAAACCAAGAGCTAATAAAATTCGCTTGGCCTGGTCAAGCTGGTCAATTTTCGTCTCGTATTCATCGCAGTGAAAGCTCTTCCCCTCCTTATTAAAATACCAATTTTTATAGTTAAGAGAGTAGTTTCCATTAGCGTTCCTCAGCCGCAGCCACTCTTTAATCGGCCGTTTACTTAAGAAGTCATTATGTCTCGGCGAAAAATACTCATCTATCTGTTGGCTTTTACTGATAAACTTAGCCCTTCGCCTAAGGAAAGCTACCAATTTCTTATTGCTTTTAACTTTAACTTGAATTTCTATTTCAAACTTGTTCATTTGATTTCACAATTAGTGTGTGTGCCTCACTCCACCCATAAATTCTCCGTTTTATTTGTAATTTAGGCGAGCCGAAATTTAAGAGCAAGCCGACTCGAAAATTACTCCCTTTCAAGTAATAACTAAGCTGGCTCTCGGCGTCTTGAAACAAAACAGGAAGCGCCTTAATTTCAATTACGACCTTACCGTCAACAACGATGTCTGGTTTATAAACACCCACCTTCTTACCCTTAAAACTCACCTCCAGGGCCTGCTCTTTCTGAAAAGGAATCCCCAAGGAAGAGAGTTCCAGGCAAAAAGCATTTTGGTAAACATTTTCTTTGTGAACAGACCCCAATTCTTTGTGGACTTCGAAGGCAATTCCGATTAAGCGATAAGTTAGCTCCTCATAAATGACTGGCTTCTTAACCGGTCTCATGTGCTCATCATGTTCTAATCATGTGCTCATCAATTTCCGGAAGTCTTCCCCCTCGATTGTCTCTTTCACCAAAAGCTCTTTGGCCAACTTGTCGAGTTTCTTATGGTTTGTCGATAAGATAGTTTGTGTCCTTTGGTAACAATCATCGACAATTTGTTTTACCTCGGCATCAACCTGCGACTGCATTTCAGGAGAAAGTTGGGTCGGTTCGAAGAAGGCACGACCCATCTCGTTGGTATCCATCTGGGGCCCCCAGGAAATTGGCCCCAGGCTGCTCATGCCAAAATCAACCACCATTTGCCTGGCGATCTTCGTCGCTTGGTCAATATCAGAAGCCGCCCCCGTCGTCATCTCCGAAAAGACCAGCTCTTCCGCCGCCCGTCCGCCCAAAAACACCTGGATTTCCTCCAGGAGCCGCGTTTTGGTCTCATGAGTCCGGTCTTGCGTCGGCGGAATCATGGTGTGGCCCAAAGTCATTCCCCTTGCCACAATTGAGATTCGGTGAACCGGGTCCATATGCGTAGAAAAATAATTAACCACGGCGTGTCCAGCCTCATGGTAAGCGGTCATCTTTCGATCCTCATCTGATTGCAGCCGTTTCCTCTGCGGCCCAAGCTTAACCTTAGTGGCCGCCTCTTCAATATCGTCCATCTCGATTGATTTCTTATCAGAGCGTGCCGCCAGAATGGCGGCTTCGTTAAGCATGTTCTCCAAATCCGCCCCGGAAAAGCCTACCGTTCTCTTGGCCACCTTTTCCCAATCAACCTCTTTAGCAAATGGCTTACCCTTGGCATGAATGGCCAAAATTGCCTTTCTCCCCTCGATGTCAGGCATATCCAAAACCACCGTCCGGTCAAACCTCCCAGGCCGCCGCAGGGCCGGATCTAGCAAATCTCCCCGATTAGTCGCCGCCAAGACGACCACATTATCGTTAACGGTAAACCCGTCCATCTCAACCAGAATCTGATTCAGCGTTTGTTCCCTCTCGTCATGACCGCCAACTAATCCCGTTCCTCTCACCCGACCAATAGCGTCAATTTCGTCAATAAAAATAATAGATGGGGCATTTTTCTTTGCGGTACCAAAAAGATCCCTCACCCTTGAAGCCCCGACCCCTACCAACATTTCCATAAATTCCGAGCCAGCCATCGAGAAAAAGGGCACGGCCGCTTCGCCTGCCACCGCTTTCGCTAAAAGCGTTTTTCCCGTCCCGCTTGGGCCGATCAGCAAGGCCCCCTTAGGTGTCCTTGCCCCTAAAACCCGATACTTTTGCGGATGTTTAAGGAAGTCAACTACTTCTTCCAATTCTTTTTTAGCTTCTGGAACACCGGCAACGTCTTTAAAGGTCACGTTTTGCTTTCCCCTGGCAAAAAGCTTCGCCCTTGATTGGCCAAAAGAAAAAAGCGTATCCTGTGCTCCCCTTGCCTGGCGAAAGAGAAAGAAAAGCAGAAACCCCATGCCAACTATGGGCAAAAGATTGATCAAAAGCTCGCCCCAAATCCGACCAATGGAAGTATCTTTAATCTTCAAAGTAACCGTCTTTGGGTCAATCCCGGCCGTCTCCAGGGTCTTGACAAAGCTCTCCGTTGATTCCTTACGCGAAGAAAATCTTTTATCCTCCTTTGTCACAATCTGCAAAATCGAGTCCTCGACCAGTACCTCTTTTACTCTGCCTTCTTTAATTTCCGTTAGAGCCTCCGACAGTGGGATTTCCTTTTCAGCTAGTGGTTGGCGAAAAAGTGAAAACGGAATTGGTAAAAGGAAAAAAATAATTAAAAGCCAAACTAGAATATTAACCGGATTAAGCTTA
>VGLL01000031.1 GCA_016866735.1 Candidatus Shapirobacteria bacterium
GCTTTCAAAACAAGGCCGAGAGAGATGCGGCGGTTGGGCCGGTCAACGGTTTCGACAAAACAGGAGATTTCTGTGCCCACATCAATTTTTTCTGTTGGCGGAATTTTGGAGATGTGCAAGAGCCCCTCGATTCCCGGCTCGATTTCGACTAAAGCTCCGTAAGGCGTGAGTTTAGTGACTTTACCCTTAAAGTGAGTATCCGCCGGATATTTTTTCTCCACTTTTTCCCAAGGATCAGGCAAGAGTCGTTTTAGAGAAAGTTGCAGCCTGCCTTCGTTTACCTCCAAAGCTAAAACCTTGACCTTTTCGCCGGCCTTATAAAGCTGGTTGATATCTTCTACCTTTTCCCAAGCGATTTCCGAGATATGGACTAAGCCCTCAACCCCCTGTTCTGCGCCGGGAATTTGACAACTGACGAGTAGGCCGTAGGGCAGAACTTGGATAATAGTCCCTCCATAGGTTTCCTGAAGCCTTATTTTCTTGAGGGCAGCCTTTTGGGCAGAAATCTCTTTAGCCTGGGAGACTTGTTTTTCAGAAAAAACCAGGCGGTTCTCGCTACGGCTAACCTCGATAACCTTCGCCTTAAGCGGACGGTTGATGAGCGCTTCCAATTTTCCCTGCCACATGGTTCCGATTTGGGAGGAGGGGATAAAGCCCTGCAGATGGTGGGGCGCATCAACGATGAGTCCGCCCCGGTTTAGCTCCCGGCCCTGGACTTCCACTTCCGCACCATTTTTTAGTTTTTCATTATAAAAGTTCCAGGCATAATTTTGGGCCGACTTCCTTAAATTGATTAAAACTTGGCCGCTTTCCGTTTCTGGTTCGCCGACTACCACCTCTACCTTGTCACCCACTTTCAAAGTTTTAGCGTAGTCCTTAACTGCCTCAAGCTCTCGCCCCAAAATCACGCCGTCTGTTTTTCCGCCGATATCAACAAAAAGACTTTTAGGAAAAATCGCGGTTATCTTACCCGTAAGGACCTCGCCTTTTTTCCAGCCGCGAATTGAAGAAGGAGCGCGCGCGAGAAGCGCCCCCATCGTCTGTGGTTCACCCTTCGGGAGTTCTGGAGACGGTTTTTGCTTGCCGGCCATTCATCATAACCACCTTTCTTTTTAAGAGTGGGTTAATTATAGCCTATCCTTTTCTTTTATTCAATAGTCAAAAAGTGGGTCATTTTACCACCGGGGTAGACCACAAAACGATTTTAGAAAGGGAGCTTGGGAAAGTTAAAAGTCAACTTACAAAGGAGTATCCTTTTTATATCCTTTGTATATCTCCAAAAGGATTCTCCTGTTGAGGCCGAAACCCCAAAACTGGATTTACCAATAACCAAACCGCAAGAACCCTCGATCGAGCTTAGCTCGACTTGGTAAGCCTTGCCTCTTGACAGCCATCCAATTTAGTTTTATCATAATATTATGAAAAAACTGAATTTGCACGAGGCGGAAGAGAAACTGCTTGAGCTGAACTTAAAGGTTTTTACCCCGAATGATTTAAAGGTTTTTTTTAGGGTGAGCCAAAGAGCAGCCCAAGGATTTTTGCATTACAATTTAAAAAAGAGAGCCTTTGTTCACTTAAGAAAAGGACTTTATGCCCTGAAAAGAAATCTCCCCCCTGAATTTGTTTTAGCTAATCGGCTTTATTCTCCTTCATATATTTCTTTAGATTCTGCCTTAGCCTATCATCACCTGATTCCAGAAACTGTTTATGCCGTTACTTCGGTAACGACTAAGCCGACCCGCAAATTTGTGGTTAATAATCTTTCTTACGAATATCGGAAAATTAAAAGAGAGGCTTATACTGGTTATGAGCCAAAAGAAATTGATGGTCAGGTCGTTTATTTAGCCACTCCCGAGAAGGCAGTAGCCGATTTTTTCTATTTTGTTTCCTTGGGAAAGCGCAGCTTTAATGAGCGGTTAAAATTAGGCAAAGTTGATAAGCGCAAATTAAATGGATACTTAAAACTCTTTAAACAAAAATGATTGAAAGAAAAATCTTAGCAGACTTGGCCACTAAAAAAGAAACAACTTTTTTCAATATCGGTCGGGAGTATCTCCAAAATTTATTCTTGGCTAAGTTTTACCAAAAAACTGGCAGCGAAAATTTTCTTTTTAAAGGGGGAACTGCCCTGAGGCTTGTTTTTGGTTCGCCAAGGTTTTCCGAGGACCTTGATTTTACCGGTCTTAAAAATGGGGCAAGCTTCGAAAAGATTTTAGAAGATGTTCTGGTTGAGCTTTCTTTGGAAAATTTAAAAGTAGAGCTGACTGAGGCCAAACCCACTTCCGGCGGCTACTTTTCTTTATTGGCATTTGATTTATTCGGAGAGAAGATTGAAATCGAGGAAGAAGTTTCTTTTCGGCCAGCCGCTATTTTAGAAAGAGAAACGGCTCTTGTTGCTTGGGAATTATCTCCGGCGTATAAAGTTTACCTTTTGGGGCGAAGAGTTTTGGTGGCGGAGAAAGCCAAAGCCTTAATCATGCGCCAAAAACCGAGGGATATTTTTGATCTTTATTTCATCTTGAGAAATGAACAATTGAGAAGGGAGTTAAAGTTAACAGAAGAAGAGCGAGAGGCGATTTTCTCTCTTCTTTTGAAAAAAGATAAAAGAGAGATTGACCGGGAACTTAGAACTCTTTTACCCAAAAGTTTTTGGCCAATTATTAAAGATTTACCGGCGGTTTTAAAAATGGAGCTGGGGAGAAGTTAAAGGCTAACTTACAAAGGAGTATCCTTTGTATACGAAAATTTTGCCTCGTTTATTAATTTCTTCCGTTTCGCTATAATGAAGTCGAATGGCCAAGACAAAGACGGTTTTTGGTTGTCAATCCCTCGGTAAGCTCGAGCTCGGGGTAAACAGTTTCTTGATTTATGAAGACTCATTCTAAATACGTGTGCCAGCAGTGCTCTTATGAATCTGCCCAGTGGATGGGGAAGTGCCCGAATTGTGGGGAGTGGAATAGTCTCGTGGAGACGATTGTCTCCACTCGAAATGAAAAATTAAAAATTAAAAATGAAAAATTGGAGAAGCCGCAAAAGCTTTCGAAGATCAAATTAGCCAACAAGACGAGGATCTCGACGGGAATAGGGGAATTCGATCGGGTCGTAGGGGGCCCTTCGACAAGCTCAGGGCAAGGTGGGATCGTGCCGGGGTCGGTGATTTTGCTGGCGGGCGAGCCGGGGATCGGGAAAAGCACTCTCTTATTGCAACTGACTGATGCCTTGCTCGCCCAACGAAATTTTGCTGTCGACTTCAGTTTCTCTCGCGATAAAACGCACACCGTAGAAAAAGCTCTTCGGCACTCGCAAAATGAAGCCTCACAAAATTTGTTGGGCTCCACGGGCAGCTGCCTCTATGTTTCCGGCGAGGAGTCGACGCAGCAGATTAAAATCCGGGCGGAAAGGCTGGGGATTAAAGGCGAAAATCTCTTACTTTTCCCTGAAACAGACGTGGATACAATTTGTGCTCAAATAGAGGAAGAAAAGCCATTACTTTGTATTATTGACTCAATCCAAACTTTAACTACAGCCGATCTTTCGGGAACAGCAGGCAGCGTTGGCCAGGTGAGAGAATCGGCGGCAAGGTTGGCGAAAACCGGCAAGGACTTAGGGATTCCTATTTTCCTTATTGGCCACGTGACTAAGGAGGGAGCCATTGCCGGGCCGATGGTTTTGGAGCATTTGGTGGATGTTGTTTTGTTTTTTGAGGGCGAACGCTTTTATCCGGGCCGTACCTTGCGATCTTTTAAGAATCGCTTCGGGCCAACGGACGAAGTGGGTATTTTCCAAATGGCCGAAAAGGGACTGGTGGAAATTAGCAATCCCTCGGAGCTCTTCTTGCACGAACGGGATAAAGAGATTCCCGGTTCGGCAGTCGTGCCTATCTTAGAGGGCACCAGGCCGATTTTAGTCGAAGTTCAGGCCCTAGTCAATCAAACCTCGATGGCTTATCCGCGCCGCGTCGCCAGCGGCTTTGATCCCGGCCGCCTTTCCATTTTAACGGCGATCATCAGCCGGAGACTTGGTTTACCTTTAGGCAGTTGGGACGTCTTTGTTAATGTTCCCGGCGGTTTAAGGGTGCGCGAACCGGCAGCCGATTTAGGAGTGGCACTAGCGATTATCTCCAGTTTTAAAAATAAGCCCTTGCCTCGTGGTAGCTTCGCCTTCGGCGAGCTTGGGCTTTTGGGAGAAGTAAGGAGAGTCTTGGGAGAAGAGAAGAGAATAAAGGAAGCTAAAAGGCTTGGGTTTACCAAAATTATTTCTCCAAGTACATGCACCTCTTTATCTCAGGCTACGTTATTCTTAAGAAGTGAGGTATAAGTTGTAAGTTTAGAGAAGTGAGAGGAGCTGGAAGTTGTAAGTTGTTAGTTTTTAAAGGCGGGAAATTCTGGTAGAATTTTTTTAAATGGAAGAAAGGGTAAGAATTAGAAGCTTTTCTGATTTGGAAGTTTTTCAGCGTTCCTATAAGGCTTCGATTGTAGTTAACACTCAAGTAGTGCCGTCTTTACCAGAGGAGGAGAGATATGACCTGAAAGATCAACTGCGGCGTTCCTCGAAGGCGGTTCCGAGATTAATTGCCGAAGGCTTTGCTAAGAAGAACCAAAAAAGGGCTTTTCAAAAATATCTAGAAGATGCCCTCTGCGAAGTTAACGAATCTATCGTTTCGCTCAATCATGCCAAAGATCTTTATCCTAAGAGTGTGGATGTGGCCTTATGTGAAAAATTGATTGACGAATACGATCAAATTGGTAAGATGATCTACCGCCTTTCTGAAGTTTGGACTGGCTTTTCCCGCAAATCCCGCCCCTAACCTCTTTTAACTTAAAACTTGTCTCACATCTTGATCTTACAACTTATAACTTATCCCTAAACTCACCTCTTAACCTTACAACTTTTAACTTATGCCTAAATCGCTTACACCCGCAACTACTAAAAGTCTCTCCGAAGCCAGCCAAAAATTGAGATAAACTGGCGCTTGACCGAGCTAAGCTCGGCGCTTGACACCAATAGTACAATTTGGTAGCATTATTGTACTATGAACCCTATTTTAAGGACAATACTACACGAATGGCAAGAGAGAAAACTGCCCGAGGTAATAAGGCGGGAGATGAAAATTGCCCCCGACGAAGTTAATCCGCTTAAAAAGGTGATGGTTATTACCGGCTTTCGCCGGACCGGCAAAACCTATCTTCTCTTTGGACTAATTAACGAATTGCTGCAATCCTATTCCCGCGGAGAAGTAATTTATCTTAATTTTGAAGACGAGCGCCTGCCTCAAAAAGTCGAGATTTTAAGCCAACTCTTGGGGGAGACACAGGCGGTTTTTGGTCAAAAACCTAAGTTTCTTTTTTTGGATGAGATTCAAAACATTCCTGGCTGGTCAAAATGGGTGCGGCGCATTTTAGACACCGAGGAGATTAAGATTTTCCTGACCGGTTCTTCTTCCAAAATATCCAGTTTGGAATTACCAACCGAACTGCGGGGGAGGGCTCTGGAAAAAAGGGTTTCTCCGCTCAACTTTAGGGAATTTTTGCGTTTTAAACAAGCTCCTTTGGATTTTGAAAAAATTCCCTTTTTGGAAAGCGAGCAGGCCAAATTCGACTTTCTTTTCGACGAGTTTTTACTCTCTGGCAGTTTGCCCGAGGTGGTCTTGGGCCCGCCGGAGAAAAGGGACGAGCTTTTGCAGTCCTATTTTCAGACGGTGGTAAGAAAAGAAATAATCGAGAGGTTTAAGATTAAAAACGAAGAGGCCCTAAAAACAATTTTGCGGCTTCTTTTGAATTCCACTTATTTTACGGTTTCTAAAATTTACCAGCAACTTAAGAGCTTAGGTCTCGCGGTTGGCAAAACCACCGTTAATGAGTATCTTTCCTACATAAAATCTTCCTACTTTTTAAGGGACCTTCTTTTCTATTCTGCCTCGATGCTCAATCAACTTCAGTATCCGCGCAAAGCTTATTTCGTGGATAATGGCTTTCTCACCTTTCTCTCCACTAAGTTTTCCAAGAATTATGGCCGCCTGTTTGAAAATTTCGTTTTTGGCGAGTTAGCCAAAAGTTATGAGGAGATTTTCTATTACAAAGATGCGGCCGGCTACGAGGCTGATTTTGTTATTTTAGAAGAAGGTAAGGCCGTGACTATTTACCAAGTTTGCTATGATCTTTCTGACTGGGAGACAAAAGAGCGCGAGGTTAAGGCTCTTCTTCGGGCGGGAGAGAAATTAGATTGTCGGGATTTAAGATTGCTAACCAGATATCTTGCTGGTCGAGAAGAAGAAATAGGGAAAATTAAGACCGTCGCTGTTAATGATTTTCTTACCCTTGCACCAGCCACCGCCAAGAGCCTTGCTGAAGCAGCGAAGAATCTGGGATAAATTGGATGCTGCGGAGCGGTGATTAAAATTGCTTATTTATAAGGCAGAAAAGCAGTTATACTATGATCAAAGTAGTGAAAACTTTTAATAAATTGGTAATTTTGAGAGGTGTTCTTTTCCTCCTCTCGCTAGTTATTGGGGTTTTCGTATTCGCCAAACAAGTAAGTGCAGATATGTTTATCCCTTCCAGATGTAGTGCTGGTGAAGTATCACTTGGCCAAAGAGAGGTTGACGCAAGCAAATATAGCAAAATTAGGCTTTCTCAAACTGGGTTTGGTTACTGTATTGATAGAGAGGAATATTGTAGCAAAAATAAGTGCGGGCTAGAAATAAAGATAGGGAGAATTAACTCATTGGGTTTCCACGGAAAGGCAATTGTTATTAATCTTTTTATTAATGCCTCTGTTATTTTACTATTCTGCCTGCTGGAAAGAATTAGACTTAAGACCCTAATTGGAATAAGGTCCTTAATCAAAATATTGGCGATTACAATTTTAGGGTATTTTGCAGATTTTATCGCATTTGATACGACCTCGACATTTGTTTCTTTGAGATGCCGCATGGGGGGCGGATTGTGTGGTAATGTTTGGTATAAATCTTCATTAGGCGAGAAAATAGCATCGCCTCTTTTCTCGGCAGCCTTTCCAATAACTATATTTTTTGTTTTTGTCCTAGTGACAATTTTTTTCTACAAGATTTATTCAAACACCGTTTCTATAGATAAAGAAAAGAGAGTTTTATATTCAGTTGTCTTTGGGATAGTAAGCAACCCAATTTGGTATTTACTTTACCAAGTTGTTATTCGCTAATTTGGAAAGGATTGCGTCAAATAGCGTGGGTATTTCTTGTTTGTTAATTTATTCGTGGCAGTCCAGCCTTAAGCGTTATATCCTCCCAGTTGCGCCCACAACCGCAAAAAGTCTCTCCGAAGCTAGCCAAAAAAAGAAATTCTCATGTAACAATTAGCGTATGCACGTGCATATGATAATTGTCAATTTAGCCGCCCGTAAGACCCGGGAAATTTGACAAATTCTGAAGCGTGTTTTAAGATAAGATCATGTTAAGACCAGCCATTTATAATGAATTTTCCGAGAAGGCTCGGGAGCGCTATTATCAGATAAAATCCCAACTCCAAAAAAAATACAGCCCCGGGGATGTAGTTTTAATCGAGCCAGAATCGGGCGATTATTTCGTTGGGCAAACCACGATTGAGGCCTATAAAAAGGCGAAAAAGAAATATCCCCGAATGATGTTTTTTGGCGCCCAAGTAGGAAGATTGGCCTTCCAATTGAAAAAATTATGAGAGCCTTCCTCGATTCTCGTGGTCACGCCTATGTAAAACTCCAGGCTTCAGCTATTAAGGATGATATTTCACTGAATTTGCTTGTTGATACCGGATTTTCTGGTGGTCTTTCTCTTCCGAGTGGTCTTAAGCAAAAGTTTAATTTCCCTCCAATCTCGCGGGCAACCTGGGAGTTAGCAGATGACAGCGAGGTTGAGTTGGATGTGTATTTAGGAAAGATTAAAACCCAAAAAGGACGAGAGGAAGAAATAGCGGTAGTTTTTAATGAAAGCAGGGAGGGTCTGGCGGGAATAGAATTTTTGCGGGGAAAGAGGTTTGTTTTGGATTTGAGAGAGCTTCGAGTAGAACTCGCCTGATACCTCTTCTTATTGTTAAGTCCGCTCTTTGTTAAGGAGGAGTGAGCGCGTAGCCTTGACCGTAAAGAGTCAGGATAAGATTTTGGTTAATTCCCACCAGTTGGAGCTTTCTTCTTAGTTTTTGAATTACTTTGGTAATGGCCCAGAGGGAAAATTTTTCCGCTGCTTTTTCTTGCCACAAGATTTGCGCGATTTGGTCGTGCGTGAGCGCCTCGCCGTTCTTCTTAATTAGACCAGCCAAGATATTCTTTTCTTGAGCTGATAAGATGCGGTCAAGTTTTCTTTCGCCATAAAAGATTTGCTCATTTATAAGCCTGAATTTTTTCTCTTCGCCAAAGCCTAATTTTTGCAGGTATTTTCGCGAGTCCAGGAGATATTTGGTCGGCAGTTTGCTGTTCCACTTAAGATTAAGGCGATAGTCAGGAAAAAGACTGGCCAGTTTAGTTTTCGAGAATAAGAAATCGGCGATAGTCTGTTTTTCTTGCCATTTTTCCGAGGCATATTTGGGGTTCTGGAAGAGAAGAAGGGCAAGGACCAAGGTTTTAGCTAAAAAAGCCGAGGGATTGTCTTCGCGGTGGGTCACAAAAAGGTCAACCTTGCCGGATTTTTTAAGAAGATAGTGGAAACTGCCGGCAGTGCCGTAGGGAGTCAAAAGAACGGAAATCGAGGCGATTTTATTTAGCTCTTCCTCAAAAAGCCTCATTTCTTTTAAAACGGTAAAGAAAAACCTCTCTTTCTTTTTCCAGCCCGAGGGCGGAGGAGCTTGATTGGCTTTCGGAATAAGCCGTGCTATCTCATCCCTTGCTTCTTTCGGAAACAACCGCGCGACGCTCTGGTGGGGCGAGCGCCTGATGCTTTGCCAGAATTTAAGGGAATAGGGAAGATCGGGAAAATAAACGGCCTGGGAATGATTAGTCGGGTAGGGGAGAACGGCAAAGCCGTGTTTTTGATAAACTCCTTCTTGAATCTGGCTGGCCAGGAAGCAAAGATAATTCGCCTGTAACTTAATGATGTCCACAAATCTGACCATTGGTATTTTAAATTTATATTTAGTCATAATTTGGTCAAGAAATAAAAACTATCTATTGATATTATAGCGCATTAATATCTTATAGTAAAGTTTGGAAAACGTTATTAAAAAACTAAGCCTGTCCAACATTGGATTGTACAATGACAGCTGAAATACCCAGTAATCTCAGATATGGTCAGCAAGTTAGGGAAACTTTTGGCCTAGCAAAAGATATTTTATCTGATCCCCAGTTGAGTCCTGGCGTCAAGAGATTTGCCGTGGCCCTTACCGTTTATAAGCTAGTTGTTTCTCCGTGTAGGGCAGCCATAAACGCGAGAAGGAAACCTAATGGTTTTCGTCACGCCTGCACCCCGTTTGTTTTACGCGCGCTTAAGGAGACAAATGACATAGGAAAGGCGATAGGGCTTTTGGGGATTAGGTGCGGCCTAGTGGGCCAAATGCCAAATATGCCTGACGAACAGTTGAGCACCGTTGTTTTAGCTGGGCATTGTGCCAGCCCGAACTTCGTAGATCAACTTTCCACGGATCAATTTCGGTCCTGCATAGAACACGGCCTTCTTGGACGCTTAGCAAAGATGGCAGAAATGGCAAAAGGGGGTGAACATTTTCCATGAGCGCAGAGAGGGTAGCAACACTGGCGCTAGAGAGGCAACCAGAGCCTCTCGATATAATAGCAGGCGAATTCGTGGCAGCGGTAGTTACAGAACTACAGAAGCTCCGCTCTGGCCAACCTACTAAAGACCAAATACTTGCCTTGGCAAAGCTTTTTGGTCGAGAACCAGTTAAGCTAGCACTTTCCGAAGGTGGGCAAAAAAGTGGTGAGTGGCCGGATGATGGCTGGGGGCCTGTAATTGAGGGTGGCCAAAAGGATGTAGGTGTGGCCGTGACAGAACAGCTAATC
>VGLL01000032.1 GCA_016866735.1 Candidatus Shapirobacteria bacterium
GCGGGTAGAGACTGCCGGTATAGACGATAAAAGGTTTTTTGATTTGGTATTTCTTAAGTATTTTATTTGGAATTTGTCCTGCAGAGCAGGATCCCGCTCCGCGGGAAAATTTGGAATTTGGATTTTGGATTTTTTTACTAGCTCCCTCATAAGTCACCACTATTTTCCCGGGGCCTAAATGGCATTCTTTAACCAGTTCTTTTTTCACCCACTCCGATGGCACTAGAATCTTACTTGCCCTGCCGACTGCGTTCCAAAAAACTAGTCGATAACCACAGTATTTGAGCCAGTATAATAAGGGTGTTTTCGTTGTTGTTTCTTTTCCCCTTGATTCGTGCTTGATTAAATCGTGAATCGTTACCACATATTTACCAAAATAAAAAAACGGCACATTAAAATGGGGAAAATGAACTAAATCCGGCCTTAGTTTAATTAATTGAAGTGGTAGTAAAATTTGCTCGCGCAAAGAGTAATGAGGGATATCGCAGACCACAACCTTAAACGAACCCCTAATTTCTTTTTCTATTTCTCTAAAATTCTTAGATCTAACCAACAAGGTTATCTCCAAATTTTTATTTTTTGGGTTTTGCCGTCTTTGACGAGCTTCGCTCGCCTCGCTGCGAAGCGGGCCTTTGGCGAGGTTTTTAATTTCGCGAACAAGGTTCGCAACGTACCTTCCAATTCCAGCATGCTCCAGACCGTACATTCTGCAATCAATAACAATTCTCATGTTCTTATCTTTTAAAATAATGATTAACTATCCTAAAAAAACCTTTTATTCTGATTCCCAAGATGACAACCCAGGTTGTAAGAGGGGGATATTTGTCCTTGTAAAACTTTTCGTAAAAGATTTCCATCGCCCTAATAGATGCCTTGGCCGTTTTAAGGCGTGTTTCCCGGTCGGCCCGGGTTACTTCTTTAGATTCTTTTCGCAAGCCAGAACTTGCTCCCTTATGATGGGTTACCAGAGGTTCGGGGTAAAACATCACCCGCCAACCAGACTTTTTGATTCGATAGAAAAGATCTAAATCCTCCCCGTAAAAAAAATAGCTTTCGTCCCAAGCACCAACCTCATCAAGGGCCTTCCGGCGAACAATCATAAATGTTCCAAAGCCCGCATCAATTTCATGGACCTTGTCTAAATTTTCATAAAACTTATGGTATTGGCCAAATATTTTACTTTTAGGGAAAAGGTTTTCCAGTCCGAGAAAGTAGCAAATTGAGGCCCATGGCGTAGGAAACCCGCGATGACAATCAGGATCCATGCCCCCGGAAAAAAGGATTGTTTTTGCGGTTGAGGCCCCTACTTTTGGATTCTGGTCCATAAAAGCAATTATTTTGTTAAGAGCCGAGGGCGCCAGTTCAGTATCGGAATTCAAAAAAAGAATGTATCGCCCCCTAGCCCCTCTAAGTGCCAAATTATTTCCCCCCGCAAACCCGAGATTTTGATCACTAAAAATAACTTTAAGCCCACCCTTGAGGCTTTTAAGATACTCCCTGCTCCCGTCGGAAGACGCATTATCGACCACAATTACCTCAATTCTAAAATTACCGTTGTCTAGAGCCGAGATAGATTCCAGACATTTAGCCAGCAGCTCTCTCGTGTTGAAGGTTAAGATAATTACCGATAAATCAACCTTTTCTTTTTGCATTGCCAATCTCTCCATAAAGACAATCAAGTTTTTTGGCGCTCTCTCGCCAATCATATTTCTCTCGAACTAATTGCTTTCCCTTAAGGCTCATATCTTCGGCTTTTTTGGGATTGGTAATGAACCTTATTGCTGCTTCGGCCAAAGATCGAGGGGTCTTCTCCACCATAACTTCCTCTCCCCACTTCGCCGAAATTCCCTGAATTCCTTCAGGGGTAGTGATGATTGGCAAGCCCGAGGCCATTGCTTCAAAAAATTTAGTCCGACTACCACCGCCACTTCTCATTGGGGCGACTAAAACCCACGACCGTTGATACGCTTCGCGGCTGTCCGTAATTTCCTCAATTACGATGTCCTTCTGCCCAATATATTCCGCCATAGCCTCCGGAGCAATCTTGCCCACAATCCAAAGCTTAGCGCCTCTCACCCTCTTTTTAATTTCCGGCCAAATGTCCTCAATTAATATTCGTGCACCCTCCTTATTTTGCATCCAGTGAAAGTCTGCCGCGCCGAAAAGAATAGTCGGCGATGGGTCTTTTTTGTACTTCATTTCGCCAAAATAAGAAAAGTCAACGCCGTTGGGTACAATGTGTACCTTCTTTTTTGGTGCCAAAGCCCTTATCTCTGGCAAGTCATCCTCGGAAACGGCCGCCAGGAAGTCTGATTTCTTCCAGTAAAATGCCTCCCAATATCTTAATTTCAAAACGTCAACCATTAAAATTGGTTTTAACCAAAAAAGATACCAGGGTAAGGATTCGACGAAGTGCTGGTAAACACGGTACAAAATCGTTTGCTCGGTTAGAAGAACTGGAATTGTAGTTTTGGGGAGATGGGGCATAACGTAAAAATTCTCCGCGTGGATCAGGTCAAAGCTCTTTGCGCTCAGCTCTCCGCTAATGGCTTCCTTTTCTTCTTTAGAAAAATTCCTGATAACTAAAAAGGGGTACGGCCCGAGCCCGGTCTTTAAGATGTTTGACAATATCCAGGGCCGAGCCGGCCTTCGGAAAACCCTAACCTTCTGGCAAAATTCTTCTAAGTATCTAACATCCTTCTTTTCATCGTCATCCTTAATTAGAGAGAAAAGAGTAATTTCGTGCTTTTTGGCCAGATTCTTTATCAGGTTATACGACCTGACTTGACCACCAGAGGAAGGTGGATACGGAAGGTAGGGAGTAAGCATGAGAATTTTCACCTTGGCTCCAGACTAATCAGACTAATGATGATGTATTTATCTGTTCTCAATAACACGGGGTATTCTTTTTCTGCCTCGGCAATTCGCGCGTCAAAGTTTACGGCCACAATATGCGTAGCCCCAAGCTCTTGCAACTTAGTAACCGAGTCAGTAAATTCCGGCCAACCGGGACGATTAATTTGATAGAGAAAGGCGGTGTCACCGCCATATGGGGCAATTACCTTTGCGTTTTTTGGTAGGAGTTTATCGGCCATCCTGCCTGCTTCCACTATTTCCGGCCTATTTATCTGATAATAACCGCTAACCTCATACCATGAAAACGCCAAACTAAAGGCCAGAACCCCCGAGACAAGGAACGGCAGAGCTATCTTTCTAACACTATCAACTCTCAAGCTAAAAAAAAGTAAAATCCCCCTGGCTAAATAAATACAAATAGCAGGAAGTATTAAAATTTGATAATAGTCGTGTTGAATATTGCCCTTGGCGATGACGGACAAAAATGCTATCACTCCCGCTAACCAACTATAAAAAAACAGGTCGGCCCTAGCCTTCTTTCTGTCCAGCAGTCCTAAAACCAAGAAAACCAAACCCCATCCTCCCAAAATTAACTTCCCCAGTCTTTCATTAAATAGCCACCTAAACCACGCTGGCCGGAATCGAATTCCGCCTTCATTAAAAAGCCAGAGATTGGCCGGTATTCCCTCGGGAAACTGTTTCATCCAGAAACGCCACAGGAAGAAGGGGAGCAAGACAACGAGCGCAAAAGTTAAGCTGTAAAAGATCACTTTTTTTCTCTGGTCGGGTGTTGAAAAGAAAAAATTTATGCATAAAAAACCAAGCGGAAAAAGCAGGAAGAATGCGGTGTATGGGCTTATCAGCGTTGCCACCGCCCCACAGGCGGCGGAAATAAACAGCCAAATTAAATCACTTTTTTTACTCTCGAACATTCTGATAAAGCAGTAATTTGATATCAAAAAAAACATTACCGCCATTGGTCCCGGAAGAACCGACCGCGAGTAGAAGATATTAAAGGGGAGACAGGCGAAGAAAAATGCAGTTAAAAGGGCCACCTGTTGACCTAAGAAGTAATCGGCAATCAAGAAAAGGAAAACAAGCGAAATTAAAGAGGAAAAAACGGAGGTCAGTCTGCCCCATACCTCTAGCGAAAATTTATCGAAAACCTTAAAAAGGCCAGCCTGGAAGAAGTTATAAATGGGGAATTCCACAAAACGCCACCCTTGAGGGTTTTCTCGGCCAGAGGGAATACTGGAAATATCATCAAACCTCGGACGCAAAAGGTCAAATCCATACTTTACGAAATTCCTGCTTACGGCAGAGGTGTCGGCCTGCCGCCACGAATGCCAATCGGCTATGGGCGAATCAATTTTATACAGTCTCACCAAAAAGCCTAATAAAATGATCGCGCCGAAAGCTACTTTCCTAACCATCAAAGTTATTTTACCAAAATTAACCCAATAAGAGAATTAGATTTATCGCGCCCAAGCGCCGTATGATCTTCTCAAAAGATAAATTTTTTTTTCTTCGTAAACCATGCGATATTCTCCCCCCGCTACCCCTTTTTTTAGTAAATCACTTATTTCGCTAACGCTACACCCCAAAAAATTCACCGGCGATTGATTGTCCGAAAGATCAACCAGAACATACTCGGCCTGATTTGTGTTTAGATGGCATCCCCTTTCATCTAAATAGCTCAAAATGTAGATATTCTGCCGATTGCTCAGGTGGGGAACAAAATTATTTTGTGTAACCACGGAATAATTCTGCCGATTTAGATCCTTTATGATTCCTAGCACCCTTTGTTTGTGGGAATTAATATCCCAATACGCTTTTTTAGAAAGCATGTTCAGCTGTAAGTGCAGGTAGTATTGCATAAAAATCGCTGCGATAAGCATGTTCCCAATAATTCCCCACCTTAGATAACTAAAATTTAGCCTCCTCTTTTTCAAAATAGAGTAAGCCTCTAACGCGCCAATCGCCAGCACTGGCCCAAGAACAGCCTTATAATGCCTATCAAACCCAAAGCGCCCAGCCAGGGCCCCTGTCCCAAGAAAATTTTCCAGAAAAGTAACTCCAGAAAGTAAAAGGGAAAACGAAGAAAGTAGCGGCAAAAATGAAAAGTTCCAAAATGATAAAATCACAACCTTGCCTTTTTCGATGGGAACGATTAACCTTTTAACCATCTCGACCAATCCAGGCATCTCCTGGGAATAGAGAAAACCCCCGGTCGGAGAAAAATGGGGTATCAATAATTTAACTATTAGAAAAAACCACATGCCGTAAAAGATAATTAGAAATACCCCCTGTTTATATCTTCGCCTAATCATTAGGCATAACCCTAACGCTATTAGATAAAGAGCAAGATTCTCTTGAAAATTAGCTATGAGGAAAGAAAGTAAAAAGAACTCTGCCCATTTATTCCTCTGCCAGAACCAATAAAGAAGAGGAAACAGCATCGCCGCGTAGAAAAAGGGGTGTGCATCAAAAAAAACGGCGTTTTGCACTCCGTAGAAAATTAAAAAGCTTAATAATAAAACGAGTGAAAATAGTTTGTCTGCAGTTTTTTCGATGGAGATTATCCAAACAACCAGGGCAGCCAAGGCTAAAAAAAGGACTTGGCAAATAACAAGAACTAAGTCTGCTCTGCCAAATAGCCAAACTAACGGGGCAAAAATGACCATCGAAGGGGTCCAATGATCACCCCAAATAACCATGTTAGGAATTTTGATGGTGCTATAAGGAAGCTGATGGCTAGCCAGAAGGTAGACTTCCTGGGCATAAAGGCCAAGGTCATACCCAAACGACTCAAGGCGATAGTGGCGGAGTAAAACGGCCATCAAATACAGAACGCAAATCGTGCTAATCAGCAAAATGGCAAGAAGATTTTGCTTATCTCTTGGCCAATTACTATCTAGGGACTTCTTATCGCGGACTAGCAGTTCTATAAGTCCCAGAGGAAGTCCCTTAACTTTCGTTCTTGATTTGCCCATTTCATGAATTGACGGAATTAAGATCAACTACCTTCAGCATCACCCCCATTAAAATCCAAAAAATAAAGGCTACTTTGGAGGCCTCGAAAACATCAATGAAGAGAGCATTCAAGAGAAAACCAGCGGCGGCACCGCAAATGCCAATGACCACGGTCCGGTCAAATCCTGGTCTCGCCCGCCTAAGGAAGAAAACAACTTTTCTGCCTATTTCAATAAAGATAAGCAAGAAAGCGAGTGCCCCCAAAATCCCCGTCTCGCCCAATATGCGCAAGTAGTCGTTATCCGTTGCTAGCGTTATGGAGGAATAGCCTGTCCCCAAAAGCGGGTTTTTGGCAAAAGCGCGCAGAGCCCTTGGCCACTCTGCCTTCAGGCGAATATCGGTGGAGCGGGTGACGGCCAGTTCCGTTGGCTCGACCGGCTCGGCCGGCGGAATCGGGGTCGGTGTTGGAGTAGGCGTTGGCGTAACTCTCTCGCCAGGCCTTCTCGTCGGCCCGACGGCTACAATCGGGGGCAAAATTGTCGGTGTAGGTGCGACTGTGGGGACAATAACGGCCTCTTGTTTTACCTTAAACGTGCCGCTTAAAAAGCTCAAGTCAATCTTAAATGTGGCCGCGTAGCGCTGACTAAAATCTGCCGACCCCAGCATTCCCAAAATGCTAAAAGCAAGAACAAGAGGAATCCACCAGTACTTTTTCAAAGAGAAAAGGATAAAGGTTGCCGCCACAAGATAAGCGGGGAAAGAAATCCGGGAAGCGGTCAAAATAAGAAGGTACAGCGAGGCAATGGCGAAAAACAAGGTAATTATTCTCAACTTTATACTGCGAATAAGGGTAAAAAAGGCAGCCGTTAAAGAGAGAGTTAGCACAAGATAGGCGGCCAGGTCGTAATGGCCGGCAAAGGTTGAGTTCACCCTCGCCCACCAGGTCAGCTGCAGAAATAATCCCTTGGAAAACTCCCGATTCATCGTGGAAATCACCGGCCACCCCCAAAACTTCTGCCCAATACCATAGACGATCACTCCCGTCGTCGCCAAGAAAAAAATGAGGGCATAAATCTTTATATCTTTTGGCCGGCGGATCGCGTCATAAGCAACAAAGAGAAGAGACATGTATTCAATTCGGCGGAAATAATGAAGCAATGCGAGGTGAGGAGTAACATTTTTAGTGATGAAAACGGCGGATACAAGCGAGAGCCCGCCAACCAAAAAATACAAGAGAAAAAGTTTCGGCAAGGTTTGGCCTAAAAATTGCCTCGGTTCCCTTATGAGAAATAGAATAAACCAGGCGGCAAGAGTTCCCGCTACCAAGAAATCCTCAATCCGTATGGAAACATAAGTTCCCGAAACAGATAGCAAAGGAAACTTAGGATATAAGGGAATAAACAGCAATAAAAATCCGGTCGCCCAAAATATAAAATTATCTTTAAGCCAGTTTATAAGCTTCACGATAAGTCTCCTTTAAATACTGACTATTTTTTGAATAACCAACCGCTATTGCCCCTATTGCTTTCA
Source organism: Candidatus Shapirobacteria bacterium (assembly GCA_016866735.1). Taxonomy (GTDB): domain Bacteria; phylum Patescibacteriota; class Microgenomatia; order VGLL01; family VGLL01; genus VGLL01. Next base: position 7,360 of record VGLL01000032.1, read on the forward strand.
ATTTTAACAAAAGGCGCAAGATAAAAAACTCAAGCGCGTTTCGGTGCTTTTGGTAAAAATAAGTTAGCCCGCGATAAATATTCAGAATCGGATCCTTTCTGCCGGTCTGCGAGCTTCCCTGCCAAAGATGGATTATTTGGGCATCCGGGTAAAAATAGATTTTAAAACCGGCTTTCTTCGCTCGATAACACCACTCGACTTCTTCCATATACATAAATATCTTCTCGTCGAGAAAACCAACTTTTTTAAAAACTTCATGTCTGGCCATTAACGCGGCCCCCATTACCCAATCTACCTCTCCTCCTTCAGCCGGCGATCGCCTGACATACTCGCTGCCCCCAAAATGCTCTTTGAAAAGCATCCAAAAGACAACCGGCAAGGAGGGAAATCGCCCGACGGACGCCTGAAAACTACCGTCTTTGTTTAAAAGCCTTGGCCCAACGACGGCCACTTCCGCATGAGTCTCCATAAAATTAACCAGCTTAGAAAGTGCACCATCAACAATAAGCGTGTCGGAGTTTAAAAGAAGAATGTAATCGCCCTTAGCCCCCATAATTCCCACATTATTACCCTTCGCAAATCCTAAGTTTGTTTTATTAAAAATGACTTTTAATCTCTGCATCTCTGCATCTCTGCCTTGCCGGCAGGCAGGTCTGCATCTCTTTAGATATTCTCTGCTCCCATCAGTCGACCCATTATCAACTACAATCACTTCATGTTCTAAACCGCAAGTCTTTGCCGAAATCGACTCCAGGCAATTCCTTAGCAGATCCTTGGTATTATAGCTAAGAATGATTACGGAAAGTTTCATAAACCGCCTTAAAGCCTCGATATATCAGAAATCCGCACAGATAGATTCCCCCAAAGACTAGTAGTCTCTGCCAAGGCTTTGCGCCTTGGTAAAACAGGGTAACCTTGCATTTATACGTTCTGCCGTTAACTACTGAAGCATTCTTTATTCTTCTTGACGGTTTCGTAAAGGGATCGTTTTCCCACTCGAAACCACTAATAAAAAGTGATTCCCTTAATGGATGAGTGACCTCCTCTACGTAGGTTGACTGCTGGGTTTCCCGTAGCACTTCGCGAATCCTTTCTGGGGGGTGGTTAAGTCGGTAGGTAATCAAAGGGATTCCCAAAAAGGAAGAGCGAGAAAAGGGCTTAGTGTAAAAATCAACAATCTCCTTCCTTGGCAAGTCGGTATAGTAGGCAGAAACGCCAGGTATTTGCACCGTATCTCCTGGCTCAACCGAGCGCAGACTCTCGGGGAGGGGCGGTAACTCTGGCGGAGAAGGCAAAATCAGATAGAGGCTTCCCAGTATAAGGATTATAATCGTTATAATCTTTATGATTCTTACCAATCCCTTTCTCATTGGAAAAGCCTGCTTCTCCCTAAGCGGTAACGAAGGTCTTTTCTCTGTCTTTCCCCAATCTCTTTGGCCGGAACGCCCCCGACGATCTTAAAGGGCGCCACTCCATGCGTCACGACCGCCCCCGCCGCCACCACTGCCCCTTTACCAATCTTAACACCTGGCAGAATAATAACCCTTGGTCCAATAAAAACGTAGTCGTCTATTTCCACTGGGGTTTCAACCGCGCGAAAATCTTCGCTTTCGATATCATGTTCGGAATTATAGATCAAAACCTGGGAGGCAATATCAACATGGTCGCCAATTCTTAACTTCGCCCGTCCGTCCAAAAAGGCAGACTCGCCTATAAGGGTGCCTTCGCCAATGGAGATTCCTCCTGGCTCGAAAAATCGGCAAAAAACGTGAATTTTTGATTTTTTTCCAATCTTAAGCCCGCCCAAACTGTAAACAAAGCGCCTGCAAAACCAAAAGGGGCAAAGACCGGCCGTATTAACCAGAAAAAGCCTTAAATCCAGCCACCAATTATAGAAACGGACAAAAATTCTTCTCAGGGCTTCCCGCACGGATAAAGGGTTCCCGTGTTTATCGGTAATTCTTAGCCCTTGGCTAGATAAATGGAATATTTCTGAATAAAACATATTCCAAAATTACTACACCTGCCTGCCGGCAGGCAGGTTACTAATTACTAATCGCTCTAGTGTATCTAAAATTTTCTCGGCGCATTTTTCCCAAGTAAATTTTTTAGCCTGAATTTTTCCCGCTCTAATAGTCATTTCTTTCTCTTCTGGGCTCAATTTTAACACGCCGGCAAGCGTTTCCGCAATAGATTCAGGCTTTTCCGGATTAAAATAGAAAGCGGCTTGACCTCCCACTTCAGGCAAACTGGAAACATTAGAAATCGCCACCGGAACTCCCAAGGCCATTGCCTCTAAAACCGGAATGCCGAATCCCTCGTATAGGGAAGGCAAAACAAAGCATTTGGCGCCGGCGATCAGGGGATATTTGTCCTCCTCCGATACGTAATCAGTGAAAACTACCCTACTGCCAACTCCTGTCTCTTTGGCTTTTCGAAACATGTCTTCATACAGCCAGCCTTTTTTACCGGCGAAAACTAATTGGGTATGTGGTATGTGGTATGCGGTATCGAGTATATTAAATGCTTCAATTA
>VGLL01000033.1 GCA_016866735.1 Candidatus Shapirobacteria bacterium
AGTGACGGGGGCATCGACGGGAATAGGCCGGGCTATCGCAATAGAGTTGGCCAAAACCGGCGTGTTTGTTGGGCTGGTAGCGCGAACCGAGGAGAGACTAAAAGAAACCAGAAAACTGATTGAGAAAGGGAGCGGACGGGCGGAGATTTTCGTAGCTGATTTGAGTAAGAATTTTTCGATAAACAGGCTGATTTCTCAAGTTAGAAACAAAACAGATAGGGTTGATATTTTGGTAAATGTGGCCGGCATTTGGCACGGTAAGGATGTAGTATACGCTGGCATAGACTTTGAGGCTTTTTCTCAACGAGTAGTTCTTGATACTTATGCGGTTGGCTTAACTGCACCGACGCTTCTTGTCCATGCTTTTATTCCCCTGATGCCGAGGGGAGGGAAGATCATAAATATCTCTGGAACGTTTGAGAGTGGCGCGAAAGGCTGGTTACCTTACTATGTTTCCAAGAGGGCAATAGAAGATTTGACGATCGGTCTTGCCGAAGAGGTCAAGGAAAAAGACATTCAAGTCAATGCCATTTCTCCTTCTGATACCGCTACAGAGGCTTACAAAAAGTATTTTCCTCAATATATTAAAGAGGCAGCCGATCCTGGAGAAATTGCCAAGTATGTAGCTTTTCTCTGTTCAGAAAAAGCTAATAAAATTACCGGTATGGTTTTTGTTTTAAAGAAAGGGAAAAAGCCTTACAATGGCTTTCATTCATAGTTCGAGTACCCGCGCATCTCGACATGATATAATTTAGCCGAGATAGAGACACAAATCTAAAAGCCAAGGCTAAATTGTGGACAAGATAACGCCAAAGCGATATTTTGTCAATGCCAGAGGGTGGATTATGTCTCAGCATAGTTTAATCATGTCCACTTCCAAACTTCTTCTGCCCCCTAATATCGAGCCGGAAAAAGTCCGCTTGATTGCGATTTGCGAGGCGTTGCCGGAAAAAATCGAAAAATCCAAAAGAAAAATGGTCGCGGAGGATATCCAAAACGCGCTCCAGTTGCTACAATTCGATTGATGAAAATTGTTTCTTGGAATGTTAATGGGTTACGGTCGGCGGAGGAGCAGTTCTTAAAATTTATCGAAAGCGAGCAACCCGATTTATTGCTTCTTCAAGAAGTTCGGGCCCACCCCGATCAATTATCATTTTTTCTTAAGTTTGTTTCGCATTATAAAGTTGAGTTTAACCACTCCGGTCGTCCCGGTTACGGCGGAACGGCAGTTTATTATAATGAATCGCTATCTTTAGATAAGTTAACAGATTCGGTAGGAGATAAGATTCTCGATTCCGAGGGGCGCTCGATGCTTTGTGAACTAAATGGCCTATCTTTTTTTAACTTCTATGTCCCGAATGGGAATAGCGGCGCGGAAAGATTAAACTACAAGCTGAGCTTTTATGAAGCAATGAGGGATTATTTCAAAAAGCAACTTGAGCATAATAAGCCGGTAATAATTGGCGGAGATTTTAATGTGGCTCATACCGAATTAGACCTTTTTGCCCCGGAGACAAGTAAAAACTCTGGCTTTTTACCAGAGGAGAGAAAATGGTTTTCTGATCTTTTAGGAATAGGCCTAATTGATACTTTTAGGATGTTCGAGAGAGGAGGTGGGCATTATACCTGGTGGCATCTAAAAGATCCCAAAAGAGAGAAAAATCAAGGTTGGCGGTATGATTATTTCCTGGTGTCCGAAAATTTAAGAGAGAAGGTAAAAAGATCAGAGATTTTAAAGAATGTTTTCGGCTCCGATCACTGTCCGATATTGTTAGAGATTGAACTCTAGATATTAAAATGAGAGATAAGGACTTTAGGAACGTAGCAATGGTCCGAAAGAATTTGACTAAGCGCCGGTTATCTTATCTCTTTCTTCTGGTTTTTATTTCGCTTTTAATCTATTGGGGGGGAACAAAATTTAGAACTGAAGATATCACTAGTTTTATCCAAAAGAGTGGTATTTGGGCCCCACTGGTTTTTATCATTTTAACCACCCTTACTTATGTCATCGCTCCCTTAAGCGGAACACCTCTTTGGTTTGTGGGCTGGCTTCTTTTCGGGAAGGAATTTCAAATTTACACTTATTTGGCGGCAGGATTAGCAGCGGTAATCAATTTCTGGATTGCTCGGCGATACGGGCGAGGATTGGTCGTAAAGCTCGTAGGGGTTAAGAATATAGAAAAAGTGGATGAGTTCACCAAAAATTATGGCCTAAAATCTTTAATTCTCCTCCGCCTCTTTGTGGGGACCTTTCATGACTTCATTTCCTACGCCTACGGATTAACGAATATTAGATTCCTACCATATATTGCCATTTCCTTGTTGGCAGGAATTCCTTGGCTCTTGCTTTGGCAACTTTGTATTTTCGAGAGAGTAAGTGATTTCGCCGATTTTGCTTTCTGGTCGGGAATGACTTTTATTCCCTTGTTTATCGTCTCTGCCTTTTTCTTAAATAGAGTGATTAGAAAAGGTCGTTAATTCGTGGGAATATTTTAAGGCCGGATGAAATTTTGAGTAGTAAAGTTAAAACATTAAAAAATGGGAGGCGTTGCGAATAGACACGTAGTCTTTAGATTTTATGGATAAAGCAGAAGTAGAGAGATTGGCCAAGATAATTTGGGATTATCACCATCTTAATCACAAACTAAAGAAGGCAGATGTAATTGTGGTTTTGGGAAGTCATGATATTCAAGTCGCCGATCGCGGAGCGGAACTTTTTTGGCAAGGTTTTGCGCCGCTAATAGTCATGTCCGGCGGGTTGGGTGAGTTGACCCGCAAGATATGGAAGAAACCCGAAGCGGTATTCTTTGCCGAAAGAGCCAAAAAGCTTGGTGTACCAGCCGAGAAGATAATTATGGAAGATAAATCGAGCAATACTGGCGAAAATGTGGAATTTACCAGAGAACTTTTGGGGAAGAATGGAATAACAGCGAGAACCATAATTGCTGTTTGTAAGCCGGATATGGAGAGACGAACCTTTGCTACATTTAGGAGACTTTGGCCGGAAGTTTACGTTTTAGTTGCCTCTCCGCAGATATCTTTTGAGAAATATAAAAGCGAGAATGTTTCCAGAAAAGAGCTAATTAGTATTATGGTTGGTGATTTACAAAGGATAAAAGAATATCCGAAGAAAGGATTCCAGATTCCGCAGCGAATTCCTAAAAAGGTTTGGCGGGCTTTCCAAGAGTTAGTCGCGGCGGGATACGCAGAGCATCTTTTAAAAGAGTAAGCTGTTCGTTATAATTACGGTGGAAAGATAATATGAATTTGCCTCTTTTATTGGCATTGGTCACTTTTTTTGGATGGGGGACCGGGGATTTATTTACGATTATTGCATCGAGGAAGATTGGTGCCACCTTGACAACGTTTTGGGTATTTTTCTTTAGTTCTTCTCTGTCTTTATTGCTTATACCTTTCGCCCCTCACGATCTTAGTCTAATTACTCTCCCGCTCTTAATCTTTAATATTTTCCTGGGTATTTTATACGTTTCAGGAAACGTGTTAATTAGTGAGGCCTTTCGTATTTCAAGTGCACCACTTGTGGGTATCATAATTCAGGCTTTTCCTGCAGTAGTTTTGGTCCTCTCGGCGTTAATCTTTAGGGATATAATTACCATAACTCAAGCCCTATTTATAATCATTATTTTTTTGGGTGTCTTCCTTTGCAGCGTAGATTTCGAGAAGGTGAGGAAAGCAGAAAAAATAATTGATAAGGGGGTGCTCCTAGCAATAATAGCAATGGTTTTTCTGTCTTTCTACTTTACCTTTTCCCGAATCCTAATTAATTCTTTCGGTTGGTTTTTGCCAAATTTCATAGCGACGGTATGTTTTCCTATTATTTTCCTATTTATGAAGAAAAGGAAGGAAAAATTTTATATGCCGAAAGAAATCAAAATATTATTCGCCACTTTCATGGTTGGGTTATTAATAAGATCAGGCGATTTCGCCCTTAATTATGGTTTATCGCTTCCCAATGCAAGTAGTCTCGTCGCCCCTATTGCCGGAGCCGCGCCCATTTTATTCGTAATAATGTCGTATTTGATTTTTAAGGATAAGTTAACGAGGCAACAGGTGTTTGGCATCGTAACAACACTTATGGGGATTCTCCTCTTGACTTCTGTCGGACAAGGTAACTAAAAAATTGCCCAATTAGTGTCCGCAAAACGAGAGAAATTAGAGTTGCTATGACCACGATTTATTTTGCAAGGCACGGACAGCCTGATAATCCGAAAGGCTTGATTAAGGGTGATTTGCCAGGTTTCCCGCTTGATGATTTAGGGAGGAAGCAGGCCGAGGCCCTAGGAAAGAAATTTTCCAAGCGGCCAATCGCGGCTATTTATTCTAGTCCCTTACTTCGTTGCCGCCAGACAGCCAGGATTATAAAGAGGTATTTTCCAAAACTTAAAGTAAGCTATTCCAAGTTAGTTACAGAGTGGAGAACAAAGTGGGCGGGTAAGCCAGGATCAGATTTTGCCAAGAGCGACTTTACGGAATTTGTTAAACACAACGAGCACCCCCAGCAAGTGGCGCGGCGCATGTTAAAGTTTTGCCAATTAGCAAAGAAGAGGTATTCTCATCAAGAAATAATTTGCGTCACCCACGGTGGCCCAATTTGGGCTTTGAAGAGAGCGAGAGAAAACCTTTCTCTTGACGAGAGGCCCGTTGACCTTCTTTTCCCAGGAGAATTTTATAAAGTGAAGTGCTAAAAAAGATTATCGTTTTGAATTTAGCCATGAATACTTCGGTACCGGCCGGTACTAAAGTATTTACATATAATCTTAATGCCTAGTTTCAAAAGTAGAGTCCTTGCGAGGCTAAGGATCTTATTTATATCCCTCGGCCTGGAGAGTAAACATTTGGGCGTACTTGCCATTTAATTTCAAGAGCTCCTGGTGAGAACCCCTCTCAATTATCTCTCCATTATCAACCACGAAAATCTTATTGGCATTACGAACCGTGGAAAAGCGATGGGAGACCAGTATTAGGGTTTTATTCTTGTATTGTCTTTTCAGATTATTGAAGATCTCGTATTCGGCTTCGGCGTCAATCGCGCTTGTGGGTTCATCCAAAATGAGAACAGGCGGTTCTTCATAAAACGCCCGAGCAATGGCCAATTTTTGCCATTCTCCACCGGAAAGTTCCTTTCCGTCTTCAAACTGGCGGCCCAGCATTTGCTCGTACTTTTTGGGTAATCTTTCGATAAACTCGGAGGCGCCCGACTTGACCGCCGCGCGAACCATCGCCTCATCGTCTTTTTTATCAGGGGCGCCTAGAGTGATATTGTCTCTGACGCTAAAGTGGTAACGCACAAATTCTTGGAACAGGGTTCCTAGGAATTTATACCAATTAGGCGGGCTTAGTTTTTTAATATTGATATTATTAATCAATATTTCGCCCTCGCTGACATCATAAAACCGGCACAGGAGCTTGATAATTGTTGTTTTGCCGGCGCCATTTTGCCCGACAAAAGCCACGCTTTCTCCGGGTTCGATAACAAAAGAGATGTTGTGAAGAACTTTTGGCCCATCAGGGTATTGGAAGGAAACATTCCGAAATTCTATCTTCGGCGGTTTAAATTTTTTGAAAATGACTGGCCTCTTGGAGATGTTAACCAGGGATGGCAAAGACAAAAAATCAAAGAAATTATTTACATAGAAATTATTTTCGTAAAGTTCGCCGAATTTAGCCGAGGCATTAGCGGCTCGACCGCTTAGCTGATCAAGCATATTAATAAGCAGTGTGAAACTACCAATAGTCAGGGTGCCGGCGATGACAGCAGGAAGGAACCTCGTGGCGACGAGGATTATGACAAGTACTTCAACTAAAGGTGGTATGGTCGAAATCCTTAAATAGATATCGAGCGGCTTTTTATTTAAGTTAAAAAGATAGTCCTGAATTTCCTTAAATTTGGCCATCAGGGTAGCCGATGATTGAGAAATTCTGGTTTCTTTGACAGCTGTGTGCTCTTGTAGAAGCCAGTCGAAGTACCAAAGTTTCCGGGACTGGGGCGCGCCAGATCCCCAAATAGACCACTGAATTGCGCCGTGTTTGGCCCGAAGGTAAAGGCGGGGGAGGGTGACGGCGGTGATTAGTATAGGAATCCACCAGCCAAAGGGGAGAAGAACAAAAAAGGCGGCGGTGTAGCCGATTATATCCCTGAATAAATAGGAAAAGACGCGTAAGAAATCAGGAAGACGCCACTGCATAGTATCCCGCGTTTTGGTCATTAGATCCTGTGTTTTGGGATCTTCCAGATAAGCGATATCAAGCGACGAAATTTTGGTGTGGAACTTGAGCGTAAATTGGTTTTGCAGTTTATAGCGGAATAGGTAGTCTAAATAGGTTTGGTTATAACCCCAATAAATAATATTTTCCGTGAGGGTAACAAGATAGCGGGCGGCTAAAACGCAAATAACGATTAAGGGAACGACGGGCATAACACCCAATTGTGCCCTTTGCAGGTTATCTATCAAAAGTTTGACTACGTAGCTGGCCGCCAATGGTATCAAGGCGCCGATGGCTGCGGTTAGGTAATATTGGGCAGTGATTTTCTTGTCTATTTCCCAAGCAAGAGCGAGCATCTTACAGATGTTCCGAAAGACATCGCCCAGAATGGTTCTGACCCTCTTTAACTTCATAGCTAGATTATAGGCGAATCCGCCACAAATTGCCACGAGGAACACATGGCTATGTAAAAATAAATATTGCTTTAGCCTCAAAAGGAGACTCCCTGCGGGGCTAAAAAGCGGGTTGGTGCCAGGCCTTAACAAGTAAGCGCTTCTGGTTTTGACTAAACGGTACTTGACATCCATTTTAGTTTATACTATTATGTGTTTGCGATGATAGTTAGACACCTAGATAAAGCTATCTCGGGCCATTTTGCCAAGTATAAAGAAGTTTTAGTGGTACTGGGGGCGAGGCAGGTAGGGAAAACGACCATTGTCAAAAGAATTTTTCCGAAGGCGCATTATTTAATCGTTGATAACGAGCCGATAAGAAGCGCGCTTGAACATTATGATCCGGCGGTTTACCTTCAGCTCTTGAGCGCCGCCAGTGACTATGTGGTTATTGACGAGATTCATCGTTTGAGCGACCCGGGAAGAGCGGCTAAAATATTTTTCGACCAGCTTCCTCAATACAAACTTATCATTACGGGCTCCTCGGCATTTAACATCAAGAACAAGGCGTCCGAAAGTCTGGCAGGCAGGAAAATTGATTATTCTCTTTACCCCTTGTCTTTGAGCGAATATCTGGTGCAGAGCGGTCTCGAGGAGGGACTTTCCCTTCGGCCAATAGAGCAACTGGTAAGCGGAGAAAAACCGAGGAGCATCTTTAAAAAATACGATAAAGGGGCAATACTGGATAATCTTTTGGTGTATGGTTTGTATCCGGCCATGCAGACTCACCCTGGCGACGCGACTTATTTAACTAGTTTAATTGATAGCGTGGTGTTTAAGGACTTGGTAGAGCTGTCGCTTTTGGAAAACCGCTCGGCCGCCCTTTCGCTTCTGAAACTATTGGCTTACCAGATTGGTTCGCTAGTCAATTATGCGGAACTTGGCTCCGGTCTTGGAATTGGGGCGAAAACGGTAAAAAGGTACATTGAACTTTTTGAACAAAGTTTTATCATTTTTACTGTCAGGCCGTATTCGTTAAGGAAAAGAGACGAAATTACCAAAATGCCCAAAGTCTATTTTTATGATGTTGGCCTAAGAAACGCTTTGATCAATAATTTTGAGCCGGTCAAATCAAGAGGAGACGCCGGGCAGCTGTTTGAGAATTTTGTGGTAGCCGAGCTTTGGAAATATAATTGTTACGGGAATTTTGGCTACACCTTTAATTATTGGCGGACTAAAGGTGGCTCGGAAGTGGATTTAGTCTTGAGTAGAGAAGGGAAGAAAAAAATTGCCGTGGAAATAAAAAGTCAGGCGCAGCGAGTGAATCAGGCCTTTCTGGCGCGCTACCCGGAAGCGAAAATGGCAGTGGTAACCAAAGACAATTACTGGGTTTAGCCTCAAAAAGAGACTCCCTACGAGGCTAATAAATAAATTGGTGCCGGACCTTGAAAATTGTTTACCCCTTCGCTTTCAAATTTGGGGGTATACCCAACGGAGCTTTTGTTTCAGAGAGTAATCCTGACCGCAAATCTGGCCCCGAATTCTTACCTGAAAGCTTCGGTGGGTATTACCAATTTTGCAAAGTGGTATAGCTTCGGTCAAGGCCAGGTCTTGTGATACTTCTTGCCTTCAAGGCCAGGTTTGTGGTAGATTAGAATTGATATGGGCTCCTATTATTATCTCGAAGATCCAAATTCCGAATCTGGCTCTATTTCGGTGCCGGAAGAGGATTATGTGGCTGCGATTTTGCGAATCGCTGAACGGAATAGGCTGCAGATTACCGATAAAATGATTCTGGAAGAAATTAATAAACCGAAGAGGAAGAAAGCTTTTAATAGTAAAAAAGCGGGTCATCAAGAGTCTTGACACCCGCAGTTTGATAGTAATAAATATTTTGGAAAATGTCAGGTCTTTCTGTCGGGATTCACTTTTCGTCAAGAAAAACTTTTAATTTTCGCTGCGCGCACGATAAAAGTGCCGAAGCAGAAATAGCTTAAATTATGGCAGAGGATGTTCCATTTGAACTGGAAGAAAGCCGATTAAGGAGAGAAAATCAACTGACAGTGCCTTACGGAAAAGCTAGGCGATATTTAGAAAGTAATTGGAACAAACTGGGAAGAATATTGGAAAAAGTCAGGCACAGGGGGAGGGTACCCTTATATGACAAACTTGCACAAGCGGTTGAACGAATAGACACTGGGAGGTATCCATTCCAGTTTTTTAGCAATAGGGTCCTATTGACAGCCTTTAATGGCCTAAGGCTTACGGACTTGGTTAGGATTAGGCATGATGTGCCCAAAGGTGGGTCGTTGCTGTCAGTTCTTTACGATGTCGTTGATGAAGGGAATCCCTTAAATGGCGTAGTTATCAACACTATTAGAAAAGAAAATTCTGATGTATGGAAGGCCTTGAGTTCGGGCAGTCTAAGGGCCCATGGAGATATTATTCCAGTCGCCCCGGTTCTTCTTCGGGAAGATGGTTCCCAAAGAGTTTATCCACTAGGGAACGAGAAAGGCAAGGTCAGGGTATATAGCCGCTTTTGCGGTATTAACTGTGGTGAAATTATAAATTTCTATGAAACAGCGGTTAAAAATGAACCTGAAATAAGAGCTGACAATATAGCTCAGTGGCGAGATCTGGTGCAAACAATAGACAGCCAGACCCACAAGATTAGATCACAATTGTCTGCGGCCGACGTAATCCACGGCCATGATTGGAGTTATAATTTTACTGTTGAGTTTATAGAGAGAAGCTATTTTAACGGGCACTTGGCTCACGGAGGAAACGTTAATGATATAACTTACAAGAAGGAGAATTGGAGTTTTGATCCAGATGAATATATTAAGAATCCCGAAAGATGGTGCGCGGTTGTTCGGTTAATAGATTTCGATCATGCCTCTTTTAGGACTAGAAGATCTCCTGATGAGAATGGAATACGGGACTAAAAGGAATGGTAAAATAAAACTATGAGCTTGTCTGTTGGGATTGTTGGGCTTCCAAATAGCGGAAAATCTACGCTTTTTAATGCGCTGCTTTCAAGGCAGATGGCGCAGGTGGCGAATTACCCGTTTACCACGATTGAGCCGAACGTGGGCATTGTGCCGGTGCCTGACGAGAGATTGGGGGAGTTGGGG
>VGLL01000034.1 GCA_016866735.1 Candidatus Shapirobacteria bacterium
CAAATAAAAAACCCCCTTTAGGGAAATGGGGCGGGTTTGAAAGCATTGAGAGAGAAAGAGAAGCCTATCACCAAGCGCTGCAAATGTTAGCCAATTTTTGGGAAATGGCGGAATTAGAGATTAAGCCTGCCTATCTTCCGACCAGGGATTTTTGGCGCTCAATCGAGGATTATAAAAAGTTGATCGTTCCCTTAACTAGTGAATTTGATATTAGTGGCAAATTTGATCTGGTTATAGCGGAAGATGATGACTCTCTTAGAATAATTGATTTTAAAACAGGTAAAAGGGAAAAGGACGACTATTTTCAGTTGAGGTTTTATAAAATATTGGCCGAACTTAGGTTTAAAAAACCGGTTGAAAAAGCAAGTTTCTATTTTCTTAGAGCTGGTAACAAAAAGGAATTTGATTTGACCGGAGAAACAATAGAAGAAATAAGAAAGGAGATGCTCGCAAGAATTAGAGAAATAAAGGCGAAGAGGATTTTCGAGCCAAGACCAAGTAAGCTTTGTAAATTTTGCCTGTTTAAAAGTTTTTGCCCGGAAAAGGAGAAAGTCAGCGAGATTGTCGAAGGAGTAAAAGAGGGTGATTATCCAGACGACTTGCCATTTTAGTTTATACCAATTATTCGAATAATCGAACAAAGTCTATGATAAAGACGCATTTTATGGGTTTGATTTTTACCAATCATGCGATTGACCGGCTCTACGAGCGGGGAATTGCCCAATCAGATGCTTGGTACACTTTTTCCCACCCCGATGGGTATCTGCCCGGCAGTACCCCCGGCTCGACTAAATATTATAAAAATTATGGCCAGCAAAGGATCGAAGTGGTAGCAAAGCAAAACGAGAAAAGAGAATGGGTCATTCTTTCCTGCTGGTCGAAGATGGTCGGCAACGGCCGCCCGATGTTCCCACACAGAGAAAATCTTTTTTGGGCTTTAGTTAAGAAATTGGCAAGTAAGCTTTGGGGGGAGATTAAAAAGAGATGAGTATTTCGCTGGCACAAAAGGCAGTTCTGAAAAGGGAAGCAGCTCAAAGTTTAAAGAGAAATATTTTTAGAGAAGGGAAACTCGATCGGGATTATACATCAGCCGCAGGGAAAACCCTTCCTTTTAACCGTTTCTTGTATCCTTTTCAGTGGCTTTGGGACACTTTTTTTGTTTCTGCCTGGACGCCGGATATTAGGCAGGGAATAAAAGACGTCAGGAAATTTTTGGCCGGCCAAAAATCAAACGGCGAATTAGGCCATATTCGCTATAATCGGGAAGTATTGGGAAAGGCCTATTATTTCCCGCCCCCCAATATCTATTTTAGAAATGGCATCTTGCCCGAAAAGGGGGAAGTCACTTCCAGGATTACCCAGCCGCCCAATGTCGCTTACGGCATTTGGGAATTGGCCAAAAAGAGAGAAAAAAGGACTTATTTGAGCCCGATCGCTATTGGCGAGGCCCGGTTTGGATTATCATCAATGCGCTGCTCGCTGACGGTTCAGATTATTATGGCTATGGGGAGTTGGCGCAAAGAATTAGAGACGACAGCCTGGTTTTGGTGGCCGGTTCTTTAGGCGGCAAAAAAGAATTTTACGAATACTATAATTGTTTTTCTGGCCAAGGATTAGGGTCACCCCGGGTGTCCTGGACTATGGCCGCCGTATTGCATATTTTAGAAAAAGAAACCAACGGACTTGACAAGGAAAGAGGAAAGGCCTAATCTAAAATTGTGGACTGGGTAAAGAAAAATAAACTGGCCGCCCTTCTAATTCTTATTTTTCTCCTATGGGGCTTGCGGGGACTCTCCTCTAGCTTCTTGGGGCTCTCATCAGTTAGGGTTCCGCCAGGCATGATGGTTCAGCCGGGATTCGAAGGGGCCGGCATTGGTAGCTCGCCGCTAAATCTCTCAAAGGGAATCAGCGTTCCCGCGCGCGAATATGCGCCCTCGATGACAAAAGAACGGCTGGTGGTTGAAGAATCTTCAATGTCGCTTGTAGTTGCCGATGTTCGCGAGAGCGCCGACAAAATAATCGATCAGGCAAAACAGGCCGGCGGCTATATGGTTTCCAGTTCCCTCTCGCGGCCCGAGGAGGCGCCTTTCGCTACCGTCGTCGTCAGGGTGCCGGCGGAAAATTTCCGCCAGACATTGGATTTTTTCCGTAAACTGGCGGTCAAAGTCACCTCCGAGAATATTTTGGGGGATGATGTCACCGATCAATACACCGATATCCAAGCAAGACTGGCAACCCTGGAAAAAACAAAAACGAAGTTCGAGTCAATTTTAGATCAGGCCGCCAGGATAGAAGATATCCTTAATGTTCAAAGAGAAATTATTAGCTTGCAGGACCAAATTGATTCCCTCAAAGGCCAGGCGAAATACCTCGAGCAGACAGCCAAACTCGCCAAAATCACCGCCTACCTTTCTACCGACGAGCTGGCTCTGCCGTATGCGCCGACCAAGACATTCAGGCCGGCGGTTATCCTCAAACAGGCGGTTCGTTCCTTGATTACCACCCTAAGAAGCCTTGCCGGACTCGGTATCTGGGTGGTGGTTTATGCCGCCATCTGGGCGCCGGTTCTTCTCGGAATCTTCATTTACAGAAAATGGAAGGCCAAAAGAAACCCCCCGCTATGCCAATAGCTTAAACCCGTTTTTTTAGTGAGCGTGATGGGCCTCTTCGGCTGCCATGGCCTCGGTCTTAGTTTGATGAATGGTGCCATCGGGGTGATTGGGCGGCGCGTAAATCGTGTAAAGCTTTAGTTCTTTCTCGGCAGAGGTATTAATCACATTGTGCTCGGCGCCTGCCGGCACAATCACCGCCATGCCGTCTTTCACCAAATATTCCTCGCCATTGATAATCACCTTGCCCTCCCCACTTTCAAAGCGGAAAAATTGATCCACTTGCGGGTGAACTTCCATGCCGATTTCCTCATTGGGCCCCAGACACATCACCACTAACTGACAGTAGTTACCGGTAAAGAGGACCTGGCGGAAATAGGTATTTTCCAGCGTTTTTTCTTCAATATTGCCAACGTATCCAGTCATTATTTATCACCTCCTTTTTTATCCGTCCATAAGTGCTCCTCACGCCGTGTACGAATAGTACTGAAAAGGCGTGAGGCAAACTTTGGCGGGTTTTCCAATTAATGATATCATAAAGTAGTGGAGGTCTACGACTACCAGATAATTGCCAACCTTTTGTCCGGTAAGGGCCTGGCGAGGCAAAAGTTGGCAGAGATTAAGGGCTATTTAGACTCTCAAGGAATAACCTACCGTGTCTTAGAACTTGCCCGGCGCACGCCGATAAGCCAAATTCCCTCGGACGGCAGAATAATAATAAATAAGGGAGTAATTTGTATTGGCGGCGACGGCACAGTTTCGGAAACAATTGGTTATGTGAAGAAAAGGAATTTAGACGTTCCCATTATTATTGTTCCAACAGGAACGGCTAATTTTATTGCTGGCTTACTTGGAGCGCGAGAGGATTTATCGCCGGACCGGCTTCTTTCTGGCCGGGGAAAAAACTTCGACTTGGGCGTCTATCAATGCGGTGCTAAAACCGACTATTTTCTGATTGGCATGGGCTACGGCTTTGAACAGCGCTTTCTCGCGATTGCCAAGGACACCCATAAAAAACTCCTGGGAAAATTAACCTATTTTGCCAGTGCTTTCCGGGAATTATTTAGGCTTAAGCCGATAAATTACCGTCTTAAGTTTGACGGAAAAAATTTGGAGGTTAGGGCGGCGATGCTTGTGGTTTTAAATTTCCGACCCAAGCTGACAGCCTTTTTGCCGCTTGCGGTTGAAGAGGACGTCAAATATGACGATGGTGCCTTAGATGTATATTTGGTTGAGCATAAAAGTTTTATCCACTCATTCTTTGGGATTCTATTGTTCCATCTCATGGGTAAATATACTTTTGGTTTGGTGCAAAGATATAGAGCTAAAAAAGTGGAAATAGCGGCGGATGAGCCGTCAGCATCCCAAGTAGACGGAGAGATGAAAGGCCAGCTGCCGGTTAAAATTTCCCTTATTCCCGCAGGGATTAGCTTCTTAGTTTAGCCGCGCTCAGGGACGGGTTTTGAAGCCGTTTACTCCGTGAGTTTTGGAAGCCTGGAATTCGTGGCCTTGAGCCTATCAATGAGCCAAATGCGGAGAAGGGTAGAGAGGTTGATCCCGTAGCTTTGGGCAAGATTTTCTAGTTTCCTTTTGAGTGCCGCCTGAATCCGAATCGTAAGAGTTTCCTCTTTTGGAGTAAGTGGCGCAAAAGCAGCTTTAACCTCCTTCAGTTCTCCCAGATAATCGGTAACATCATGAGTATCCCAAAATCTGGCCTCTTCGGCAACGCTTTTAAAAATAGGAATTTTTCTTGCTTTCGTCATTTATATAACCTCCTTTCTCTATTGCTTGTGTCTCTGGCGGTAACGACATAGTATTTCCCTTTTTCCTTTTTTGCCAAGACAATAGTTAGTGCTCTTCCTCTCTTCGTTTTGCCAAGGACGATTAATCTCTCTTGATAAGTTTTTAGGAACTTTTTGGGCGATTGACATGCCTGTTCCGCTTCATTTATTACTACTTTGTGTTTTTTGATGTGCGAGACATTCCACTTATCCCAAACCAACTGCCTAATTTTAATCATCCAGGGAAATTGTAATACGTTGTCATACGTTTGTCAAGCGCCAGTTGGATCTATGGCCGCGCTCAAGGACGGGTTTTGAAGCCGGCTGTTGCGGATACCAATCGTCTCTTGACAATGATATACATCTATGTTATACATCACATTATATGTTAAGAACGCAGCTTTATTTACCAGAGGAAATTCACCAGGAACTGACTTTTTTAGCCGATAAAATGGGTGTGTCTATGGCGGCGGTGATTAGGAAGATGCTGCAAGTGGGACTAAGGGAAAAAGAAATTTTTTTCGCAAAGGGCAATGACTTACTTCTTATAGCAAAACTAGGGATTAAGGGTGGGCCAAAAGATCTTTCCGCAAGATTAGACTCCTATCTCTATAAATGAAAATTTTAGTTGACGCTGATGCGCTGGTTGCCCTGGCCAAAGGGGACGACGCCAACCACCAGAAGGCGGTAAAAATCGCCGCAAAGATTAAAAAAGAGACTATTTTTCTTGCCCCCCTGGCCGTCGCCGAAACCGCCACCGTTCTTTCTTATCGGGTTTCGCAAAAGGCGGCTATCCTGTTTCTTAAAGAAATCCGCCAGAGACAGCTTGTGGAATTGCCCTTAACGATTGCAACTAGTCGTTTGGCGGATGAGATTTTTCTTGCGCAAAAGAAAAGGGGGATCTCCTGGATTGATTGTCTCAATGTGGCGATGGCCAAACAGGAAGAAATCGGGGCGATTTTCTCTTTCGACAAGTTCTACCGCCAGTTCGGTCTTAAACTCCTTAAATAACCACCAAAATTTGTGATGAAATCAGGCACAGTCGAATATCCAGTATAAGAGCTTGAATACGGATGGTATAATAATGAAGATGGACAGGGTCGAGGGAGACGAAATTGGAGTAAGGGCGGAAGTGAGGCCGCGCTATTCTTTGAGTTTTCACTTTAATGAGCGGTACACCCCTCAAGACATTACAAAAGCTCTGGCCAGATTGGGCGAAAGAGAGGTCGCGCTGTCACACCCCGCGCAAGAGATTTATAGACTTTTGACTTCTTTTGAGAGAGCTGACTGGAGCAATATTGAGAATGACCCTGTTCTCAAGGGAAGTCTTAACCTGTCGCCCGCCTTGTTAGTCTCACTCTTTAGGCTTCGTGACACCAGAGACTGGGCCTCTTTGGTTTTGGCTCAATATCCAAGGCTTAGCGGATCACTGGCAAGAGAGGTTAGTGGGCGGCAGGCCGAGGTAGAAGAGATGATAAACGAAGCCTTACAGATGGGCGGAAGATACCAAAAACGCATATGCGAACTTTGGGAAAGGCAAAGGCGTTTTTTTATGTTTCTGGCCGCCGACACGTTTGTTGAGGCGAGGGGATTAAACCTAAGAGAGCAGTTTCTGTCACCGCTAAAGTTGGTTGAGCAGCAACAGGGCTACGATCCTCACTTTCCAAATTTAAGATCGCGAGCGAACGGTACGCGGTTCCCCTTCGGGCTAAGGGCATTTCATGGCACCCTCCGACTGGCCCGGCAGGCAGTTGCCCAAGACAGTATTTTTACTGCTCTTGCGCAAGAGTACCAGTTTGCCTTCATGGCGCACGCCCACTATATGCAAGCGATAAGGACTGAGGCTGAACGTGAACTGGGGGCTAAGATTGCAGTTTCAAGTCACGGTTTTGTTCAGGAGGGCGGAGAGGAGTTAACCGGGGCTCGGTTAGCCGAGTTCCTCCGAACGAACCAGCTGATTGCGGCGATGAGGGCGATAGCCGAAAAAGATTATGGCGGAGGTGTTTTAGACATGAAGGAGGTAAAAGAAATTGTTGGTTTAGGGGATTTCGCCTATTTGCTGTCGATAATGATGGTGGACCCGGCAGTAAACGAGGGAGTAACTCTTTTTCCCATAGTAGAGGAGGCCAATCTTAAGTCGTTAGAAATACCGTACCAGGATTTCTATCATTACAATCAGACGCATTCATTCTTGAGGGTCGTAGCGCAAATGTAGTTAAGTCGCTTGGGCCGACGGCTAAGCGATCGTTCATTGGTACCTAGACCCTTAGACACTCTATGTCAAGACCCAGCTTGAATATGGGTCTTGAGGTGTCTCACTATCCCCGGTAACTCTCCCCAGATTTTAGCAAACCATAGACAATACAGGCAACTCTCTTCATCAAGCACCTTAGAGCCTGTTTTTTGGTCTTGCCCTCTCTTATCTTCTTCTGGAAATATTCTTTAGCCTGGGTATTCCATCGCAACTGGTTTAAAGCCAACAGGTAGAAAGCAGAGTTGAGTCTCCGGTTTCCCGTTCTGTTCTTCCGGTGGCCTCTGGTCTTACCCGAGCTTTCCTCCAAGGGGGCAATACCGGCATATTTGATAAACTTATCAAGGTTGGCAAAGTTCCTGATGTCTCCGGTTTGAGCGATGATCCTGGCAGCCAAAACGGTAGAGATACCTTTCATGGTAGTCAGATTGCCGCTCCCTTGTCTTTCTAATAAGAGACTTAACCTCTGCTTAAATTTCGTTTCCAGTTTCCCGATTCTTGTTAACTCTTTTTTCTTCTCTCGGATGATAAGGTCAAGGGTTCTCCTTTCTTCTCCGTCTTGGGCCAGCTGTCTTTCCTTAAGCAAGGACTTGAGTTGGTTTTTCAATCTGGTTCTTTGCCAGGCTAACTCTTCATAAAATCTGGTGGTCTTGGTCAGAGTCAATCTGGCCGGAGAGTAATCAGCCGGGTTAAGCTTGGATAACCGATTGAGTTTTCTAGTCAAGACCTCCACCACCAACTTAGCATCAAGGATATCTGATTTATCACCCCTAGTGCCATAGCCTCTCCTTTGTTTGGTGTATAAGGGGTTAACCTCAAAGACGGGGTAAGTCTGGTTTAGGAGACAAGTAACCAGAGCGTTTCTGGTCCGGCCACCCCCTTCGATGCCAATAATCTTTCTTTCCTCTCCGGTCTGTCTTAGCCAAGAGAGGAATTGGTTAATCCCCTGACGATCGTTGGCAAAGGTCAGGTTTCCTCTCTCCTCTTCAAATCTGGTTGCCATCACCGCCGTATGTTCTTCGCGGTGGGCATCAATACCTACATAAAGAGCAGAGTTCTGGAATTCCTCGGTTATCATATTTTTCTCACCCCCTCTCCGGCCCTGACTTGATTAGCTGCCTAAAATGGCAGATGGGCCTGATATGGTATACTAAAAGATAAAGACTGAAGCCTGATGTTTTAAGCGTGTCGGTAAAGTAGAACTAAGGTTCACTTCACCACCGCAACACTCTATTTGTCAGTCTTTATCAAACAAAGAAAGGGTGGGTGGTAGTCTAAGGGATGCCGTATTCTCCCTAGTTTTACTCAGGAGATCGGAAGGGTCTGATAACCAATCCCACCCTTTTCTTCGAATGATACCAAACTTATCGTCATTGACGCTTATAGGAGAAATCACTTAGGGGGATATTAACACATCAGGGTCTAGGCGTAACCCGAAGAATTTCGTGCCAGCGAATCTGACGCGCCGCAAATTTATTTTTCCACAACAAACAATTCGCTCAATTTCCGCTCCCACCCCGTTCCATAAATAACTTCATAATCTATGGATTTTTCTTTCAATCCGAGCGGCAATTCATCCGACCTCGATTTCTTGACCAACTTATTGCATAATGCAAAAACGTCCTCTTTGTAGCTTGTGTCAGGATTTCCCGCCAAGTGTATTCCCTTTGTTTCCACAATGTATATTTTTTCAACCGCGTCTTCTTTTTCTTCTTCCGTCACGGTAAAAATGAAATCGGGATAAATTTTGTCCTTCTTCCATCCCTGTATGCCATAATCGGCCCGCGAGCGGTTTCTATACCAAAAATACAATCGGCTTTGATCATCCAGAAAATACGCAACCGGTCTCTCTAGTTCGTTAAAAAACTCGCGCGGCACATAATCAAACAAACTTTGCTGTACCGGCGTTCCATCCCGCTTCCTTAAAATTTCGGCTCCACTGTGCACCGAAATTTTTTTCGGCATTGTGAATCCGAAGTCCTTTCCGGCAACAATAAATCTCACTTCTCCGGATTCAATCAATTTAATAAACCTTTCCCTCGCCAAAATGTCGCGCTGTTCTCCTATCATTCTTTTGCTTTCCTCGATAATAAACAAGAAGTTCTGCGCGATAATTTTTGGCTCGTGTTTTTTGGATAGTTCGCTTAAAATATCGCGTGCAAACTCGTAAGCAATCCAAGGATTGAAAATGACATCGGCGAGCTGTTGTGCCATGAAAATTTCATCCACTAAAACGCCGCCGCTTTCTTTTGATGCTATTCTCTTCTCCTCTATAACTTTTTGTGTATCTTCAGACAAACGAGCAATAAATTCGTCATCCTGTACCTTTCTCCGTACAAGCCGTAAAGAACAAATTTCACTTAAATCAATTTTCTCGAAAGGAATTTTACTTAACACATCTATTTCATAATTTACCCGCCGCCACCCCCCATCTTTAATGACGAAAAATGGTAAAATAATCTGCTTGGCAACTTTTTCAAAGCGTTTTCGTACCTTAAACTCTTTCATCTCATAATCCGTAGCGTAGCCGCTTAATCCTTCCTCTGGCGTAATGTGAGTTCTTAAATCGCCTAATCCTTCATATTCAAAGCCGTTTTTAATGCCCTCAAGTAACTCTCGTGCCTCCTGCCTGTAGGCATAAACATAACTTTCATCAAGCAACTGCTCGTGTGTCTTTTTGGCGAACGGCTGGCGCAGGATTCTTCCCACCAATTGTGTAAGCGCTGTCCGTGAGCGTGTTTTATCAAGAACGGCTAATACGTATGCAAATGCACAGTCCCACCCCTCCTGTAATGCCTGCTTTGTGATGATATAGCGCACCGGACAATCGCGCGACATAAGGCCGCCGATATCGTCTACATCTTTCAATTCATCCTTTTCGCTTGTCTTGATAGCGATATATTCTGGGAAGGTGCCTTTACGAATAAGCTCGTCCCTCACGTCGTCAGCATGAATAAAACCGCGCCCTCGCTGTTCACACCCAACTCTTTCTGTTCTCACCAAACAAATCG
>VGLL01000035.1 GCA_016866735.1 Candidatus Shapirobacteria bacterium
TAAGGAAAAAAATAATTAAAAGCCAAACCAGAATATTAACCGGATTAAGTTTAAACTTCAGCTGAAACTTTTTGATAATCTTATGATTGCCCGGCTTTGGGAGCGGTTTTTGATTTGTATCAACAACTTGCTTCATTATTAATATAGTAATTCTATCAGGAATTCTTCTGAAGAACAAGACTAAAAGAAGCACAAAATCCGAAGATTTTCAGAAGCAAGAGATAAGGTGTAGGTTTAAAGAAGTGAGTTAAGAGAGAACGAGTTACGAGGTATAAGTTAGCCTTATAACTTCCAACTTAAAGCTTGACTCACTTCTTAGCCTAAAACCTAACTTCTCGAATTTTAGAGGATATCGAGTTCTTTTTTCCAGAGGCCAATCTTAGCCAGGAGCTCTTCAATCATTACCCTTTCCTTCCCCTGAGTCTTTTCTTTGAGTTCTAAAAGAACCTCCTCGTGTTTAGCTAGCGCCCTGACAAACCTTTCCTTTTGGCCAGAAACATCAGCGCGCGCCTTTTTCGCTTCTTCCAATTTAGCAATCGCCTGCTCCAGATATTTCTCCGCCTTCGTAAGCGTCGAAACACCGAGCTGGGCTTGGCCCCCCTCAATTAAGGCCTTAGCCGCCCCCAGCCTTTTATCGGCAAAAAGCAGCATCACCTCGGCCTTGCGGAGAGGCCCGGCTGTCAGAATTAACCAGACTCGGTCGCGCACCATTTTCAAAGGATACAAAAAGTGATCGGGCAAAATTCCCGGATAGACGAGCGGATAATCAACCACAGGCTCTGGCGAGGGTGTCGCCGCCGGCGAAGGCGTGCCGCTTACTGGCGCCACGCCGAAATTTAAAGTCCGGCTGGCGGCAAGAGTGGAGTTCACCGAAGGGAAAATAGCAAATAATGCCAATAAGGCCAATAGAACCAAGAAAACTCTTAATTTTGCCTTTTGCATTTTACCTTTTGCATTAGTAATTATACACCCTTGTCAAGCCCTCGCGAAGAAATTAATCCAAAAGTAAATAGCCTTCTTTACGCCAGGCCTTAATGACCGTGCCGGTAACCCCCAATCCCTCAAGTTTTCGTCTTAGCCGCCAAATAACTTTCGCTATGGCCCAAAAAGAAAACTTCTCGTCGGCCATATCTTGCCACATCGCCGCCGCAATCTCATCAAATCTACAAATGGAGTTTTTCTTTCTTATAAGAAGAGTCAGCACTCTTTTTTCTAGCGGCGAAAGGGTGGCAACTGTCTGCTTGCTAATTAAAACTTCACCGCCTTCTTCTTCAAAAATGTGGCCAATTTCTGTTCCGAGCTCTTTTTGATAGGCCAGGCTTTCGGCAATCAGCTTTCCGTTCTGTTTATCTTTTATCGTTCCAATCGTGGGCCGATAAGCCGGAAAGACACCAGCCAAAGCTGTCCTTTTTAAGATAAAATCAACGACTGCCTCTGTTTGCCCCCAATCGAATTTTTGTTCAAAGCAATCCTTCTTAAAGAGAGCGGAAAGAATCGCCTCGGCGATGTTTCCTACCTCCATATCTTCCCTAATATAAACAAAGATCTCAATTCTCTTAGAGATTTTTGGCAGATTAAAAGAAGAACAAGTGCCAAACTTCGTCGGCCTAATTTCAAGGTTAATCGTCGATTTGGCAAGTATAGGAAACAGAAGAAAAACTTTTTCCCAGAAACTTTTTTCGACTTTTTGCCAAGCCTCTCGTAGCTTAGCACTTTCCTTTCCCTCCGAATCGGAGGGTAGGCTCTCGGCAATTTTTTTCCTAATCGGCTCGGCTACAGTTAGCGGCGGAAATTTTTTAATATCAACTCTCTTTAATTGTTCAATCTCTTTTCTGGTAAAGGAAACCCCAGGCTTCGGAAGGTAAACCGAGCCGACGCTGCCGGGTAAAAGTCGAGGCAAAACCAAGAAGTTGTTTACTAAATAAAATCGCTGGTAAATCCCGGCCAAGACACCAATCATTCTTTCGGTTTCGGTTTCCTGCGAGCGCGCCCACTTCGTTTTAGCCTGTCCCATATCCCATAATCTTAAACTAACTACTCCAAAAAGTCAAATTCGGGTCAAGATAAAGTGGAGGAATAATAATACGATCTTTCCGTAACGAAAGATTATGCCATTACTTAAAGATTCTGAGACGAGCTTAGGGACCGGGGCTGAATTTCCTCTAGAAGAGCCTTATCGGGCGGAGGCTTTTGTGGGAAGACGAGGGATTTTGCAACTAATAGAAAAAAAGGTGGAATGTGCCAAGCGAGGTGCGGCAATAAGGCCATTAGTGGAACTATACGGAGTCGCAGGCACTGGGAAAACATGGCTAACCCGAGAAATCGCTCGGCTTTTCCGTCCTGGCCAGCAAAGAGGAACAGCTGTTATTATGGTAGATCTGCAAGCCACTCCGATCCTAGAAGACGTTGCCCAAGGGCTTATCACTAGCTTAGAAGGTCAAGTTCCTCCCTTAGAGCCAAAACCGCGAGCGCAAACACCAGGAAAAATGATTGCGTCTGCCCTAGCGGAAATGCGGGAGCGTGATGCTTTTACTCCTATAATAATTTTCGACCACACCGAAGCAGTAGCCAGAACGCTGCTTGATCTAATAGAGGAGGACATAATTTTTCCAAATATTATGGGAAACGATACGATCTTTATCGCCGCCGGTCAAAGCCGAGAAGGATGGAAAAAGTTTGAGGTCAGAAGAAGGGTAGAGCCTACGCCTGTTCCCCGCTTCTCTGCGGAAGAAATGGCAGATCTGGCCGACAGAGAAGGTCTTGGACCAGAAACGCTGAGAGCAATCGGAAATTACAGTTTTGGTCATCCTTTAACCACTGCTGCTTTAGTCCGCGCCTTAAAAAGCCAGGCAGGCCACGATGGGCAACCGTTAACACCTGACCACGTTGTCACCCAAGAGCAAGCAACCGTCCTTCCTGTTTTAGGCCGAATTGTTAATGAGGTGTTCTTTAAACGAGTTGCAAGCGAAGAAGTGAAACATTTTCTTATCCTGGCCTCTTGTTTACGTAAACTTAATGCCAACCCTTTAAGAACTCTTGCCACTCAGGAAAATAAAGAGTACGCAGAAAAACCAGGAACATTTTACCTAGATATGGTAAGCAATATGGTCAACACTTATCTTTGTGAATGGCGCAAACAGCTTGGAGGTTACGGACTTGATTATCAAGCAGGGAGGATTTTAGACAAGCGCGAAGAGCTTGATCCGGCCACCCGAGAAAAATGGGCCCAAAGACACCAGAGGGCCACGGCTATCTGGGCCGATTTTACAGAGCGATATCCGCGCAACAGCGCAGGTTTTCTCCTGGAACAAGCCTATCACCTAGGCCGCTTAGGCCGCCGAAATGAAGTCGCTGCGGCAATCTCGGCTCAGATACAAAAACTCTCTGGCAATCCGGCTATTCAATGGGACTTTCCAGAAGTGGCCGCAATCCTTAAGGAACGTTTTGCCGAGGACGAAGAGTTGCAACAGGTGTTGGGCGAGACTGTCTATGGCGAGCTTGGAATAATTATTGATCAGTTTTCAGAGCAATACCCAATTAGCGAGCCGTCCTAATCACCAACCTTCCCAGCTACACCTGACTCTATTACGATATCGTAATAGAGAAAAGCCTAGCCGATCCACCTATACCCACGGTCGCGGATGGTTTGCAGAGATTTAGGGGAAATACCCAGTTGGTTAAGCTTCTTTCTTAACTGGGAGATCATTTGGTCAATTGACCAATCGGAATACTTATCGTACGATTCTTTTCCCCAAAGTATCTCGGCAATTTCGTCTCGGGAAATAACGGCGTCCATCTTCTCCAAAAAGGCGGAAAGAAGGTGGTACTCCTGAAGAGTGATTTTCTCCTGCGCCGGCCGGCCAGATATGCTGTCCCCTACGAACTACTCCGAGCAGTAGAAAAAAGGCACCAGGAACTTACCGACCACGCCGACGGAAAGGGGGGCGTTAAAATGACCTACGAGGAAGAGCTTGTTTCGGCACTTGGCCACTATGGCGGGGGCACTTACCCCGGCGAATGGGATCTAATTTTAAAAAAGCAATAGCCTCTTTCTCTTTTTTTTCCTTGACTCTATTACGATATCGTAATAGACAAAACTGTCAAAGATAAGCCCCAAGGCTCAACCCCGAACGGACGGGATTATCGCACTAGATTACCATCGGCTTTCGTCGCATCTGGCTTTGCCAAACAAACTTAACGAAGAAAACTCATTAAAAACCATATACTGATCAGTATACTGATTTGTATGTTGGAATACTTGAGCCCACAAAAAGGGTTTATAAATCCCAAGATTTTTGCTATAATTCAATCCGAAAGCGAAACGGACAAAAGAGGATTTTCATTGATCCTTGATATGCTAGACGAAAGACAAAGAATACCCATTGCCACATTAGAGGCGGAGGAAGGAGAGCTTCATCAGTCTATTGTTGGGCAGGAAGAAGCAGTCGCGGCTTTTGCTAGCCTGGTGGCTCAATTAAGATCCGGCATCTGGTCTACCAAACCGGGCCCGGTTGACGCAAAGTTTATAGCCGGGCCGTCTGGGGTGGGTAAAACCGAGTTGGTGTACGCCTTCGCCGATATGCTCGCCGGAGGTAAACATGGCAGGCAACAAGTTATTACTATTAATGGCGCAGAATATCAGGAGCCATACTCTACTAGTCGGCTTTGGGGTTCAGCCCCGGGCCTTGTAGGCTCAAGGGGTGCCGGCTCCCTTTATGTAGAACCCGTTTTGTCAAGAGCCAATCTGGACAAACATAAGATTACGTTTACAGATAGAACAGGAAAAAAGAGAAGTGTCGTAATTATCCTTGTCGATGAAGCCGAAAAGGCGGACATCGCCCTTCACCAGGCCTTTCTCTCTATTTTAGATAGAGGAGACCTAGACATGGCCGACAATACTTCTGTTGATTACTCCGATACTGTCATTCTCTATACGTCTAATATCGGCAATCAAGAAGTCGAAAGATACGAAGCGACACACCCAGAAGCAAAAGGATTGTCACCAACCGAGATTAGGCTAGCAGTTTTTAGAGCTAGATATCCCCCGGAATTGCGGGGAAGAATTAATGAATTGATCATCTTCAGGGAATCAACCCCCGAAGAGGTTAGAACCATTACGCAAATGAAGGTTGAAGAAGTGGAGGAGGTTTTCCGGGTCAACGGCATTGAGCTTAAGCTGGAATTATCGGAAGAAGCCCTTCAATGGCTAATCGAAAGGGGGTATAAGCCGGAAGAAGGGGTTCGCTCCATGGCAAAAATAGTCAGGAGCCATGTCTTAGATCAATTACGCCTTGCCGATAAGGGCATAAGCCTGCATGGCAAACAAATTTACATAGACGTTGACCCTGAAACAGGTGGTCTGGCCTTTTACGGCAATGGAGAAATTGAGGGAGTAAGTGCGCCTACTGCCAGGGAGGAAAGCGCCACGGCAACAGCCGCAGCTAGTCCTGCTGCAACCGCCGAATTAGACAGCCAAATTCTACAGAAGCTAATAGCAGAATTAGAATCAACGATAAGGGCTAGAGACGGGGAATACACATATAGAGACGACGCTACCCAAGGATCAAATCCTTTTCAGACCTATACGCGCGCTCTTGTTAAGAAAGGCGTCGTCGCGGATGAAAACGCTATTTTAACTAACCCTAAAATTAGGGAGGCAGTGGAAAACGCTTTAAGAAGGTGTGCCTTGCGGAAAATCGGTGATTATGTAAGCAAAAAAAGGGCAGTAATTAAACTAGGTATTTTTGATCAAGAGATGCAAAGGAAAATAGCAGAAGACCCGGAGATTATAATTTTTTACCGCGAAAAATTAAGGCGAGCGTCGCACAGAAAGGGACTAGGATTTTGGCTGGAATCTTACGCCGACCTTCGCGATGCTCTCGTTGGGGAAGGAATCGGCGATGCGGCTTTTTGGGATAAGGAGCTTAGTAGGCCTTCGTTTCAAAAAGAAAAAAAAATTATGGGCTTGGAATTCTTTGGTCCTGATGAAGTAGAAAGAGCGTTCGGTTTTAGGATTGACAGGGATTCGATTCCCGATATCCCTTTTTCTCCCCAAGAACTTAGGGAAGCAAAAGCAAATGGACAATATTTAATGCTGTTTGTTCCTAACAAAGCTGACGGTACTGGAATAACCGCACAAGAATTAGTTAATACGCTTTCAGGACAATTCGAAAGAGACACTAATGGCAAAATCCAATACAGAGTGGATTGGTATGAAAAGGAGAAATTTTATACGCACGATACGCCCAGACCTGCCTGGAGACTAATTACGAAAGAAGGTATTCCTTGCGCAGACCATAATTATCTTGAGCAAACCGACGATATTGTTAGATATCTCAAAGACACCATCTTTAGGGGAGAAACCATTCCTCCTGAATTTCAAGAAGCGATAGATGAGTTTGAAAGAGAAAAAGAAGATCTTAGGAAAAATATATCAAGCAAATGGGAAGAAACGGCAAGGAGATTAGCGGAACTTAAACTTACTAGATTGACTAGGCCAACTTTGGTAGAAGAGCGTTGGGCCTGGCTTGTTTACTTCAAAAATAGGGGCCAAAGACTTTTAGAAAATACGCATACAAACACTTGTTCACAGAGTTCCGGTGGCCTCTTAGTCGCCGTTGGTGACGCCGACGCAGATGGCGCGCGCGTGAGCGGCTGGCCGCCTGAACGTACCTTCGGCCGTCTTGTGGCAGTCATTTCTCGATAGTTAATCAATCTAACTCTTTCCTAACCCGAAAGGTTGGTTTTATCGTTTTATTATTTACGCGCTTACGCTACGCGCGTCCACCCCGGAAGCGCAACGCGGCCCATCCATTAAAAACCATATACTGATCAGTATACTGATTTGTATGGCTAGCGGAACAAAATAATCGGCCAGCTCCAGAAGAGGTGCATTAAAATCGGGGCAATGATGTTTCCGGTGCGCAGGAACAGAATTCCGGCGCCCAGGGAATAGAAAAAGACCAAAACCGAGTAAGTGTAGATTTGGGCAAAGCCGTAGTGGAAACCAAAGACTACCATGGGCAGGTGCATCACTACAAAGCCCAACGAAGAAAGAAGAACCACTTGCCACTCGTTGCGAAGCGCCTCAAACAAACGGTGCAAGAGGTAGCCGCGAAAGACCACTTCTTCACTAATGGCGGTGAATAGCGAGATTGCCAGGCCTAGCCAAAAGACCGCAGGTGTGATTTTGATAAAGTCAAAAGTCCCGTATTTAAAGAAGTTAATCGTCAGGGCAAAAAGGGAAAAAAACATACCCAAAGCAGCCCCCCAATAAATATTTTTTGCCAAATCTCTTTTGCCAAAGCCTAAGGAGGAAAGAAGCGGGCGTTTCTCGGCAAGGGCAACCAGGCCGAAGGTCGGCCCCAGCCAGATAATCGGCTTAAGGACCAATTCTTCAATGGGTTCAGGAAGCCGCAGCAGAAAACGGTAAAAGCCCCAAAAAACAAGAAGAATGCCATAAAGCCAAAAGGCTCTTTTTAGCAAAACTTGCCTTTTGGCAAAAAGATTAAGTCTTTCCTTATGTGGATGGCATTCGATAAAAGCCGCGCCGATAGCAACCTCGATCATTTTTAGGCGTTGCTCCGCCTCTCCCAACGAAACCGCATTTTTCTCGTCCAGAAAATAATGAAACAGAAGGTTCCGGCTTTTCTTCCAGGTTTGCCACAAACCTTGGGGAAGAGCTTCGCCGCCGCAAAAGCCCTTAAGGTGTTCATAAAGACTGCCCGCCCAGTAATTTTTCCCCAGAGAGGGGTTAAGGGCCCGGCCGATCCTAAACCGATCACCACGGTAATCATTTTCCGAAATGAAGCCGATATCAAAAAAAAGCTTTTTCAAAAAACCCTCGTAGGCTTTGGCCGCGGGAAACACCACAAAGGAATAATCGTGAAGTTTCGTTTTCGCGGTCCTCTCTTTCTCCAAAAGCTCGCGCGAAAGAGAAAGGAGCTCTCTTTGCCCCCCATCAAGATAATTCCAGCACGGGCTAAGTCTTAAGGGCTTTTCCATTTCTTTAACTTGCCGGCAGAAAACCTAGTGCCGAAAAAATTAAAAAGATAATCGTCCCGAGAAAGATAGTTACGGCAAAAACAATAACCGCGATAAGGGTGGTGTTTAAGACTGTGCCCTCCTCTTGTTTTCTTCTCGCCATTACCTACTCATTTTACTCCTCTTGAAAAAAATTCTTCAAGTACCAAGCCAAAAAAGTGGTATAATCCTGTCTTATGAAGAAGAAAGTCAGGAGAATTAGAAGAAAGGTAAGAAAAATTCCGAAAGTTTCCTTATCGGCCCTTTATTTTTACTTTTTTCTTTTTACTTCTTAATTTTACGCGATCTCCCCTCTCCCAGGCGCCTCGCCTCCCAGCCTTCGCCCGTCTCCACCCAAATTCTGGATCGCCGGGGCAAATTATTATACGAGATTTATGCCGAGCAAAACCGCACGCCGGTCAAGCTCGCGGACCTTCCCCCTTACATCAAACAGACGACCATCGCCATTGAAGACAAAAATTTTTACAAACACCACGGCTTCGACCTTGTCGGCTGGGCAAGAGCCACCTTCAACATCTTTTTTAAGGGCAGACTCCAGGGCGGCTCGACCATTACCCAGCAGTTGGTTAAAAACAGCCTCCTTTCGCCGGAACGAACTTTAAGAAGAAAGATTAAGGAATTACTGCTCTCTTTAGCCACCGAGACTCTGTATTCCAAAGACAAAATCCTAGAAATGTATCTTAACCAAGTTCCCTACGGCTCAGTCGCCTATGGCATCGAGGCCGCCTCCCAAACTTATTTCGGTAAACCCGCCGCCACGCTAAGCCTGGCCGAAGCCGCCCTCCTGGCCGGCCTGCCGGCTTCCCCCACCGTCTACTCCCCTTTTGGCGCCCGCCCGGAATTGGCCAAGGCCCGCCAGGAAAAGGTTCTCCAGCGCATGGTCGAAGATGGTTATATTTCCCAAGATACCAAACACCAAACACTAAATACTAAACTGGAGTTCGCCCCGCCGGCGACCAACATCAAGGCGCCGCACTTTGTCATGTTCATCAAAGAGAGACTCGTGGAAAAATACGGAGAGCAAAAGGTGGAACAGGGGGGCTTGCGCGTGACAACCACTTTAGATCTTGACCTTCAAGACTTTGCCGAAACCGTTGTTGCCAGCGAGGTGGCCAAACTTAAAAAGGAAAAGGTTACTAACGGGGCCGCCTTGGTCTCCAGTCCCAAAACCGGGGAAATCTTGGCCATGGTTGGTTCGAAGGATTACTTCGCTAAAGACATTGATGGCAATGTCAATGTCACTACTTCCCTAAGGCAACCGGGTTCGGCCATCAAGCCGCTTAACTACGCCCTCGCCCTGGCCACCAAAAAAATTA
>VGLL01000036.1 GCA_016866735.1 Candidatus Shapirobacteria bacterium
ACTCGTTGATGAGGTAGAGCAAGAGTTAATGCGGAGGGATTCAATTGAGATTCCTTCCAGGGTTATCGGCAATGCGGTTTTAAGGAGGCTTAAAAAGTTAGATAAGGTTGCTTGGCTCCGCTTTGCCAGCGTTTACTTAGAATTTGAAGATTTAACAGACTTTGAAGAAGCTATTGAAAGGATTTCCCAAAAATGATTGATGCTACTGACCTGGCCCTAAAAATTAACGGAAACGGTAATGGCGACAATAGCCTTACTTTTAGAAAAACGAAGACAGACGGCACGATTTCTATTACCACCGAAGAGGCAGAAACGGTCATTGTTGGCGAAGGAAGTAAAGATGATGCGAACAAACTGAATTCTCCCGAAGCGACCGGATTTACTCTCGCTGAGTATATCAAAAAAGAATACGCTCTCCACCAAGTTTTTTCCAGAGAGGTGGCTGATGCTTATCGGCGAGGCGATATTAATCTCCAAAAATTAGGCTTCATCGATCGGCCTTATTGCTCTGGGCAGTCGGTTGAGTATGTTAAGAAATTTGGCCTGGAAAAGCATTCGTCGTTCGCCGCCCTTAAGCCGGCTGCCCACGCCGATGCCTTAGTTGACCATCTGCACCGGATGACAATGGCCCTAAGAGCTCATTTTGGCGGAGCAGTTGGCTGGGATGCGGTTAATATGTACCTGGCGCCCTATCTTGTGGGCGCCTCTGACCCAGAGATCTATCAGACTGCGCAGAAACTAATTTACAGTTTTAATGAAACAGTGGGGCCGCACGGTGCCCAGCCGGTCTTTTCCGATATTAATCTTTATTGGGAAATACCGGATCATTTTGCCAACGTGCCAGCGATTGGTCCCCGTGGGCAGTATACTGGCCGAGTTTACCAGGATTACGAAAAGGAATCCCAGGCTTTAGTTTGGCAGATTTTTAATGTCTATAAGAAAGGCGATGCCGAAGGTAAGCCATTTTTCTGGCCAAAACCCAACTTGCATATTACCAAGAAATTCTGGAAGACCAAGCGGCATGAAGAGTTTTTGGAGCATGTTAGCGAAGTGGCCGCGCAAATGGGTAACCCCTATTTTATGTTTGATCGTAATGAAACCGCCAAGATTTCTGAGTGTTGTCGGCTCTCTTTCGAGCTTTCGAAAGAGGATTTGCAGGATGCCAAAAAACCTTGGCGGATGCGTTATGCGGCTAGTCCCTTTCTTTCGCCTAATCTGCCAAGAATTGCTTATAAAGCTCGCGGCTCAGAGAAAAAATTTTTCCGCTACTTAGATAAAGTTTTAGGCCTTCTCTTTAAGGCGCACCTGCAAAAAAGGGATTTTTTGAAAAAGGTTTTTTCCATGGGAGAAAAAGGCCCTCTGGGCATGCTGGCTTTTGTTGCCCCAGGCGAAAAGGAGCCATATCTCCGGTTTGATAAGATGAGCTATCTGGTAGCGCTGGCCGGCGTTGATGACGCCGTTAGGTTTCATACCGGTAAAGCGATTCACGAGGCTGATGATTCGCTGAAATTTGGCTTAAAAATCGCGGCGCATGTAAAGCAGCGCTGTCAGGAGTTTGGCCAAAAAAGCGGCCTTAAAATGGTGGTGGACCAGGCCCCTTCTGAATCCACTTGTTACCGTTTTGCTCGACTGGACTTAGAACACTTTCCGAAACAAGCAGAGAAAGTAGTTCACGGAAATTTAAAAACGGGCGAGGTTTATTATACCAATTCTTCTCAAGTAGCGGTTGACGTGCCGCTGGATCCGCTAGAACGGATTGAGCTTGAGGGGAGATTTCATCCCTTAATGGAAGGCGGTTGCATGACTCATATTTGGCTAGGTGAGGCTAATCCGCCCCCGGCCTCGATTGCCAATCTGATTAAAAAAACTTTCTTTGAAACCCAAAACGCGCAGATAGCCTTTTCGCCCGAGTTTACCATTTGTCAAGAATGTCACCAAACCAGTCGCGGGATTAGGCGTTCCTGTCCTCTTTGCAAGAGCCGCAAGGTTGATGCGATCACCCGCATTACCGGTTATTACAGTTTTATTAGCGGCTGGAATAAAGGAAAAAAGGGCGAATTAAAAGATAGATACAGAAATAAGCTATGAACAAAGTTAGATTAAGAAGAAAACGGGACGAAATTTTAGACCGCGCCATGAACGTGCAACGGTCAGAGCAAATTATTGGTCAGTGGGATAGGGGTGCCATTATTCGTTCGCTCAAGAAAGAGTTGGGAGAGAAAAATGGTTTGCTTGAAGAAATTGCCGAGGCAGTAGAGCGGCAGGTTTTCAAGATGGAGCTCGGGACGATTACCGGACCACTGGTTCGCGAGCTGGTTTGCGTCGAGCTTCTGCGGCGAGGTAAAGAGGAAGAATATCAAAGATACCGCCGACTAGGTCTGCCGATTTACGACGTGCGTAATATCATCTTGGCTCATAACGAGGCCGTCTCTTCTAATAATCCCCATACTCCCGAGACGACAAATATGAGCCTAGCGGGTTCGATAAAGAGGGACTATGCTTTAGCGGAAATCTTTTCTTCGGAAGTAGGCAAGGCGCACCTTAAAGGGGATATTCATTTGCATAAGCTTGATTTTCCGGATCGGCCGTATTGCTGCGGCAACAGTTTAGAATATGTTAAAAAGTATGGCCTGAATCTTGCTTCTTCTCTGGCCTTAGCGAGTCCCGCAAAACACGCCGATGTCTTAATTTTACACATGATCAAGTTTGCCTGTATGCTCCAGATTCATTTTTCGGGGGCAATTGGCTGGGAAGGGGTAAATATTTTCTTGGCACCCTTTTTAGTCGGCCTTTCTGATAAGGAGCTTTATGATCTAGCCCAGCTTTTGGTTTTCGAGTTCAATATGCAGAACGTGGCCAAAGGCGGCCAGGCCGTCTTTTCCGATATTAACCTCTATTGGGAGGTGCCCGATCATTATAAGAAGACGCCCGCGATTGGACCCGGGGGAAAATACACGGGGAAAACCTACCAGGATTACGAGAAAGAGTCGCAACGCTTCTTAATCGCGCTCATGAAAGTTTACCTTAGCGGTGACAGTTCGGGGCGGCCATTTTTCTGGCCCAAGCCGAACTTCCATATGACGGAAAAGTTTTGGCAATCGCCAGGTCACGAAGAATTTTTGGAGTTAGCCTCTGAAGTAGCCGCGGAAAAAGGGAATACCGAGTTTTTCTTTGACCGGGGAGAAACGGCGCGGATTTCTCAATGCTGTCGCCTGTCTTTCAAGCTGGATAAACAGGACTTGGCCGAGACAAAAAAGCCGGAATTGATTAGGCACGCGGCCACCTCTTGGGTAACTGTCAATCTTCCTCGGCTTGCTTATGAAGCTAGTCATGACGAGAAAAAACTTTTTACGCTTTTAAAACAAAAGATGGATCTGGCCGCCAAAGCGCATTTGGAAAAAAGAAAGTTTATTGGAAAGCTTTTAGATTTGGGAATGACCGGATCCTTAGCCGCTCTTTGCACGCGCCAGAAAGGCGATCCCTATCCCTACTTTCGGTTTGATCGGTCGGTTGAGTTAACCACGATTTACGGCGTTAATGAGGCAGTTCAATATCATTTAGGAAAAGAGCTTCATGAGTCGGACGAGGCATTGAAATTAGGCCTAAAAATAGTTTCTTCGATGCATCTTTATGCCCGGGAGCAATCAAAGAAATTAGGAATGAGGATCTGCACCGAACAAACTCCGGCCGAAGGGACAAGTTACCGTTTAGCCAGGCTCGACTTGCAATGGTTTCCTAAAGAGGCGGGTCAGGTAGTGAAAGGTAACAGGCGTAGCGGCGCCGTTTATTACACTAACTCTTGCCAGCTGAATAATGCGATTGCCATGGATCCGATCGAAAGAATTCAAAAAGAAGGGCTTTTCCATCCGCTAATTGATGCCGGGGCAATGACCCATATCTGGTTAGGCGAACAGAAACCGGATAAGAAAGCAATTGCCAATTTAGTGAAGAAAACCTTCTTTAATACCCAAAATGAGCTAATTGCCTTTTCTCCGGAGTTTACCCTTTGCATAAAGTGCCGGCAAACCACAAGGGGGCTAGCCGATCGGTGTTCTTTTTGCCGCTCTGCGGATGTTGACCATATGACACGTGTTTCTGGATTTTTCAGTCTCACCAGCCGCTGGAATAAGGGGAAGACGCAAGAGCTAAAAGATAGATTTAGAAATGAGGGACGATTCTAAAATTCGAAATCCGAAATTCGAAGTACGAAACAATATCAAAATTCAAATGTTCGAATGATCAAAGCAGTAACTTGTTTAGAATTTCGAATTTTAGCCATTTGAATTTGTTTCGAATTTCGATATTCGATATTCGGATTTAAAATAATGATTTTAAAAGTTTTTACCCAACCAAGTTGTTCAAAATGCCCGGCGGCAAAGGCGCTAGCGCGCCAGCTAAGGACTAAAAGCCTAAAGCTTAAAATTGAGGAGTATGATGTGACGGGCGCTGATGGCTTGGCTGAAGCGAGCTTTTATACCGTTCTTTCTACGCCAGGAATGATCCTTTGCGATGATAACGGCAAAGAAATTAAGGGTTGGCGAGGCAAGATCCCCGGATTGGAAGAAGTAATGGTTCACCTAAAAGAAATTCTCCCTAAACCTCTTATCGGCGGTTTTCGTTTGGGTCGGGGAATGACGCCAAGGGGAATGAATAAGCTTTTAGAAAAACGTTATGGCGAAATGCTACCTCGATAGTAATGTTCTTGTTTATTTAAAGTTTTTGGCAATAAGCTTCTTGTCAAATTTCTGTGAACTGGTTGGTAGTTTGTAAAGTCGGCGCGCAATGAGATAGAATTAGATGACGATTTAGAAAAGTTTCTGGGAAAAGAGTGAAACAAGAATTATTTCATGAATATCTTAGCCAGGTTAATCAGCGGATAATAAGAGGCGATGCCAGAGAAGAGAGTTTTTATAGCGCCTTAGAGGGGTTAATTTTTTCCTACGGTCAGGGAATAGGTAAAAAAACTGACGTCACTATTCTTCCTAAAAAAACAGAGGCTGGTCAACCTGATTTTCGGGTTTGGGACGGGCAAAGCAGGATTACTGGTTACATTGAAGCAAAGGCTCCCTCGGTTAAATTTCTTGATGAAACGGAATCTAGCGAACAACTGAAGCGCTATCTGGAGGCCTACCCGAATGTTCTCCTAACCAATTTTTTTGAATTCAGGCTTTACCGAAATGGAGTACTTTGGGATAAGCCAGTCAAAATCTCCGACTATGATCTTTCGAAAAGATTACCAGAATTTCCTATAGTTCAGCACGAAGAGAACTTAATCAGACTTTTAACCTTCTTTTTTGATTTTTCACTGCCCAGAGTAACTCACCCAAGAACTCTTGCAGAAATACTAGCCTACAAATCCGGAATTATGAGAGATTATATAGTCGTACCA
This sequence comes from Candidatus Shapirobacteria bacterium, assembly GCA_016866735.1. Classification (GTDB taxonomy): domain Bacteria; phylum Patescibacteriota; class Microgenomatia; order VGLL01; family VGLL01; genus VGLL01. The sequence goes on from VGLL01000036.1 coordinate 5,390, forward strand.
ACTTTAGAAGAAGATCAAAATAACTACTTTGCCTGGCTATATCAATCTTTCCAAAAACATTTGATAAAAGATTTAACTATTAGAGATTTTGCTGATCTCTTTTCCCAAACTTTTACCTACGGCCTTTTTATTGCCAAGTACCAGTACGAAGCTCAACAAACCTTATTTGGTAAAAAAGTCTCGACTCTGCCATTTACTACCAAAACTGCCTATGATTTCATTCAGAAAAGCTTTGGGATTTTAAGGGAAGTATTTAAGGTGGTTTCAACTCAAGACATACCCGCCAGTCTCAAGGTCATTGTTGATGATATTGTCGATATCTTGAACAACACTGATATTTATAAGCTATTAAGCACAGAAAATGGCAAAAGAGACCCTATTTTTCATTTGTATGAAACATTTTTGCTTAAGTATGACAGAGAAAGGAAGAAACGGCTTGGAGTTTTCTATACACCTTTGGAAGTTGTTTCCTATATCGTCGATTCTACTCATACCCTTCTTAAAGAAGGTGAATTATTTAATGCTTCAGATGGGCTGGCAAGCTGTAACGCAAATTCCTTAGAAAAATCAGTAACTTTACTTGATCCGGCTGTTGGCACCGGCACTTTTTATGTAGAGGCGATAGAAAAAGCCATTGATGAAGTTAAGGAGAAATACTCAACCTCGGCCGATTACATTTCTAAATTCGTAAGAGGCCATATCTTAAACCACTTTTTTGCTTTTGAAATTTTAATTGCTCCTTATGTAGTCAGCCATTTAAAAGTTCTGTTTTCTCTAACAAAAGAGGGTTTTGAATTTACTGATAGCGATGCTTTGAAAATATTTCTAACTAACACTTTGGAATTTCACCGCAAAGAGACAACTGGCTTTGCTGGCTTTTTTGAGCAGACTTTAGTTACCGAACAGCAAAATGCCCTGGAAGTAAAAAACAAAACTCCGATACTGATTGTCATTGGCAACCCTCCTTATTCTGTTAGTTCGCAAAATGAGGTTGATCCGGAAACGCCTTTTGGTAAATTTTATGAAAGCTATAAAGAAAAAGTCCGCAAGGAAGAGCGCAATATTCAACCCTTATCTGATGATTATATTAAATTTTTAGCCTTTGCTCATTGGAAAGTAAAGCAATCAGGAAAGGGTATTGTAGGCATGATCACTAACAACTCATATCTTGATGGCTTGATCCATCGGGATATGCGGCAAAAACTCTTAGAAGATTTTGATTTAATTTATATTCTCAACCTTCATGGAGATGCCAAAAGACCGCAAAAAACAAAAGATGGCAAAAATGACGAAAATGTTTTTGATATCAGGCAAGGAGTTGCTATCAGTCTATTTGTAAAACCCGAAAAGCCAGCTAATAAACAAATTAGATATGCAGAACTTATTGGCCCAAGAGAAACAAAATATCAGTTTTTAGAATCCCACAATGTCAAAGACACCAGTTGGCAAGAATTAACTCCCAAAGCTCCCTATTGGTTTTTGGTAAAAAGAGATTTCGGAGAAGAAAGTAAGTATTCTAAGTTCTTTAAGGTAGCAAATATTTTTTATAAAAATTCCTATGGTGTAAAAACAGGGAAAGATGATTTGCTTGTTGATTCGTCAAAACCTCAATTACTATCAAGACTTGATTATAGCGATAAGGCTTTATTTAAAATAACCTTATCCCAAAAAATAGACGAAGAAACAACTGAAAAATGGATAAAAGAAATAGATAAAAAAAAGGATCAATTATCCGAGCAAATTGTTGATTACGACTATAGACCTTTTGATATCAGGGTTACTATTTTCAATGACAAGATTCTTCAAAGAGCTAGATATCAGTCTATGAGACATATGTCTTACCAAAATACAGGTTTAGTACTAGGTAGAGCAGGGCAAGTTAATAGGCCCGGTTTAATTTGGGACTTAGCATTTATTACAAAAAACGTGATAGACCTAAATATGTTTTATAGAGGAGGGATATATGTTTTTCCGCTTTGGTTATATGGAGTAGACAAAAAAGATAGGTCTCAGCAAAATCTTCTGGATAATTCTCAAGCAAGTTCAGAGAGAACCTCAAATATTAAGCAAGACTTCATTAAATTATTGTCTTCAACATATGAGATGACAATATCATCAGAAGAAATATTTTATTACATTTATGCGGTTTTATATTCTAACCTCTATCGCAAAAAGTATGAGGAGTTTTTAAAGATTGATTTTCCTAAAATTCCTTTTACCAGCGACTATAAACTATTTAAGCATGTTTTAGAATTAGGAAAAGAGCTGGGAAGACTTCATTTACTTGAAAGTCCGCTTCTGAACAAAACTTCCTCGAGGTTTGAGAGTAAGAATGGTGCTGAAACTGAAAACCCTCGCTACAACGAAAAAGAAGAAAAACTTTATATCAATAAAAATCAATACTTTACCAATGTTTCGCCAGAATTATGGAGTTACTTCATCGGCGGCTATCAAGTGCTCTATAAGTGGCTAAAAGATAGAAAAGGCAAGTCTCTTTCTAGCGAAGAAATTAACCATTACATTAAAGTGATTGAAGCCCTAAAACAAACAATAAAAATTCAATCGCGGATAGATCAAATCTATCCAGTGTTAGAAAATGAGCTGTTAACAAAATCATGAATAAGACCTTATTTCTTTTTATAGATGAATCGGGGAATTTTGATTTTAGTCCGAGTGGAACAAAATATTTTATTTTAACGGCATTAAGTACGCTTAATCCTTTCTCTATAGCCTCTTCTCTTTTAGATTTGCGGTATCAGCTTTTGCCTAATTATGCCTGCGGCAGTGCCCTTGAAGAAAATGGTTATTTCCATGCGGCAGAAGACGCACAACTTGTTAGAGATGCGGTGTTTTCAACGATTATAAAGGGAAAAGGAGATTTAAGAATTGATGCGGTAATTGCCCAAAAGAACAAGGCTAATCCTAAATTTCATGGGCAATATATCGAGCTATACGAAAGGATGGGGGAAGCGCTGGTAAAATACACTTTCAATAGGGCCGTTTGGAAAAACTACGATCATGTCGTATTGGTTTTTAGCAGTTTATTCGATAAAAAGAAAAGGGGAATTCTTAAACAAACCTTTAAGGCACTTATAAAAAGTTTTGCCTCTAAGCCTTATTCGTTATATTTCCATGATTCAAAATTTGATTTTTGCAGTCAAGCGGTAGATTATTTTGGCTGGGCAATTTATAGAAAGTGGGAATCTTTGGACAAAAGATCTTACAATTTGGTAAAGCAATTTATAAAGTCAGAGTTTCCGATTTTTGGTAAGGGGACGAAGATCTATTACCCTTTCAAAAAATGACCCCCCTAGCTATCCTTTCGGAAGAGCCCAGGGGCTCTTATCGGGAGGGGGGAACGTTTAATTATATTATACAACAGATTTGCGACCTTTTTGTCAAGAGGCAATATGAAAATCGTTGGTTACCTACGGACTTCCCTGATTGAATGGCCGGGGAAAATTGCCAGTGTGATTTTTGTCCCAGGATGCAATTTCCATTGCCCCTTTTGCCATAATGCCGCCTTGGTTGACTTAACCAGGGCGCGCCGATTGCCGTTGATAAAGGAGGCGC
>VGLL01000037.1 GCA_016866735.1 Candidatus Shapirobacteria bacterium
AGGGGCTCTTGCACATCTCCAAAATTCCGCCAACAGAAAAAATTGATGTGGGCACAGAAATCTCCTGTTTTGTCGAAACCGTTGACCGGCCCAACCGCCGCATCTCTCTCGGCCTTGTTTTGAAAGCAAAGCCGATTGGGTATAAATAACCGAGCGCTAAAATAGTTTTCTCCGCCTAACGGACAAGTTCCGGAATTATTATTTCACCGATGAAGCTTTAACCAATTCAATTTCAGGAATAAATTTTCCAGAGGGTAGCTTCGCAGCATCGTCAAAGGTACCTGATTTTCCCGTTTCCACAAAGCCAAACTTCTTATAAAAATCAATTGCTTTTTGGTTATATCTTGCCACATTTACCAATATATTCTTCTTATTCCCAAGCCAATCGAAAGCTCTTTCAATCAAAAGCCGACCGAAGCCCCTTCCTTGATAACAGGGCAAAACATATATTGCCCCAACCCGATTATTTTCCCCTTCTCTTCTAGCCATACAGAAGCCAATAATCTCATCTTCATTTTCTGCCACCCATATGCCAGCATTTCTATCCCCATATCTTTTTTTTCTTTCTTCCATCTTCTTTTTGCCTTCTGGCGTACTGTCAATATTAAACTTCGCTTTTATTTCTTCGACAGTAATCCCCTCTTCGCTGTCGGGGTATGTGGCCAGCCATGTTTCGCGCTGGACCTCACGAATTCCATACACATCATCTGGTGAGGATCTGCGTATTTTTACTTTCATAGGCAATCTTTTTCCTAAAAATATTATATGAGGTGCGGATTCTTTTGTCTATTGAGTTGGTTGCGAGAGCGTGAAAAATCCCAGCAAATTCGTGACTAAATAAAGTAGATTTACTCCAATACTAGGGACTATTAGAGCATTTACACAACCAGCCCTACAAACCGCCGTATCTCTCTCGGCCTTGTTTTGAAAGCAAAGCCGATCGGGTACAAGTAAAAGCTTCAGGGCTTTAAAACTCCCCAGGTGTAAAGGGTCATCCACCTCTAAGGTGTAAATGGTCATATTGGTAATTTATGACTACGGTCCAAACTTGCGGAAAACGGAACAAACCAAGCTAAAGAGGCCCTCTTTTGCGCGACCCCAAGATTTGCTAAAATTATGCAACAGATTAGTTGCGCAGATCTATTTAGCCTAATCTTATTAAATAATTGAGCGGGTTTTCCTAAATTATGAATAATATTACTCAATTAGAATACCGGCCATCCCGTGAGCAAGCGGATATCAGCGCGGAGGACTTAAGCGCAATAGCAACGGACATTAATAATACCCCCGATGATCGCGGTACTATTGCGACTAGGGAATTCGGGTGGTTATTCACCCCCGGCATACCGCTCCAGCCGTTAAAACCTCTTGCTGGCGAACTGGCGTCTTTATTTATGCGGGAAGGTGCCTTTGTCTCGGAACCTTTTTCGGGGACTAATGCTGTTGCCTATGTGCATAATCACAATTGTGGAAATGTATCACCAACAATAACAGATGTTAACGGGCTTTTAGCAGCCGTCGAAGGAAATGGAAGGTTGAAATATTCATTAATCGCAGCGACAGATTCTGGAAGAGTGGGCGGGTTTTATGAACTTGAATATTGCGGGGAGCAATCGCAAGCCGGAGATTTTATAAAGAGAAATAATGAGTTACGCACGGACCGCGTAGAAAAAAACGGGCCTGGTTAGATCAGCACCAGGAAGAACTAGCAAAAATGACCGTTGGCGACTATATTCTTTCAGAGCAGGAAGAAACGCAACTCGCAAGAGATGCGATGGCCCAATCTCTCATTGTTGCAAACGCACGACCGCTAAGTGGCTTTAGATTTGAAAATTGGCGATTTGTACCGGATTTAACCCAGAAAAAATCCCGGCCGTGAGATATTTTCGCCCCCAAGCTCAGCTTAGGAACTATCGTCTCCGCTGCCGCCTTTTACGACTCTGTTCGGAATGGGAAGAGGTAGTGCGACGGCGCTCAAACGACCGGGAAGCACTCTGAAACGTGAAGAGAATAAGCCGATCCTTACAAAAACCAAATTCGACTGATTAGTACCAGTAGGCTAAACTCCTTGCGAAGCTTACACCGCTGGCCTATCTCCTTCAACTCTGTTCAGGAGACCCTGAACTTGCTGAAGGGTCGATCCGGTAATCTTCCGGAAGTCTATAACGATTCCTAATCTTGGGGCCCGCTTCCCACTTGATATGCTTTCAGCGGTTATCGGTTGCGTTCATAGCTACCCAGCGCTGCCGCTGACGCGACAACTGGAACACCAGAGGAACGCCCAGCCAGGTCCTCTCGTACTGTGGCCAGCTCCCCTCAAGAATCTTGCGCTTGCACCGGATAGAGTCCGAACTGTTTTGCAACGTTCTGAACCCAGCTCGCGTACCGCTTTAATGGACGAACAGTCCAACCCTTCCCGTCTACTTCGGCGGGAGGATGCGATGAGCCGACATCGAGGTGCCAAACCGGGCCGTCGATATGGACTTTCGGGCCCGATCAGCCTGTTATCCCCGGGGTAACTTTTATCCGTTAAGCCCGTCCCGCCACCACAGCGGGATCGGGGATCACTAAGACCTGCTTTCGCATCTGCTCGACCCGTCGGTCTCGCAGTTAAGCTGGCTTTTGCCTTTGCTCTAACCTCCCGATTTCCATCCGGGATTAGCCAACCTTTGTGCGCTCGCGTTACTCTTTAGCAAGCGACTTCCCCAGTCAAACTGCCCACCAGACACTATTCCCTCCGCCGTCTCCAGGCGGATTGGGTAAGATCTGAAGCAACGAAAGAGAGGTGTTTCATCGGTGGGATGCACCAAATGGTGCGCCCCTCCCTCCTACGCTAAACAGTTCGCCGATTCATTTCAATATCTAGCTACAGTCAAGCTCCACGGGGTCTTTTTGTCCTGGTGCAAGTAGGCCGCATCTTCACAGCCATTTCAATTTCGCCGAGTGAGACTTCGAAGACAGTTGCTTGCTCGTTACGCCATTCATGCGGGTCGGAACTTACCCGACGAGGAACTTCGCTACCTTAGAACAGTTATAGTTACTGCTGCCGTTCACCGGGGCTTAGTCCGAGCACTTGCGCGCTCAGTTTTGACCTTCCGGCACTGGGCAGGCTTCGGCCCCTATACCTTGCCTTTCGGCTTTGCAGAGACCTGTGTTTTAGTTAAACAGTCGGCAAGCAACTTTTGTTGAACCCCGTTCATGTAAACTGAACGGGGAGGGCATCTCGCTAACTTACGCCCAGTTTTTTTGCCGAGTTCCTTAAAGTCCCTTCTCTCGATAACCTTAGTCTTCTCGACCAACCCACCAGTGTCGGTTTGCGGTACGGTCAGATTAGAGTTTTTTCCTTCGTAAAACTTAGGACCTAACGAGGCTTTTTTGAAGAACTCAATATCGCTAAATTGCCCGCAGAGTTGCCTCTTTGGACTCTCATTTGTCGCTCGATTAATCGAAGTAATAGATTTTCTGATCACCCCTATCTCGCGACTTAGACGTCAATTTCAAAGCTTGACGCTCAAGCTAATCGGGTTCTGTTACCCCCTTAGAATACTCTAACCCGGTAGGCGAATATCAACGCCTCTCTCTTCGGCTACCCCCTCGATAAACTCGGGGCTCACCTTAGGGTGCGACTAACCCCTCGCCGATTAACGTTGCGAGGGAAACCTTGGGTTTTCGGCCGTCCCGTTTCTCACGGAACTTACGCTACTCATACCGGCATTCTCACATCCGACGGACTCCACCCTGACCTTACGGAAGGGCTTCACTGTCGTCGGATCGCTCCCCTACCATCCTTCGCCAGAGGGTTCGGATGGCAAGTCTTTCGCCAATCTGGCGAAGGATCAGCCCCTCGAAGCTCCTTCAGGAGCGAAGTGGGGCTACTGAACTTACCATACAAAGTCCTCTAGCGAAAAATCTTTGGCTTCGGCGCCAGGTTTATTCTCTTTAATTTTCGGTGCCAAACATCCATCTGCCAGTGAGCTGTTACGCTTTCTTTAAAGGATGGCTGCTTCTAAGCCAACCTCCTGGATGTCTCTGGAGTTCAACTGCCTTTTACTTAACCTGAACTTTGAGGCCTTAGCCGAAAGTCTGGGCTGTTTCCCTTTCGACCGATCAGCTTAGCCCGACCGGTCTGACTACCCGCAAAATTTTCCCAGTATTCGGAGTTTCATTGATCCCGATAGCTTGCGCTACCGGAACCATTGAGTGCTCTACCCCCGGGAAATTTTAGCGAGCGCTATACCAATATATATTTCGGGGAGAACCAGCTAGATCCGGGCTCGTTTGGCATATTACCTCTAATCACGGGTCGTCCCATGCTATTGTAACAGCAACGGGTTCGGGCCTCCTCACGCCTTTCGGCGGATTCACCCTGCCCACGAATAGCTCGCCCGGTTTCGGGTCTTCTGCGACGCGCTAAGCGCCTTATTCAGACTCGGTTTCCCTACGCCTCCCCCCGCTCAGCGGGGTTAGACTAGCGCGACCACAAAAACTCGCCGGTTAATTCTTCAATAGGCACGGCATCACCCTTCGACAAGCTCAGGGCTCTGCCTGCTTGTTAGCCAACAGTTTCAGATTCTATTTCACTGTCGTTTTTAACGACTTCTTTTCACCTTTCCCTCACGGTACTTGTTCACTATCGGTTGGTAAGAGTATTTAGTCTTATCCCGTGGCCGGGACAGATTCCCACAAGGTACGTCCCTCGTGGTACTTGGGTATCCGCCTAAATGTTCTTGGTTTTCATATACGGGACTTTCACCCTCTTTGGCAGTCTATTCCAAAACCTTCTATTAACCGCAAACATTCATTATGACAGACCCCGCAACCCCCTGAAGTGAGAGCGCTTGCGCACTCTACTACAGGGTTTGGACTCCTCCCTTTTCGCTCACCGCTACTTGGGGAATTTCTCTTCCTTCTCTTACTAAGATGTTTCAGTTCAGAGAGTTCCCTCCCCGTACCATAACAGCACAGGGTCACCCAGCTAGGCTGGGCGGGGTTACCCCATTCGGAAACCGCCGGATCACAGGCTCTCGACGCCTTCCCGACGAATATCGCGGTCGTTTCGCGTCCTTCCTCGGCTCTTGCCACCAAGGCATCCTCTGTTGGCCTTAATTTTGGCTTGCCCCGTACCGTATGGTACAGGGCTTTGACGCACCATGCGGTGCATCATTGTAAAGATCGGAATTCTCTTCACTTTTCAAAGTGCCCTTCAGCCGCTTCGCGGCTTCAGGGTAAGCCCTCTATTTCTCAAAGGGCTTGCCCTGAGGAACGAAGTGACGAACAGGTGGACCCAAGGAGATTTGAACTCCTAACCTCCTCGATGCAAACGAGGCGCGCTAGCCGTTGCGCCATGGGCCCTTACGAATTTTTGGCGGCGCCCTTACCGCCGAACTTCAGGCCCTAATCATATGCAATCACGTGATTAAAACAAAAAGGCTCCTTCCGGAGCCAGCTTTTGGAAAGAGATGAGAGGCCTTTAGCTTCAGGTGCCACAAACAGGGCAACCTAAAGTGTAAAGATTAAGTGCTTTTTGGCTTCTCATTCTTTTTAGCTGACTCCGCTTAGGAAATCCTCCAAGTTTTTACTTGTGCGGTCATTATAAACGCAAAATTAGCCCCTGTCAAGGGCCAAGAGGAGCCAATATTTAGTCTGGTGGAAAATTTCTAAAGGAGTTGGGGCGTATTCAAACTTTGTTGGAACTCCTTGCTGATATCGTTAATAACGCTCTGGTAGAAGGGAACATTTCCCGAGATTGACCGGAATATCTCAAATCCCAGGAAAATATTGGCTAAAAGCAAGATCAAAAGGGAGAGCATGCCGATTACGGCTCCGGCTTTATTAACTACAACCACATAGGTATCCGCCATCAAATCATGCCAGCCCCGGCGCTCTTTATCAATGGCAATCCAGATAAAGCCCAACCAAAGGAGCATACTCGAAACCATGTAGCCCAAGTAATTGCGGAGAAAGGCCCGCCAGAACGAGACCTTTTTGCCTTCCGGATTAACGATTCTTGTTCCCGTTAGGAGTTTCCCGATCGTCCCGCCAAGGCGGCAGATTAAATAACTATTAATAAAAGGTGCAAGGATGGTTAAAAAGAGAAAAGTAAGTATCGTCAAAAGTGAATTAAGAAGATCAAGAATCGTCCCGGCGGAAGCCAAGCGCCAGACCAAAAAGAGAAAGAATCCCGCTATTAACAGAAAATCAATCAGGCCGGCCATTAGCCGAAGGGCAACACTAGCTTTGTTTTTCACATTCCTCCTTTTTCCAGACCTCCTGAAAAAATAGATTCCAATTGGAATAGCTAAAAACCGTCAATAACGCCTGGATTAAATACCCGGCGTTAATAAATAAGAAAATGAGGGCAAACAAGGAAACAATCGTGGGAAAACCAGGCCAATGGAAACCGCCCTGGAAAAGCGGGTAGATTAAAAGTATCGCGGGAATGGCAAAAATAGCGACCAGAACCAGTGTTCCTAAGCAACCAACGGTACAGCCGACAGCCGAGTTGATAATAGCCATCACCACGGTTGGCAAAAAACTATCGCGGCTTAGGCTCAGGCCTTTTTTCCAGGCCTGCCAAGGGAAAAAACCCTTAAGAACAATTAGTCTTTCCGCATAAATATTGGTGAAAGCCAAAAGAACAAGTGCTAAAACCAGGGCCAGTCCGCCGATTAGAGTGCCCAAAACTGCCCAAGCTACTCTCAATTGGCCGCCTAAAGCCAAATAGGTCGCGCCGAAGAAAGAAACGATAACCAAAAAAAGAGCAAGAGTAATGCCAAAAACGATCAGGCTGTAAATAATTAAGTTTTTAAGCGCGGCGGCCCCTTTTGGCGAAGTAGAAAGTAAAGTTGGCTGGCCACCCTCGCCGGCCTCAGCTACCCCGGCGATCAAGGCCGCCTTGGCCCAAGTTCTTAAGATCCAACTCGCCGCCAGGACAAAAAGGATTAAAAGGAAAAAGCTCGTGCCGAAAAGAAACCATTTTGAGGGAGGGACACTACTCAACCAGGCCCCAAGGGCAGAAGATGCCTGGCCTAAAACGTGCGCCGTATCCTTGGGAATCTCCGGCGGAAAATCTTTTTTTGTCTCCCCAAAGGAGCGGAAAGAAGACCAGTTTCCTCCTCCGCCGGCGCCGAAGGTGACTAAGACCAAACCAAAAACCCAGAGCCACTTATGACGCTTAGTAATCTCAAAAGACCGGGAGAGGATCAGGCTATAATCTATCTGCATTCGGGCAAACTCCCGCCGCAATTGTAAATTGTAAATTATAAATTTTAAATTCTTACGACTATCGTCCCCGCAATCTTGTCATGCCATGTCTGTTTCTTTTCGTCCCAAATCATCCAAAAATAACCCAAGCAAAAAATTATACTGGACAGGATCTTGCCTATTGCTTCTCTTAAAAAAGCCGAAATATACCCCGGCGCCTCACCGGTTTCTATCTTGATCACTTTAATCCCCAAGGCCATTTTGCCCAATGTCTGCCCGGAACTTCCGGTAAAATAGACAAAGTAGCCAATGGAAACCAAAAGCGAGATAAGCTGGAAAAAGAGATTCAGCGCGGCAAAAGCGGGGTCAATTGAATGAATGCCCAGTATGGCCATAATTATACCCAGGGCGCCACCGGCAAAGGAACCGGCTACGCTGACGATTACGCCGTCAAGAAGGCTGGCAAAGAAGCGCCGCGCAAAACTTGCGTACACTGGCGCATCTTCGGGCGCAGGAGCAACATCAGCAGGCGGTAAGTCTTCGTTCATTAATTAAACAATACCACTACCAACTTACATCTGCAACCTGCAAACTACGTCGCATGTCTTCGGCGGCGCCCGATAAGCTAACTCCTGCCATCTTTTTGCTACCCCGGAACTGATTCGCCGAAAATATGTTCCGTGCCCGTACCGTGTTGCCCCACTCATGTCAGTAACCCAAAAGCCTCCCTTTTGCTTGCTATAAGAGATCTTAGCGTGGTGCCTAGAAATACCCCTTAGGCTAGAGTTAAACACAAGCTGGTTACTTTCCTCCCTGCCCATCGTTAGAGACCAAGTTCCATCTTCGTTTTCCTGCAGTGGGATCCTAGTTCCGTCCGACCCTAAGAGAATTGGCCCGTTGTCTACTTCGCAAGCAATAAGTCTTGGGTACCCTAGATTGCCAACCCCGCCGGGCTCAACACCAGCGATAGCGTCAGTTCCGCCCGGGAAGCCTAGCTCCAATCCGTGGTGCACCTCGCTATTACCACCTAATAGTCTTTCGTAAGGCTTTAAGTTGTTCAGGATATTCTCTAGTTTATCAATCGTCTCACAGGAAGCAATAATCCTATCTAATTCTTCCTCTCCCGCTTCTTGGCTAACCATCCTACCAACTCCCCCCTCCCCCGCCGCCGAAGCCGCCGCCGGAAGAACCGCCGCCCGAAAAACCCGATCCGCCCGACCAGGAAGAGCGACCCGACCAACTCCCGCCAGGCGAAGAAAGAAGCGCGTTATTGGTCCGGCTACTGAAGCGGCTAAAGTCAGAGGCGAAAGCGCCCGCGGTCGTACCGGTAAAATAAGCCGGTGGCTCTACCCCTAAAACCGCCATGTCAGCCGCCAGTTTTTTCACTACTCCCAGGGCCACCGCCAAGGGCAGAATCTCCTCAAAAAAGAGGTGTTTTTCCGCAATCTC
>VGLL01000038.1 GCA_016866735.1 Candidatus Shapirobacteria bacterium
GTTAAACTTCGGGAATATGTGACCGACATTTTCAAACAAGTTTTTGAAAAATACGGCTATGAGCCCCTGGAAACGCCGGCTCTAGAATATTCAGAACTTATTTTAGGCCAGAGTGGCGAAGAAGCCGAAAAACAATATTACCGCTTTAATGATCCAGGCGGCCGTGATGTCATGCTTAAATACGAGGTGATGATCGGCATGTGCCGCGCAGTGGCTGCCAACTTAGACAAAATCACTTTTCCCTATAAGCGCTATCAAATTCAGCCCGTCTGGCGAGCTGAGAATACTCAAAAGGGCCGGTATCGTCAATTTACCCAAGCAGACGCCGACACTATCGGTTCTGCCTCGATGCTTGCCGATGGAGAGTTTATCCAAATGGGACTAGAAATTACAGAAAGGCTCGGCTTCAAAGAATTCGTGGCAAGGATCAGTAATCGAAAATTCCTCGATGGATTACGCGAATACTTGGATATCCCTCCAGAAAAATTCTATGGTCTGTGTATGTCCCTCGATAAAATGCAAAAGATTGGGACCGAAGCGGTTAAGGAGGAATTAATAAACAAACGGGGAATATCTTCCGAAAAAACCACAGAAATTTTGCAGATTATCGACCCGAAACGTTACGAAAAACTGAACAACTACCAAATCATTGATAATCTCATGCTAACTATCGGCAAAACAAAAATTGGTCAAGAAGGGTTAAGGGAACTCAGAGAAGTTTTTCATTATTTAAAAATTGTCAATGTCCCAGACAGGCTTTATCGTTTTGATCCCTCCATCGCCAGAGGTCTTGCCTCCTATACTGGCCCCGTTTGGGAATTTGAGGTAATCGAAGGAAACGTCGGCTCGATTGCCGGGTGCGGAAGATATGATAATGCAATTGGTAAATATTTAGGGGCGGGCAAGAAAATTCCGGCTACCGGCGGTTCCTTTGGTATCGAGCGTATCTGTGAAATTCTCAAAGACAGAAAAATGGCAAACCTAGGAAAAACCAATACCAGAGCCCTGGTGACGGTTTTCTCTCCTGACTATCTGGAGAAATCAATTGAAGTCGCGACTCTATTACGCTATCGTAATGAAGTAAACACCGAGCTTTATCCCGACCCCGAAGCCAAGCTTGACAAGCAACTAAAATACGCGGATAAAAAAGGAATTCCTTATGTTGTTATCATCGGACCAAATGAATTGGCAGAAAAAACAGTGGTAATTAAAAACATGAGGACGGGAGAGCAAAAAAAAGTAAAAACCACTAATTTAAACGAATTGGAAACGAATCTAAACGAATAGATGGCAAAATTAATCGAGCCGGAATTGAGCTACCAAATAGTCGGCATGCTTTTCAAAATTCACAATAAATTAGGGCCTACTTATCAGGAAAAATACTACCAGCGAGCTGTCGAACAGGAGCTAAAAGAAAGCAAGATTCCCCATAAAAGAGAATCCAAAGTCGAAATCGGTTATGATAACAAAAGATTGGGCAACTACTCCGTTGATTTTATCATCGATAACAAAATTGCTTTGGAAATCAAGTCCGTAAATTATCTTCACCCTAAATACATCAATCAAGTTCTTGGTTATCTTAACGCTTTCCAAATTCGCCTTGGCATTATTGCTAATTTCAAAAAGAAAAAGTTAGAATACAAAAGAATTATATTACCTGACACTTATTTAAGAGAAAGTTATTAGTTTAAATTCGTTTTGCATTCGTTTAAATTCGTGAATAAAAGACTTAAGGCTTACATCTTACTTTTAATTGTCTCCGCCATTTGGGGAGTAGCTAGCCCTGTTATCAAGTACACCCTCGATTACCTTCCTCCTTTCACTTTCTTATTTTGGCGTTTTTTGATTACCTCGATTGTCTTTCTGCCCGTCTTTTTAATTTATATCAAAAAACATCCCGTCAAACTGGCCGATTTGCCCAAATTATCTTTTTTAGGATTTCTGGGAACGCCTTTAACTTTAGCTTTAATCTTCCTCGGCTACCAAAGAACGACGGCCATGGACGGCGTACTCATTTCCGCGACAGCCCCCATCTTTATTGCCCTTGGCGGAGCTATCTTTTTGAAAGAAAAAATTACTAAACTAGAAAAAATTGGCTTGGGGTTGGCTATCTTTGGTAGTCTTGTGACCGTTTCTCAGCCGCTCTTTGAGGGCGGGTTTTTAAAAGGTGCGCTTACAGGAAATCTTCTCGTCTTTGGTTCTGTCCTCTCTTGGACGGCTTTCACTCTTCTCTCTAAGGAAGACTTTCATCGCCACCATCCTTTCGTCATCACCGCCTTTTGCTTCTTCGTTGGCCTCATCGTCATCTTTCCCCTTTTTCTCCACGAGCAATTAACAATCAACAATCAATTACTACTTAATGACCATCAATTTCTGCTTAATGTCCGCTCCCTTCCTGGTGTTATCTATATGTCAATTTTTTCTTCCGTCATCGCCTACACGCTTTACGAATATGGCCTCTCTTTAATCGAGGCCTCCGAGACGACTATTTTTGCCTACCTCCAACCAATTTTCGCCGCCCCTGTCTCTTTAATCTGGCTCAAAGAGCCCATCACTCCCCTTTTCCTCCTCGGCGCCGCCATTATCGCCATCGGTGTTATTCTCTCAGAGATCAACCCAAAGTTGAGTTTTAGAAAAACCCGTGATATTATTGATAAATAATGAAGAAAAATATTCATCCGACTTATTATCCAAACGCCAAAGTGACTTGCGCCTGCGGCAACACTTTCACCGTTGGCTCAACCAAGGAGGAAATTCACGTCGAAGTCTGTGCTGCCTGTCATCCTTTTTTTACTGGGGAGGCAAAATACATTGACACCCTAGGCCGAGTCGAAAAATTCGAGGCGCAAAGGCAAAAAGCCGCCCCCGGACAGATTATCAAGAAAAAGCAGAAGAAGCTTCTCAAGAGACTGGAAGAGGAGCGGAAAGAAGCGGAAAGACCAAAAAGCTTGAAAGAGATGTTCGAGAGGAAACACTAATTTAAACGAATAGAAGACGAATCCAAACGAATATTAGTTTAAATTAGTTTTAAATTGGTTTATATTCGTGAACAATTGTGCTATTATCGAAATTCGTCCCGGCACTGGCGGTGAAGAAGCCAAAATTTGGGCCAATGACCTTCTGCGAATGTACACCAGGTTGGCCAATCGGCGCAATTGGAAAGTGATTCTTATCGATGAGGGAGTCATCAAAATTAGCGGACCTGGCGCTTTTGATTTATTAAAATTTGAGGCTGGGGTGCATCGCGTCCAAAGAATTCCCCAAACCGAAAGACGAGGAAGAGTACACACCTCCACCGCTACGGTTGCCGTTTTGCCAGAAATTCCCGCTAATCAAATCCTCATTCGACCGGAAGAATGCGAGTGGGAATTTTACCGAGCATCGAGCCAAGGAGGTCAAAATGTACAAAAAGTTTCCTCGGCAGTAAGGCTTCGCCACAAGCCAAGCGGACTGGTTGTCACCGCCCAAGCCCAAAGGTTTCAGGAGCAAAACCGCGCCGATGCTCTTAATATTTTAAGAGGAAAACTTTGGGAGCAGGAAGAATTAAGGAAAGAGGCAACGATTGCCGGTTATCGCTCGGTTATCGGTCAGGGCAAACGGGCCGAAAAAATCAGAACTTATAATTTTCCACAGAATCGCATCACCGACCACAGAATCAACAAATCTTGGGGTAACCTAGACGCGATAATAGATGGTGCATTGGACAAAATAATAGAAAGTTTGCGATTCTGTGAGTCCGCCTAAAATTGCAGCATGAGCCGTGTATGAATAATACTGAAAAGGCGAATGCTAAAATTAGGCGGGCCACAGGATCGAGTTACCGATCATAGAATAAATAAATCCTGGGGCAATTTAGACGCGGTAATAGATGGCAACCTTGGGCCGATTCTCCAAAAACTACAAGAGCTAAGTTGAAATCCGAATATCGAAATTCGAAATCCGAAACAAATTCAAAATTCTAATTTTTAAATTCTAAACAGTTCCTTTTTTGGTTTTGAATTTTGGATTTTGATATTAGAGATTGTTTCGAATTTTGTGCTTCGAATTTCGAATTTGGCCTACTAGCTAAACTCCTCCAGCGTTACGGCAAATTCCATTTCCTTACCTTCACGCCAGACGGTAAGTTTTAGCTGGTCGCCGATTTTCTTTTTCGCGATTAGCGCTGCCAGGCCACCGTCTTTCTCCAAAATAGGAGTACCGTCAAACTTAGTCAGAATATCTCCAATTTTTATTCCTGCTTTATCTGCCGGCGAACCACTGACTACTTCCACCACTCCCGCGCCTTCCGCCCAGCCGCGAGAGACCGCTTCGGCTTGCGAAATCATGCGGTAGCGGACACCCAAAAATGGCCGAGAAAATTGCCCGGTCTTGTTAAAATTTTCAATTGAATCCTTAACGATATTAATCGGCAGGGCAAAGCCGATGTTTTGCGCCCCTGAAGCAACCGCCACACTGACTCCAATCACCTGTCCGGCTGAATTCAAAAGGGGCCCGCCGGAATTGCCCGGGTTAATCGCCGCATCGGTTTGGATCACATTATCCAGATGTTCGGCATAACCCTCGAAAGCCGTTCCTGCCGTAATTCCTCTTCCCAGACCAGAAATTACTCCAGTGGTTACCGTATTCCTAAATTCTCCCAAAGCCGTGCCGATGGCAATAACAAACTGGCCAACTTTCAATTTAGAGGAATCCCCCATTTCTACTGGCTGGAAGGCTTGCCCCGAGTTTGTCGAGGGGTCAATCTTCAAGATTGCCATATCATTCACTGGGTCTCGATAAATTTTCTTCACTTCATATTCTTTGTTGTCCTTCGTGATGACCTTGTATGCAGCCTCTGTGTCATTGACCACATGTTTATTGGTCACGACCAGACCATCTTTGGAAATGATAAAGCCGCTGCCGATATCCTGTTCTATTTTCTGCTCCCGTTGTTGTGGCTGCTGGGGCTGGCGGAAGCCGAAAAAGCCAAAGGGGTCCCAGAAATCTTCAAATGGATTTAAAATAGTTTGGGTCTTTTTGATGCTCACGGTAACCACCGAGGGCCCAACTTTCTCGACCACATCGGTTACCACCGACTCCTCGGTCAGAATTTGCTTCTCGACAATTCTCTCTCCTGGTAAGACTGC
Organism: Candidatus Shapirobacteria bacterium; assembly: GCA_016866735.1. GTDB lineage: Bacteria > Patescibacteriota > Microgenomatia > VGLL01 > VGLL01 > VGLL01. Next base: position 5,127 of record VGLL01000038.1, read on the forward strand.
TTGTTTAGGGAAGAATTTATCCAGAACACGAAAGCCAAAAGCCCGATCGGAAATCGCCCCGCCCAAGACAGAAACAAGGACAATAAGCCCGAGGCTTGTCCCCATTAAAAATCGCTTAAGTCTACTCATTAGCCAGTAAATTATTCACTCGGAAACACAAGAATTAGCTTAAATCTTGCCGGTAAATTAGTCAAGTCCTAAAACTCCCCTACCCGAATAATTTCTTCTTCGAGCTCAACGCCGAATTTTTCTTTTACTTTTTTCTGCGCCAAATCAATTAAGGCCAGAACATCCACTGCCTTGGCACCGCCGGTATTAACAATAAAATTGGCGTGTTTTTCGGAAATTTGCGCACCGCCGATTTGGCAGCCTTTCAGGCCCGCGGCCTCAATTAATCTGCCGGCGAAATCCCCTTTGGGATTTTTAAAAATCGAGCCGGCAGAGGGCTCGGCTGGCTGATTCTTGCGCTTTGCCAAATAGTCTTTAATTCTCCTTTGCACAAAAAGCTTGTCTTCCCGTTTTACCAAAAGAGTGGCGCCCAAGATGATTTCTTTCGCCTTCGAAAATCGGCTGTTACGGTACCCAAATTTACAGTCTCGCCTGTTTAATATTCTTCTTTCCCCGAGTTCGTCTAATATCTCTACCGTCTCAACCGCCCTGTCAATCCATTCATCTTTTGTCCCCGCATTCCCCCGAATCGCTCCCCCCAGGGTTCCCGGAATACCCACCAAAAATTCTAAACCTGAAAGTGAATGCTCGGCGGCACTGGTAATCAATTTACTTAAAGAAACCCCCGCTTCGGCGATAATTTTAAATTTTGAGTTGTCATTTTGAACTTTGAACTTTGAACTTTGAACTTTTATCACCAATCCTCTTACTCCTTTATCTCCTACCAAAAGATTAGAGCCGTTTCCCAAAATAAAATACGGTACCTTTACCTCCCTAATTTTCCTTATTACCCTTATTAACGCCTCTTCCGTTTTCGCCTCCCAGAACCAATCAGCCGGTCCACCAATCCCAAAAGTCGTATGCCGACCCATCGGCTCATTTTCTTTAAGTTCTTGCCCTAAAATCCATCTCAGTCTTTCGCCTTTATCCATTACCAGTAAATAATAGCAAAAAGGTTGGCTAAAAATCACCCCCTTCGCCAAAAAACCGCTTCCTTGACAAAACGGGAAAAAAGTGCTATTCTCAATTTGTATACAATTTTGTTAACATACGAGGAAGTTATATGGATGCACTCGAACTAAATCACTGGTCAAAGGAGCTGCAGATATCACCCGTGGAAATTATGCGCGAGGAGGCGGAAGTAATCATTCTTGACACTTTGGCCCAAAGCCCAAGCGCAGAGAACTTAATCTTTAAGGGCGGTACAGCCTTACGTTTAGTCTATGGCTCTCCCCGCTTTTCTGTTGATTTAGATTTTAATCAAAAAGGCAAAATTAAAATAAAAGAGCTCAAAAATAGCTTGAAAAAGGCGGCCAAGAGAATTAGCGGAGAGCTCAAAGATTTCCACAATAAAAGATGGACCCTGTTTGCTCTTTTGGCGATCAATCGGCCAGAATTAAAACAGGCCTTTTCTATCAAAATAGAGATTTCCAAAAAGAAATACTTTTTAAAATCAGGAGACTATTCTCTAAAGGCAGGACGCTCGCCCCTAACGGCTTTCACCCCGCTCTTGCTTACCTATTCTCTGGAGAGAATTTATCAGGAAAAACAGCTGGCGATTAAAACCAGAGATGAGCCGCGGGATTATTTTGACCTTTGGTATGTAGGGCAAAAATTGAACCGAAAGCCCGCTTTTCCCCATATGAAAATGCACCCCGGCAAGTTTAAAGGCGCCTTAAGCCAATTGCTGCCGGATTATTTAAAAAAATGGCCGCAAAATTATTTGGCGGGAAAATTATGAGAGACATAGAAATCATTGACAAAATCAGGCAGTACGTCAAAGACTGGTATAGTCTCAAGGACTTGGCGCAAATCCTGCCGGTGAAAAAAACAGGCTTGCGCACGGTAGTAGGGCGCTTAGTCAAGCGCGGGGTTCTGCAAAAAATCAACCGCGGTAAATATGCCGTCTATGGGAAAAACATCTCGCCGGAAAAAATCGCCTGTCAAATTTATTATCCTTCTTATTTATCCTTAAGAACGACTTTAAGCCGAAACGGGGTGATTAACCAAATACCGCGACAAATCCAGCTGGTCACTTCGCGCAAAAGCCATAGAACTTATATTAGCGGAAACGAGATTGTTTACCGGCAAATTCGCCCTGATCTTTACTGGGGATATTTTCAGCAATCGGCGTATCCGGAAAAAGCCCTCCTTGATTTGCTTTACTATGTTTCTTTGGGTAAGGATACCATTTCTTTAAACGAGCTTGATCTTAGCCGTCTGGATAAAAAGCGCCTCCAGTCTTTCGCCCGCAAATTTCCCCCAAGAGTAAGAAAAATAGTCAGCCAGCTTCGCTAAGGGGGCAAAATTTAAATGAATTTCTAACCCTAAGGATTGGCAAGCACTTCTATTGCTTTCTCTAGCTGTAAGTCTTTCGTCTGACCCGCCTTCGCTGAAGCTTCGGCGGGCAGGTCTTTCTCGTCCGGTTTGACTTCAAAATCAGGCTTCAGGCCTTCTTTGTCAATTGATTTTCCGGAAGGCAGAAGCCAACGGGCTACGGTCAAGTGCAGGCCCGCTCCGCGAGTCAAATCTTGCGCCTCCTGAATTGTTCCCTTACCAAAGGTTTTCTGGCCCACCAGCTTCACTTTCCTCAGCTCGACTAAAGCCCCAGCTACAATCTCAGCGGCGGACGCCGATCCCTCGTTAACCAAAATTACCAGGGGTTCTTTAGTTAACCTCCCTTTTCGGTTAACGCGATAGTCCTCTTTGCCACTCTTCCCTTTATCTTGCCAAGTCACCACTCCCCCATCCAAAAACTCACTGGCGATATAAACTGCCCCCTGTAAAAATCCACCCGGATTATTCCGCAAATCCAAAATAACTCCTCTAAAATTTTTGCTTTTTGCTTTTTGATTATTAATTTCTTCTATCGCTTCTTCCCATTCCTCGTTCGTTCTCTCGCCAAAACGTAAAAGCTTTAAGTGGGCAATTTTGCCTCGGGGATTATCAATAAATTGCACCTCCACACTCTTCACCAAGATCGCGTCTCTCGTAATTGTCACCTCAAATGGCTTTTCTGCGCCGTCTCTGGCGAGGGTCAACTTAACCGAAGTGCTCTTTTCGCCGCGGATTAAAGAAACAGCTTCGGGCAAGGCCATTCCCGTTGTTTCCTTATCAATCCCTTTTTTCTCGTCAACAATCTTCAAAATGAGGTCTCCCGCTTTCACTCCCGCTTTTTCTGCCGGACTTCCCACTAAAGGAGCAATAACGGCTACTTTCGAATCTTTAAAACCGAGCTGAATTCCTACCCCCTCGAAGGAACCGGAGAGATCCTCCTTTGCCTGTTTATTTTCTGTCGGGGGCAAGAAAACAGTATAGGGATCGCCGGCGGAAGCGACCATGCCG
>VGLL01000039.1 GCA_016866735.1 Candidatus Shapirobacteria bacterium
TGGAAGAATTGAAAATCAAGTGGAGTTCTGAGGTCCTCTCATACGAAGGCCCCTTCGGCGTCGGCTATCTAGTGGCAAATTTTAAAATTAAGAAAGCTTAGGGCCCGCAGGGCTTTTGGGGCATGGGCGCGCTGGGATGGCCGCGTTCGGCCTTATAAAATCATCACATTCTTTGGCCATGTCCAGATTTTGTGATAAATTTAGGCACGAATAATGCCAACCAGTCTTCCCCTTCGGAAACACTTAACATCTCCAAAAAAGGTGGTCTTTTTGCCGTTGATAATGATTCCTGTGCCATCTTTACAGGCGTAAATCAAGCGTGGGCACCTTTGGGAATAGGCTCTTATTTTCTCTTCCCTCCCTTGCGCACCGAAATGAGGAAAGAACTCGAAATTAACCAGGTTCAAGGCCGAGAAATCCTTTAGCCCCAACCTATTTCTATCTTCCGGCTCACCTTTAAAGAGAGTCGTGATGGCAATCGTCGGCGCCATGATAATCGCGCCGGCGCTGATGCCGATTAAGACACCTTTCTTTCGGGCATACTCCCTTAGAAACGAAGAAAACTCCCGCCTCTTAATATGATAAAGAAAATGGTAGGTGTTGCCTCCCGAGAGATGAATGGCATCGCAAGTAGCAAGAGCCTCTTTTATTTTGGGACGATATTCTTTGTCCAAATCAAAATACAAGAATTCCGAGAAACCGTACTGCTGATAATGGTCCTTTACATCTTTAAAGTACTTTCTCTCCTTATCGGTTTCCGAAGAAATATAACCTATTTTCGGCTTTTTCTTGCCAATCAGTTCATAAACCGCCCTATCAAATTCTTTATTCGCCCCGAGTATATCGCTATAAAATGCCAATCTCACACTTAAATTCTATCATGAAAACGGAAAACCACGGACGCAAAATTCTGCTACAGCAGGATTTTGTGTCCTTACCTGAATTAAAACCGGCAAATTTAAAAGCGGCTTACTTCCCCGCCGGACGGGAAAACCAGATCAGAAATAATCTTTCCATAAATTCTCCTCCAGCCTCAAAAGGAGACTCCTTTTGAGGCTACTCCACCCAAACTCTCTTTTTCTCCAGTTTCACCTCGGGGAGAGAAACGGAAACTTCCAAAAAGCGGGCGGGCTGGTTGCCTTTATCGGTATAAATCGCGCCGTCGGTAGTTGTTTTTAGACCATCCAGTTCGTAGGAAGAAAGATAGTGAATGTGGCCGGCAAAAAGCTCTCTGACTTTCGCCCCAACCAATTCTTTTACCAAGCGAGCCGCCTGACTAGCAACCCTGGAATTATCCTCCCCCATAACATGAGCTAGAAGCGAGTGATTTAAGGGCATGTGGGCAAAAACAAGGCAATAAAGTTTGGGACAATCGACTAACTCCCTTTTAAGCCACTTCTCTTGCGCTTCGTCAACCCCCACTAAGCCATCTCCATTATTAACGAGAATAAATTTAATCTGCCCTTTTTGAAAAGACTGATAGTCTTGGCCAAAAACTTCTCGAAAAGGATCTTCTCCGCTCTTTGTTGACCACAAATCATGATTGCCGGGAATAACATAGTAATCCAGGCCGCTTCGCTCCAAAATATCTTTTACCCTAGCTAGCTCTTTTTTATTTCCCACGGTCGTTAGGTCGCCAGCCACGATGATAAATTCTGCGCCATCAGCGCGAATTTTGTTTAGCGATTTTTGCAGGCTTTGGTAATCCGAATGGATATCGGAGATAATGGCAAAGCTAAAAGAAGAAAGGGGGGTGGCTGTAGGCGTTGGCGTGGGACTTAAAAACTCGTTTTTCTGCGGCTCATTTAGACTTTTACTAAAAACGAAAAATAAAACTAAAAGCAAAAACGAAACTGCCAGCAGCCGACGAATCCATCTCATAGGATCAATTTTAACAGATCGGCGATATGCTATCATGAGATAATGGATCCCTACATCCGACTTGCTAAAGAGGTAATTGAAACCTATATTAAGACAGGAAAAGCCGCGAGCCTTCCTAAAAACCTGCCCAAAGAAATGTTTGAGAAAAGAGCTGGAGTATTTGTCTCTTTGCATTTAAATGATGGTTCTTTAAGAGGTTGTATCGGCACCTTTCTGCCAATAAGATCGAATATAGCTGAAGAAATAATGCAAAATGCCATTTCTTCAGCCACCAGCGATCCTCGCTTCCCGCCGGTTTCTAAAGAAGAACTTGATAGCCTCGTCTATTCTGTTGATATTCTCTCCCCTTCGACTCCGCTTGAGGCAAGCGAACTCTCGTCTCTGGATCCCAAAAAATATGGCTTAATCGTCTCTACTGATGACGGCCGAAAAGGCTTACTTTTGCCCGATATTCCCGGGGTGGAAAGCGCCGAGGAGCAATTCCAAATCTGCTGCCGCAAGGGCGGTATCTCCCCTGGTGAAAAAGTAAGTTTGGAAGTCTTCACCGTCGAACGGCACGAGGAAAAGGCAAAATAAGCTTCTCTGTATAAATGTGATATACTTTCGGCGGTATATGTGCGAGAGAGAACCGGAACGAAACCGCTCAATACGACAACTACTAGGCGCAGTGGGGCGTGCCGCGGCCAGAGCTCGCGAGTGTTTGGACGCTCTCTCCCGGGTACCGCCCGGAGACATAGACGCTATTTTGGTTGCTACGGTAATCTATGCCGATCATTGCATGCTTCGCGCCGAGGGAATGGGCGGGCGCTTAATTGTCCCTGCACTTCTTATGCGCAAGCTCGGTTACAACGGTAGCGGCAAAGATCCTCTCAAAAGACACAAAGAAGTAAGCGAAATAATCTTGGCCACGCTCAACATGCTAACGTTTGTGGAGGCTTTAGAAAAAGTGGAAAGTGGCGAGGGAACATCCTATTACCAAGTTCACAACCCCGAATTGTTAGCTCGTTTTTCCTTAACCGTATAATTTAGCCTCAAAGGGGGTCTCCTTTTGAACCTACTTTCAAACTTTTGAACTCGCGCTTGTCAAGATATCTTGGTCCCCGTATAATAAGCTCGTGATGTTTAGGATTTTAGCTTTGCCTGAACCAATCTTGCGCCAGAAGGCCAAGCCGGTCGCGGAAATTGATGGGGAAACGAAAAAATTCGCCGACGAATTGGTTCTCTTCCTGCAGAAAGGGAACAAAGGGCGGCCCTGGGGCGTCGGCCTGTCTGCCCCCCAAGTCGGCCAGTCATTAAGGGTAATTGCCATTTACTCGCCCAAGAGCCGCCGCTATCTGGCCCTTGTCAATCCGGAAATTATCTGGCGGTCGAAAAGAACGACCTTGGGGCTGGGCGGCGACAAACATTTTCTTGAGGGCTGTCTTTCCGTTCCCGGCTTCTGGGGCAAAGTCAGGCGGTCTTCGATTATTAAAGTCGGTTACCAAACCCCGGCCGGAGTCAAAATGGTAAGAAGATTTCGGGGGTTTACGGCCCCGGTCATCCAGCACGAAATTGACCATCTGGACGGCATTCTGTTTATCGACCGGCTGCAAGAGCAAAACGGCAGATTGTTCAGATTGGTAAAAGAGGCAGACGGCCGCGAAAAAATGGTTCCGGTATGACTAAAATCGTTTTCTTTGGCGCCTCGTCCTACTGCTTAACCATCCCGGGGTCTCTTTTTGAAACTGGCCAATTGGCGGGAATCGTTTCCCAACCAGATCGACCAGTCGGCAGAAAAAATATCCTCACTCCTAATCCTGTTTCCCTTTTCGCCTTAAGCAAAAATATTCCCCTACTTCGGCCAGAGAAGTTAGGCCCAAGCGAAAAAGAATGGCTTCAAAAATTAGGGGCCGATCTTTTCTTAGTTGCCGACTATGGCTTAAAGATCCCAAAAAATATCTTTACCTTGCCCAAATATCAAGCCTTAAATATTCACTTCTCCAAACTGCCAAAATACCGCGGCCCTTCGCCCGTTCAGCAAACGCTTCTGAATGGCGACCTGGAGGCTGGCATTTCCTTTGTTGTCATTAGCGAAGGCTTTGACACCGGCGATATTGTCTATCAGGAAAGCATTCCTCTTGCCGGTCACGAAACGACCGGCTTGCTCTATCGGTCTCTCTTTGAAAAAACAGCCGCTATTTTGCCTCTGGTCTTGGAAAAATATCTTAGCGGCGAACTCAAGCCTCGACCGCAGGAGAAAACCGGTATCTCTTACTGCCAAAAGATCAAGAAAGAAGACGCGTTCGTTTCTAACCAAGATCTGGAAGAAGCCATCAACAAGGGCAGCGTGAAGGCGCTAGAAATCGAAAGAAAAATCCGGGCTTTTTCTCCCTGGCCGGGAGCCTATACCAATGTAGAATTAAAAATTAAAAATGAAAAATTAAATAGGAGGTTGAAACTTCTTAAAGCCCACCTTGAGACGACATCAGCCAACATGGAACATGGAACAGCGAAACATTTAAAACTCACATTAGATGAGGTTCAATTAGAGAACAAAAACCCGGTCTCCTGGAAGCAATTTAAAGAGGCGTATCTTTCTTAGTTTCGCGCCTTGCGCTTTGCGTTTTAATTTTCTTCAGGCACTTAGCACAGAGCTTCATCCTTTTACCACCAATCGTCGCCCACTGCAAATTGGGTTTGAAAACCTTCACGGTTTTTGGCGCTCTTTTTTTCCACTGGCCGCCCGCCACTCCCGGCTTGTGCCGACCGGTGCGTCCGACCACCTTTCCTTTGCCGCATATTTGACAGCGAAAAGACATGTAGTATACTTTATCATAAATCTGTCAAGATGTTAAGTGATCTATTTTTAAGTCCACTCCGGTTAGTCATTTACCTGGCGGCCCTGGTCGTGGCCATCACCATTCACGAATACGCGCACGCCGCCGCTGCCGACCGCCTCGGCGATCCAACGGCCAGGCTTAAGGGAAGAAAAACCCTTAATCCCCTCGCCCACCTCGATCCCTTGGGGACACTGATGCTGCTTCTCTTCCGCTTTGGCTGGGGCAAACCGGTGCCGATTGATTCTTTCAACCTCCGCAATCCCCGCCGCGATGCCGCTCTGATTTCCCTTGCCGGGCCGGGGACAAATCTCATCTTTGCCCTCATTCTCTCTTTAATTTTAAGAATCGGCCTCTTTTTCGGTCCCCTCCCGCTTAAGGCCTTCTTGGCGGTAATCTTTGAGCCAATTATTGTGCTCAATGTTGCCCTCGGCATTTTTAACCTTCTTCCCTTTCACCCCCTTGATGGCGGCAAGATCCTTGTCGGCATCTTGCCTTCCGAACTGGCCGAAGAATGGGACCGGATCCTTTCCCAATACGGCTTAATTATCCTCATTTTCTTGCTTCTGCCGGTGATGGGAACTTCGCCTGTCTATGCCCTTGTTTTCCCCGTCATCAACCTCATTCTCCGCCTCTTCCTCCCCGGGGGTTCGGGCTTGATTTGATTTATAGCGCGAGCAAAACCCCGACCAATAGCGAAGATAACCAATTTTTAGGGAAATTGAAGATCGGCTATTCCTAGAGGTATGTATTCCTTATCAGGATTTGGAAGCCGATCTTCATTTAGTGAGGCCAGAATAAGCGCTTTTCTCTCACCTTAGCGGCCGAACGGCCATAAAAATTGCGTTATCGAAGCGTTATTTAGATATGTTTTGATATATTGACAGAGGCTGTAGAATTTGCTAACTTTAGAATTGGTCCTGTCGGAATTGAACTTGGATTAGAAGGATTTCCTCGACAGTTCATTCCCAAAGGGGCTCCCTAGGGTGAGCGAAAGTTTTACTTTAGGTCAAGGTGAGTCCCCAAACCCTTTGAGGTTTGGGGCAGCCTTTCCCAATTTTGGCTCTTTGGGGAAAACTTCTAACGCCAAGCCGCCCGGCGGGGCCTTTTTCCAACAATTTTCCCTACTGAATGCTATAATTGAGGTGCTATTTGCCGGAGTAACTCAGTGGTAGAGTAGCTGTTTTGTAAACAGCAAGCCGTGGGTTCGAATCCCTCCTCCGGCTCACGCTTTTAATTTATCCTTAACGATGGCGGCGACGGCATCTCCCGAGGCCCGACCTCTGACTTTGTCCATCACTTGCCCCATTACTTTGCCAAAATCAGCGGGGCCGGTGAAGCCGCCTTCTTTAATCACCTGGTCAATGATTTCCCCAAGCTCATCCGCAGAAAGCTGGGCGGGCAGATACGAGCGCAAAATCGCTAATTCTTTTTCTTCTTTATCAACCAAATCCTGGCGGTTGCCCTGTTTAAAAGCGGCAATCGATTCTTCGTGATCTTTCGCCTGCTTTTGAATCGCGGCAATGACTTCTTCTTCCTCTAACTCTTTTTGCCTGGCAATTTCCAAGTTGTGCAAAGAAGCAAAGAGAAAGCGCAATGTCGAGACGCGAATCCCCTCATGCGCTTTGAGCGCCGCATTTAAATCAGCTTTAAGCTGGTCTTTTAGAGTCGCCATTCCTTGTATCTTAGGTCTTTTCTATGCTAAAATCAACTAAGAATTGCTGGGGTGGCAGAGCAGTCAATTGCACCGGTCTGTAAAACCGGCGGCCGAAAGGCCTACGTAGGCGCGAATCCTACCTCCAGCACCACTTTTCCAATCTGCTATACTCTAACCTAGTGGCAGCGCATCGTTTGTTTTTCTATCTTTTCCTGCTCGCTCTTCCTACACAACTGGGCAAACACTTCTGGCCCGCCTGGAGTTACATCTGGGGCTTAAAGATCGATTATCTCTCCCCCACTCTTTATCTTTCGGACATTCTGCTTGGGCTGACTCTCGTGTCTTGGATCGCGGGAAATTGGTCTCATTTGTCTAAGTGGACTAATTGGAAAAACACGCTCAAAAAACCTCTCTTCGTTATTTTCTATATTGCTACATTGCTATATGGCTACGTTGCTTACCGCCAGGTAGCTTTTCCCCAGCTCTGGCTTTATAAACTGGTCAAATTGGTCGAACTAATCTTATTGGCATTCTACGTGGCTAAAACAACCAGAAGCAGGGCCGACCTAGGAAAAATTTTTTTCCTTCTTGCCGTCGGCGCCGTCTTCGAATCATTCCTGGCAGTTGCCCAATTCGCCAGGCAAGTTTCCCTGGGAGGCATTTTCTGGTGGCTGGGAGAACGGACTTTTAACCAAAACACGCCAGGAATCGCCCAGGCCATTCTTAACGGACAGCTTTTCCTCCGTCCTTATGCCACTTTCCCCCACCCCAATGCCCTTGCCGGATATCTTCTGGTCATCCTCATCCTTGCCAAAATTTCAAATTTAAAATTTCAAATTTTCCCCTATCTGTTCAGATCCGTTTTTTATCCGCTTATATCAGTCGCTTTTCTTTTAACTTTTTCCCGCTCCGCTTGGGCCACGGGGATAATCATTCTCTTTGTCTTCTTACTCAAAAAACGGCCAAAGTTTAGGCCATTCTTTTATTTGCTTATTTGTTTATTGATTTTTCTATTTGTAATATTTGCTTATTTATTTATTGGCAGCGATCCTTATAGTTTTGCCAAACGCTGGCAATTATCCGAGGCCGCTCTTTTTATGATCAAGTCCTCTCCCCTTGTGGGCGTTGGCCTCGGCCACTTCATTTTGACGCTTATCAATTTTCCCCAGGAAGGCCAGGTGTTTTGGCTTCAGCCAGTGCACAATATATTCCTGCTCGTAACAGCCGAAACTGGTCTGGTGGGGCTAGGAATTTTCTTGGCGATCTTGGTGATAATTTACAAGCGTTCTGTATTTAGTATGTGGTATTTAGTATTTAGGGGGGGGAGGAGAGGGGCCCCAAAAGCTCCCTCTATGCTATATACTAAATACTATATACTTCTAAGCGTAACTGCTATTCTACTTACCGGCCTTTTTGACCATTACTGGCTGACTTTGCAGCAAAACCAGCTCTTATTTGCTCTTATTCTGGGGCTTTCGCTAAACCCGAAGAATTACTCTACCGCTTCCTCTTCCACTACGTCCCCGCCGCCCGCGGGAGCTCCTCCACCCGATTCGGAAGGAAGCTCTTCAAAGGCAAAAGTGGCTAAGATCTTTTCGTAGGCTTTAGACAGGACTGCCGATTCGCCTCTTAAGGCCAAAACAAAAAGGGCTCCTTGGTCGACAACAGCAGTTATCAATTTTGGTTCTGTACCACTAATAAGCACTTTTTTCGCTTCTGTGCCGCCAAGGGTGGTATCCAAAACCTGGCCTGTCTTTGCCTCCTTATCTTGCTTTTGCCACTGCGCCGCGGTTTTAAGGCTAGTTTCGCTCACTAGAATAAAAATCTCGCCTGGTTGATTCTTCGCCGTGAAAGTTAAGTGGCTATAATTCTGGTTATCTTCCGGATGAACATCAAGACTCAAACCCTCGGGATAGGAGAAAGAAAAGCCGGCCGGGTCCTGCCAGGAAGTTAAACTTCCTTCCGGTGGGGTTGGGCTTTGTTTTGGGGAAGTCTGATCTCCCTGGCTAACCGGACTGACGATTCTCTCTTCACTTTTTTCCCTTGACATGACAAACAGGCCGGCCGCGAAAACTATTACCGCCACCGAGACTGCAACTAAAATGACCCATTTCTTTTCCATGGGCTTTAGTATACCATATATCAAAGGAAGCAATAATGAAAAAGATTCTCTTATTTTTAGCCGTCCTTTTTATCTTTTTAGGAGTCACCTCTTCAGCGGTAGAAGCGGCGCGGAAAAG
>VGLL01000040.1 GCA_016866735.1 Candidatus Shapirobacteria bacterium
AACGACTTACCAAAAGATCAAAGAAATCTTGGGTCTTTCCAGTGCCACCATCGCCGGTATCGAGCAGAACCTGAAAAAGTCGGCCGGCTTCGCCCTCGCCTTAAAAAAAATTGAGGCGGAAAGATGGGCCTCCGCCTGGGCCCAAAAAATCGAAAGAATTTTTAAGAAAAAATAATAGATTCCGTTCTAAAGTGACCCCTCGGCCAACAATGCTCTAGGATCAGACTTGGATCCATAAAGTTTCCTGTTACTCTGGTTAAACTCATGTTTAATATCTACATAGAGACTTTCAAGAGTATAAAGTCTCCAGTGCCTCGGTATATACGCCGTTATCCCCTCTCTCTGTTGTTTTTCTATTTGAAAACTCAACATTAAATGAAGCGCGTCCTTGGCTACTTTGAAATCTTCCGAAGGCGAAAAATAAAACGCTCTTTGGGTTGTGTCAATGTTCCGAAGATTATAAGTTTTACACTCGAGGTAAGCTGTCCGACCATGTTTATCAGTTATTTCAATATCAGGATAGCCAGTTGCTTCTGACCTCCCCTATCCGTTACATTGCGGAAAGAGATCAAACAAAACGACATCAAGCTTATATAGTTTCGCCAGCGCAATATACTGATGAACCATAGACGAGTCCCTCACCTTAATGAAACCGCTCTTTTTACTTCCAAGATATTTGTGATTGCGGGCACAGAAATAAAGGGTCTTTACTCTAGAATCCAACAACGATTTCAGCAAATCCTTGAAGAATTCAGCAAACGCATCGGATAAACTAATTTCAAAGGCAGTATTTGTTTCCAAATCGAGAATGTCGAAAGCCTGGAATTTCTTAAAATCAATTTCTGTATTCTTTGCCCCTGAATCACCGTTCTGTCCATCTTCTGCTGAAAATCTTAAGCTCATATTCTCGCCAACTTGGGCCTCTACGTTTACCCGACTCCCATATTTATCTTTCAAGAATTGTTGCAAACATTTAGTTGTGCGTGCCGCCGCAGACTCCCTGGCATAATTTTTACTAAGCCCAAGTTTCTTTAGCCAAACATCTGTATATCCAGCATATTTATAATTTCCCGCTTGTTTTAATTCCAAAACCTTTGCAAAAAAGTTTCGGATATCTTGTGCGATTAAATGTTTTGGGCTCATATTCTTTAGGGTTGTTCCACTAATTCTCCGCAATAAGGGCAAGTTACGACACCAACATACTCGCGGTCCAGTCCAAACCTCATTTTGCATTTAACACATCGCATCTTATATCCAATATAGATTTTCCTCGATGGCGTTGTCTCCAGATCTTTTGGTAATCCAATCTGACTCATGTATTTCTTAGGGTTCTTCATACCTCTTTTACGGATAAAACCGTTGAATATTATCGTGAAGGTTTAAAATCTTGTTCTCTGCCATTTACACTTATTTTACCATCTATAAAAATGTTTCTCCACAACTCTGTTTTTTGCCTTCAACCCGTGCTTAGAGTATAATAGCCTCATGGCCAAGAAGTTCTATATTACGACTACGTTGCCCTATGTTAATGCCGACCCGCATATTGGCTTTGCCATGGAAATAATTCGCGCAGACACGGTCGCACGCTACCATCGCCTTCTTGGCGAAGAAGTAATTTTCAACACGGGAACTGACGAACACGGTTTAAAAGTATTTCGCAAGGCCGCCCAAGAAAAAAAATCACCTCAAGAGTACTGCGATAAGCACGTCACGAAATACCAAGGCCTAAAAAACCTTCTTAATCTAAGTGTTACTCATTTTACTCGCACTACCGACCAATTCCATATCGAGGCCGCACAAGAATTTTGGCGCCGGTGCCAAAAAAATGGCGATATCTATAAGGCCAAGTACCAAATAAAGTATTGCGTCGGTTGTGAGCTAGAGAAAACTGAATCGGAATTAGCCAACGGCCGCTGCCCGATCCACCCCGACAAGACGATTGAAATTATTGACGAAGAAAATTACTTCTTCCGTTTTTCTAAATACCAAAAACAGCTCCTCGCTTTATACGAAGAAAGGCCTGATTTTGTTATTCCTAAGTTCCGCCTCGGGGAAATCAAAAAATTCATTCAGGCCGGCCCAAAGGATTTTAGCATTTCCCGACTGAAATCGAAAATGCCCTGGGGAGTACCCGTGCCAGACGACCCGGAACAGGTAATGTACGTTTGGTTTGATGCCTTAATCAACTATATTTCCGCTCTTGGCTGGCCAAAAGACCTAGATAACTTCAAAGGGTTTTGGCCGGGGGTGCAGATCGCGGGCAAAGATAATCTGCGACAGCAATCAGCCATGTGGCAAGCGATGTTAATTTCGGCTGGCTTGCCAACCTCGAAGCAAATCTATATCGAAGGCTTTATCAATACTGGCGGGCAAAAGATGAGCAAGAGTTTGGGTAATGTCATTGACCCCTTTGAATTGGTAGAAAAGTACGGAACGGATGCGGTAAGGTACTATCTTTTAAGAGAAATTCCCGCCTATGATGATGGCGACTTCTCAATTCAACGATTTGAAGAGCTATACAATGCCGATTTGGCGAACGGGCTAGGAAACACTGTATCAAGAGTTGCTAAATTAGTGGAAAATTCAGGCTTAGAATTCAACGGAACAAGGCTCCCGAAAAAGGTTCTTAGGAACGCCCAGAAAAATGCCCTTGCCGACTTCCGCTTTGATCTTATTTTAAATAATATTTGGGTTACTGACCTTCATCCTATCGAAATCCATGTTGACCAACATCAACCGTGGTTGATAAAAGATAAGGATAAACTTCTCCTGGTTTTGCAAGAAGAAGTCGATAGCTTAAGGGAAGTCGCGCTTAAAATTAGTCCTTTCCTTCCCGAAACTGCCGAGAAAATTCGAAAACAATTCGCCGGGCCAAAAATTAAATCCGAAAAACCCTTGTTTCCAAGAGTATAGGTAGCCTTACCCACGCTGATGTATCATGGGTTAGTGCACTAGTGCATGATACAAAAACTAGGACCACCACATGCTAAAATGTAATTAATTCGGTCTCCGACTTATGAAAAACTTTTTAGTCGATACCCACGCCCACCTAAATTTTCCGGATTACCAAAATGATTTGGGCAAAGTTATTAAAGACTCTTTAAAAAACGGGGTTAAAATGATTATCTGCGTAAGCAGTAACCTGGCGGATGCGAAAAAAGCAATCGAAATTGCCAAAAAATATCCCGGAATAGTCTACGCCGCTGTCGGCATTCACCCCCAAAAAACCGACAAAAACCCAGATTCCCCCGCTGTCCAATTAGGCCAATTAGCCCAACTGGCCCAATCTCCCGAAGTCGTGGCGGTCGGCGAATGCGGCCTAGATTTCTCACCCGCACCGCCAGGCGAAGAAGACCGTCCCAAAGAAGAACAACTTTTTCTCTTTGAAGAACAAATCGAACTGGCTTTAAAACTTGCGCTTCCGATTAATGTACACTCCCGAAAAGCCTCTGACGAAACCCTAGGGGTGCTGGAAAAACACTTCAATCTATCAAACCGAAAACTAAAAGGCGTTTGGCACTGCTATTCCGGCGGCAAGGGCGATATTAAAAAAGTTACCGAAATCGGTTTTTTCTTCGGCATTGATGGCAACTTAACCTACGACTCTGGCTTACAAAATGTCGTCATGCAAATCCCGCTAGAGAAAATTGTTCTCGAAACCGATTGTCCTTTTCTTTCGCCCGCGCCCTTTCGCGGCTTGCGCAATTCCCCGGGAAATGTTAGAATTATCACCGAATTCCTGGCTAACTTGAAAGGCGCATCTTTCGCCGAGGTCTCACACGTCACCAGCAAAAATGCTAAGGAGCTTTTTTCTAAAATACGATAGGCAAATTCAGCGACTCTTAGAAATCTTACCAGGAACAGTCTCCTGGGGGCTAATTGTCTTTTTCTTTGCTGGCAGTTTTTTGATTCCTCTCTACATTGCCTATCTCGTTATTTTTTTTGATATTTTTTGGTTTTATAAGTCAATTACCTTCGCTTTTTCAACCACTCTTTCCTATCTAAGAATAAAGGCCTCGGAAAAAATGGACTGGCTGGGCGAAGTGAGGCTGTTTCCTGATTGGAAAAAAATCCGCCATATTGTAATTATTCCTCAATATAAAGAGCCTACTCATATTCTCGAAAGAACTATCCAGTCTCTGGTTAATCAAGACTTTCCTCTCAAACAAATCTCTGTCGTCATGGCCACCGAAGCAAGAGATCCCAATGGCGCGAAAATCGCCGGCACCTTAGGCAAAAAATACGGAAAGAAATTTGCTGATTTCTTCATTACTTCTCATAAGCTCGCGCCAGGAGAGACAATCGGCAAGCATTCCAACGAAAATTACGCTGCCAGATGGGTCAAAAAGGAGCTGGTGGACAAACAAAAGATTAAGATAGACTATCTTACTGTTACCAGTAGCGACGCCGATCACTGCTTCCATCCCAAACACTTCTCTTGTCTATCTTATCGCTTTCTAGATAGCCCGGAGCGATATTTACGCTTCTGGCAGCCGGCTGTCTTTTTCTACAATAATTTCTGGCGCCTCCCCGCGATTGTCAGAGTAATTAACACCTTTAATACCCTTTGGAATGGCGCCGTTCTCTCGCGCAAGGACCGGCTGATAAGTTGCCAGAATTATTCCCTCTCTCTAAAGTTGTTAGATGAAACTGGCTACTGGGATCCAAAAGTCATTCCCGAAGACTACCACCTTTTCTTCAAGGCTTATTATAAGAAAGAGGGAAAAGTTGAGGTCGAGCCCATATTTTTACCACTTTATGCTGATGCGGCCGAGGGCGCTACACTTTGGAAAACCCTCAAAAACACTTATCAACAATCACAGCGTTGGGCATGGGGCATTTCTGACGATCCAAACGTTATCAAAAATTATTTTTTAACTCCTACGGCCCCCTTTCCAGATAAGACTATCCGCCTACTCCGGCTCATGGAAGACCATATCTTGGCGCCGGTGAACTGGTTTTTTATTACCCTGGGAATTACCATTCCTACGCTCTTTGTCCGCGATTTCTCAAGAACGATTATCGGCTATAGCCTTCCCAGAATTTCGGCTATCATTCTCAATCTTTGCCTAATCTTTTTAGTCGTAATTTTAATCGTCAACGCCAAACAGCGCCCGCCAAGGCCGCAGACCGTCTCCCGGCTTCGCTCACTTCTCATTCCCTTGGAGTTTGTCTTAATGCCTCTTTCCGGCCTCATTTTTGGCGTTATCCCCGGGCTTGACGCCCACACGCGACTTATGCTTGGTAAATATTTAGAATACAAGGTAACGGAGAAAGTATGAAGATAAACCAAAAACCAATATTTATCATTCTTATTTTACTTGGAGTTTTTTTTCTCCGCCTTCCCTCCCTTTTTGAACCCTACTGGTACGGCGACGAGGGGATCTATTTAACCATTGGCCAGGCCTTGCGAAAAGGGCTTCTTCTCTATCGAGACGCCTACGATAATAAACCGCCAATCTTGTATCTTCTGGCTGCCGCTTCCGGCAGCGTCTTTTGGTTCAGGGCCTTACTTTTGGCCTGGATGATGGGCACAACTTTCTTTTTTTATAAGCTAGCGCAGAAGCTACTTAGAGAGGAAATAAAAGCGAGAGTTGCCCTTCTTGTCTTTGCCCTCCTTTCCTCGCTTCCCTTAATCGAAGGCAATATTGCCAACGCGGAAATTTTCTTCCTCGGGCCGATAATTCTGGGACTGCTTCTAAGTTTAAGGGCTGCGCCTCGCTTCTTTCCCGCCGGCGTTTTGTTCTCTCTTGCCTTCCTTCTCAAGGTTCCCGCCGTCTTTGATTTGGGCGGCCTTGCTGTCTTCCTCTTTATCCTAGCTTTTCCCACTCTATCCGTGCTCAAAAAATCTCTAAGGAGCCTAATAAAAAACTACTTATTGTTGTCCTTAGGCTTTATTTTGCTTCCTCTTGCTCTTCTTCTCTATTTTCATTTAAACGGCGCGGCCGGCCAATTTATTTCCGCCGCGTTCCTACAAAACATCGGCTACCTTTCATCATGGTCAGCGGGCACCCACTCCGGCTTCGTCACTCAATCCGGACTTATTAAAAGAGGAGTTCTGCTCCTTTTTGCCGTGACTTTACTGTTTTTGTCTCGCCGGCGCTTGCAACCGGAGTTTAACTTCATCTGCCTTTGGTTTGTTTTTTCCCTTTTTGGCGCCACTTTATCCGAGCGCCCCTATCCCCACTATCTTCTCCAGGTTCTTCCTCCGTTCTCCTTGCTCTGTGCTTCTCTCTTGGCAGAGAAAAAGGTAGAGAAAACTTTTTCAATTGCCTTGTTTTTGGTCTTAGGGGCAACCATTATTTTTTACAAATTCTATTTTTACCATACCTTCTCTTATTACCAAAATTTCCTAAGTTACGCGATCGGCAGAGAAACACAGGAAACATATTTTGGAAAATTTGACCAGAAAGTTCCCCAAACTTACAAAGTAACAGAATTTATTGCCGAAACTTCCTTGCCCACCGAGAATATCTTTGTTTGGGGGGACGAACCGTACATTTATGCTTTATCCAGGAGATTGTCGGCCGGACGATTCACCGTCGCTTATCATATTGTGGACTATCATAAATATCAGGAGACAATTCTTGCTCTCGGAAAAAATCCACCCAGGATTATTATTTACGACCGAGGTATGCAGGGTCGGTCTTTTCCGGAGCTTGATAGTTTTATCTGGCAAAAATACCAAAAGATAAAAACAGTCGGTAACTTAGAAATTCTTTTACGGGTTAACCAATGAAAGAGGTTTTTGAGGATAATGCCAGTAGGGTTGCAGTTATTTTATCTGCGATAACTTCGCTATTAGCTATTGGCTATTTATTATTAACTGTTAGCCATCTTCCGTCCGAAGTGCCCCTTTTTTACTCCAGATATTGGGGAGAAGAGCAACTGGCGCAGAAGGGGTTCCTTGCCTTATTGCCAGGCCTTTCTTTCCTGGCGCTGGCCTTGAATTTTCTTCTCGCCAGTCGGCTTTTTGCCAGGGAAAAACTCCTTGCACAGATTATCCTCTGGTCAGCCGCCGTTTTCTCCCTCCTCGCCACCGTCACCCTCGTCAAAATTGTTCTTTTAGTTGGCTAACAAATTGCCTACTCGGGGGATTAATGGGACTTGACAAAATTAATAAAAAGGCTAAAATTAATACAAATGCCCGATTTAAGATTAATGACGATCACTTCCCAGGGCCAGATTACTATTCCGGCTGATTTCCGCCAGTACCTTGGTTTAGGAGAGAAAACTAAGGCCGTGGTAGAAATTGAAGATGACAGGCTCATTATTGAGCCTATTCCCGATTTGTTCTCTTTAGAGGGCTCGCTGCGAAGAAAAGCCAAAAAGGGAAAGGAGATTACCAAAATTATTGAGGAAGAAGAGGCGGCTGTCGCCGAGGCAATAGCCAAAAATTATCGATGAAAAAGTATTTTTTGGATAGCAATATTTATCTCCGCTTTATCCTAAAAGATGACCCCGGGTTGTCTAGTAAGGCGCGGCAATATTTTCTTGACGCCAAAAATGGCAAGAGCAAACTTTTTTTAACCAGCGAGGCCTTAATAGAAATTAATTATGTTTTGCAGAAAGTGTATTCCGTTGACAAAAAAGAAATTATTCGTCATCTTTCTGCCTTAGTGAGAGCTCCCTATTTTGAAGTGGTTGAGCGTTCCTTGCTCGCCAAAGCAGTGAGACTTTACGAAAAAACGCCAATTGATTTTGTTGACTGTTTGCTTTTTGCCCGCGCCAAAAGCCAAGGAGGCGAAGTTTTGACTTTTGATCAGGATTTCAAGAGGCTGGAGAAGGCGTAAAGAGTATCCTCGCCGCCGTCGCCCTCGTCAAAATCGTTCTTTTGAGTAGGCTATTTTTCTTTACCTTTGCGCAATCAGTCTGGGCTTTGCTAAGTCCCAAATTTCATCTACCGTAATTAAAACTGCTGCCTTGTGAGCTAGGTCCTTATTGTTGGGTTCTACATCAACCACTTTCTTCCACTTACCACTGGTTAGATACCGACCCACTCCCTTAAACTGATAGCCTTCATCCCAATCATTACTCCAAACAGCCAGCGCAACCCGATCATTTGCCAAGAGGCTCCTTCTTGTCTTATTCATAAAATTATCGGTAATCAAAATTTTATCTGGTGCTACTACTTTGCAAAAAGCTACTGCGATTACATTCGGCCTTTTATCTAAATCGGAGGTGGCCAAAGCTACCGTCTGCTTTTCTACTAGTCTTTTCTGCTCAATAGTTATCTTAATCGCCATCTTGTATACATTCTATATCGCAAAAGTTCCGGTGGCAACTAGACCGTTCTCGACTTTGGATTACTTTTCTGAAAATTTCTTGACAGTGGTTACCCCTGAAGC
>VGLL01000041.1 GCA_016866735.1 Candidatus Shapirobacteria bacterium
TCTGATTACCGGCGCAGCCGGATTTATCGGTTCTAATCTTTGCCTCAAGCTTCTTAAGGAGAATAAAGTTATTGGTCTTGATAATCTAATTAGTGGCCGCATGGCAAACATTGAGGAGCTAAATAAAAGCCCCAATTTCCTTTTTTTAAAGCATGATATTACTAAGCCATTGAAGACAGGAAAACATTTTGAGGAAATCTGGAATCTTGCCTGTCCTGCCTCGCCGGTTGATTACTATAAATTTCCCATTGAGACTCTTCTTGCAAGTTCTGTTGGGGTAAAGAATATGCTTGATCTAGCCTTAGCTAACCAGGCCAAATTTCTTCACACTTCGACTTCTGAGGTTTACGGTGATCCTAAAGAACACCCACAGAAGGAGACTTATTGGGGGCATGTTAACCCGATTGGAGAACGAAGTTGCTACGACGAGGGCAAGCGTTTTGCCGAAAGTTTGATTGAGAATTATAGGAAGAAATACGGTTTAGACACTAAAATAGTGAGGATTTTTAATACCTACGGTCCGCGCATGAGAGTAAGTGATGGTCGGTTTATCTCTAATTTTATTAACCAAGCCTTAAAGGGTGATGATTTGACCGTTTATGGTGATGGCCTGCAAACAAGGTCGATCTGTTACGTAGATGATATGGTTAGGGGCCTTATTGTCTTGATGAAAAGCAAAGAGCATCAGCCCATAAACTTAGGTAACCCAGAAGAATTTACCGTCTTAGAGCTTGCTAAGTTCATCATTAAGTTGACAAAATCTTCTTCGGGAATTGTATTTAAGCCGTTTCTTAAGGATGATCCGAGGCAGCGTCGGCCAGACATTACTTTGGCCATAAACGTTCTTGGATGGAAGCCAAGAATTCGGCCAGAAGAAGGGTTAAAGAAAACGATCGAATATTTTAAGGAGATTTTATGAAGAAACCTCGCGTCTCCGTAATTATTCCAGTTCGAACGCTTACGCCCTACCTTCGTGAAACAATTGCCCATCTTAAGAGACAATCATTTACAGATTTCGAAATTATTGTTTTACCTGACCAAGAAGAAAGATTAGCGGGCGTGAAAATAATCCCGACTAAAGCGCCTGGGCCTGCTTTTAAAAGAAACATTGGGGCAAAACAGGCAGGGGGAGAAATTTTAGCCTTTTTAGATGACGATTCCTATCCAGTAAAAGATTGGCTCAAGCAGGCAATTAAAATTTTTGATGAGGAGGGGAGCATCGTGGGTGTTTGTGGTCCGACCCTAACTCCCCCAGAAGACAATGTCTCCCAAAAGGCTTCTGGTTGGGTGGGGATGTCCTGGCTAGGAGCCGCCGGCGCCGGCGTCTACCGCAATCGAGTTATGCCAAGAAGAGAAGTGGATGACTTCCCCTCAGTAAACCTTTTGGTAAGAAAAGCGGATTTTGAGAAAGTTGGAGGATTTGATATTAACCATTGGCCGGGGGAAGATACTAAATTGTGCTTAGATTTAATTAAATTGGGTAAAAAAATTGTCTATGATCCAAAAGTTTTGGTTTTTCATCACCGCAGAACAGTTTTTTTACCCCATTTGAAGCAAATAAGCCGATATGCCCAGAGACGCGGTTTTTTTGCCAAGAAGTTTCCCGAAACATCTTTTCGCCTCGGTTATTTTGTGCCCACTTTCTTTGTCATTGGACTACTAGGCGGGCCTATTTTAATTTTATTATTGAGGATGTTTGGCTTGTCCGCAATTTCTTCTTCTCTCACAATCGTTTATTTGTCAACAATCGCAATTTATTTGGTTTTGCTATTTCTTTCTGGTCTTGAAGTTTTGCTAAAAGAGAGAAATTTTTATTTGGCCTTTTTAGTGGTGGTGGCGATTTTCCTAACGCATTTAACTTATGGCATTCTTTTTCCGCTCGGTTATTTGAAGAAGGAGTTAGGAGTGGTCCCCAAAAAAGTTGATCGAAAAAGGAAAGTTTATGTGGAGGGATAACTTAAGCCTTAAAAGTCCCCTAAGTGTCTATCTATTCAACACCTGGTGTTGGATTAAGTAGAAACTTCGGGATTTAATAAAAAGATGAATTTTTTGGGACATTCGTATGCGGCTTTTAAAGTTGAGGGAAGAATTAATCCGTATTTAGTAGCGGGCTCATGGCTACCGGACTTAGTGCCTTTTGTGCCAAGCCCTGTTTTTACTTTTGCGGAAATTCACGAAAGCCCAGATAAATTTCTCCGGTTTTTAGACAAGAAATACCCTTATGCCCGTGATTTAGCCATTGGGATGATGACTCACTCGGTAAAATACGGAGCTGATAGATTCAATCGGGAGATTGAGGGTTGGTTAATTGAAGACCAGCGTGAAAAGATTGAATTGGCTAAAAAAATAGTTGATTGCTCTGGTGTCAGTTTAGAAGTAGCAAGTAAGGCAAGGTTACACAATTATTTATGGAGCGGTATTGATCTTTATCTTCTTAATAGTAAGCCTGAATTTGTCCACGGCTTAGCTGAATTTTACCCAAAGATTAATCACGAAGAATTGGTCAGGCTTTTGGCGGAGTGTTTTGCTAAGGAGGGAAAAGAAGTCAGAGGAATGATTAATTGTCTGTTAGCGCCAATTAGGCCGGAATTTTTTACCTCTCTTTCCGGCCTAGTCAAGATCTGGAAAGTCGCTTTGGCTGGTTTACCAGAGAAAGACGAAATAGATGAAGAGAAAACGGTTCGGCTATTTAGGGAAATTTATCAACTGTTTAGTAATAAGTGGGGTAGTATTTTGGAAAAGGTGATTATCGATGTTGAAAGAAGAATGAGATTTTTGATCTAATCGGCCAAATTAGGAGAAAGCAATAATTCTTTAGCTTGCTGATTTTCCGGGTCAAGCTTAAGGGCTTGATTTAGTGAATTTTTGGCATTTTGGGAATTTCCCAGTTTAAGATAAATTACTCCCAAATTTGTATAAAGAAGCGAGTTTTTGGGATTTGTTTTAATCGCATTTTGAATTTCCTGGAGAGCTAATTCATATTTTTGCTGGCTGAAATAAATCGCGGCTAAATTTTGGTATGACTGCCAAAGGTTGGGGTTAAAAGAGAGAGCATCTTGATAATTTTCGATGGCTAACTCTGCCTTTCCCATTTGCTGGTAGGTATTAGCTAAGTTATGATAGGCATCGCCATACCGAGGGTTAAGCTCGATCGCTCTTTTAAACTCTTCTACTGCCTTTTCCAAATTACCATGACGGCCATAGTAATCGCCTGAATTATTATGGTTCTGGGGGCTGGAAGGTGAAGTTTTGGCCGTCGCCAGCCATAAGGAGTCCTGATTTTTCCAGTCCCGGTTTCTTAAAATCGTTCGGAAAGAAAGAACAATAAGCAGGATAGACAAGATGATAAAAGAGATTTGATTTGTCCTTTGCTCAACCTCGCCAATTCCCCAACCCTTCGGGCTTAAACTCCCCAACCCGAAGGGTTTTCCCTTGGCGAGGTTTTCTCTGGAGGTAATTTCGCCGATTTTATTAATCGACCAAGCAATAAAGACGAATATCCCGATTGAGCCTAGATAGACATATCTTTCGGCGACAATCCAGGAAATACCAAAAGGAGTTAGGGTGGGCAAAAGACTGATGAGAAAAAAGGAGAGCCAGAAAAACAACCGCTTATCCTTTTTATAGAACCAGGCGATAGTAGCCAAGAAGAAAATAAATCCAACTAACCTAAGAATGTATTCTGTCTGCGTAAAGCTCATTTCCGAATGATAGAGCGTCAGGTTTTTTGGCCAAAAGATAAGTTCTAGGTAAGAAGTAATGGCGATGGGGACTTGCAGCAAAGGATTATGGAATCCTGGTGCCTGGTAGAAGGTTGTTTCTAGAGCGGCCATCCTCTTACCCAATAAGCCAAAAAGATACAGTAGCCAAAATATGTTTAGGCCCCAATAAGGAACCAGCCTTTTCCAACCCCTTTTAACTTGCCCGAAACAAAGCTCGTAAAGGGTAAGAATGGCGGGAAAAACGATTATCTTATCCAGACAAGCAAGTCCCAAAAGAAACGAGCAGAGGCTCAAAGAGTAACTTTTGCGGCTGCCGGTTTTGACGGCGTGAATGTAGGATAGAAATGAAAGCAGGGCGAAGAAGGCGCCATTGGAATAGGGAGCGCCGGAAATCCAGGTAACGGATTCCGTAAGAAGCGGGTGAACAGCGAAAATACTGGCGGTCAAAAGCGGCACGGGCGGAGCGAAAAAGAAGGCGACCAGAGAATAGATGACTATAGTTGAGCCTAAATGAAGGAAAATATTTGAGAGACGATAAAAAAGGGGATCAAGGGCAAAAACTTTGTGAGTTAAGTAAATAATCAGGGCTCTTAGGCTTTTGAAGTAAAGCACATAATCAATTTTGCCAATGTTAGGATTGTTGCTTATTGAGGGGATATCGTCGGAAACAAAATCATTGCCCAAAGAGTTAAGATAGACAGCAAAGACCAAGAAAGTGAGGAAAAAAAGAGCAAATTTGTTTTGCCTAAGCCACTTCTTAAGGGTGTCCATGGTTATGTTATACTAAATTTTGATGAAGATTGCCATTGGTTATCCACCGCTTGAATCGGAAAAGGGGATCCCTCTTTTGGGTCAGAACCGGCAGTTCCAGTGGGCGAAGACGCCCTGGAGAGCTTATCCGGTGGTGCCGGCATACGGGGCAACGCTATTGAAGAACGCAGGATACGAGGTAGTATGGCTGGACGGGATTTCGGAAGAGAAAACATATCGACAGTGGGAAGAAGAATTGTGGCAAGAGAAGCCAGATATTTTAATGATGGAGACAAAGACGCCGGTGGTTAAAAAACACTGGAGGATTATAAATAAACTCAAAACTCAAAACTCAAAACTCAAAACTATTTTGGTGGGCGATCACGTGACGGCCTTGCCGGAGGAAAGTTTTCAAAATTCCCGAGTTGATTATATCCTGACCGGCGGTGATTACGATTTTCTGCTTTTAAATCTAGTTAATCATCTGATAAAGAGAGAATGTCTAGAACCGGGGATTTGGTACAGACAAAGCTCAAAACTCAAAGCTCAAAACGCAAACCTACATCTCAAAACTCAAAACTTTTCTTCGCTAAATACTGGCGATTTTAAACTTAACCACGACTTAAATAGTTTGCCAATGATTGATCGTAAATTGACAAGATGGGAATTGTATGCCGAGAAAAACAGTAATTACAGCCGGACGCCGGGAACTTATACCATGTTTGGGCGTGATTGTTGGTGGGGGAAATGCGCCTTTTGCAGCTGGACGACGCTTTATCCAGGGTGTAGCTTTCGGGCGATGTCGCCAAAAAGAGCGCTTGACGAGATAGGATATGTGATTGAGAAATTCGGCGTGAGAGAGATTATGGATGACAGCGGCACTTTCCCGGTGGGAGAGTGGCTAAGGGAGTTTTGTGAAGGAATGATCAAGCGTGGCTATAATCAGAAAATAAAACTAGATTGTAATATGCGGTTTAACGCCGGGCTTTCACAAAAAGATTATGATTTAATGGGTAAAGCGGGCTTTAGGTTTTTGCTTTATGGTTTGGAGTCGGCTAGCCAGAAAACCCTTGATAGAATAAATAAGAATCTGAAAGTCGGACAAATTGGGGAGACAGCTAAAATGGCTAAAAAAGCCGGCCTCTGGGTTCATGCGACCGCAATGGTAGGTTATCCGTGGGAGTCCAAGCAAGACGCGCAAAATACTTTAAATATGACCAAGGACTTTTTTAAAAGAGGATTAATCGATAGTTTACAGGCAACCATCGTAATACCATACCCCGGAACGCCCCTCTTTAGAGAATGTCAAGAAAATAATTGGCTTAAAACTTTTGATTGGGATCGGTATGACATGAAAGAGCCGGTGATGAAAACAGAAATGGCAGATAAGGAAATTATGGAAATGGTGCGGGGAATATACAGCGCCTTTTGGAGCCCAGAGTTTGTCATAAAGAGATTAAAAGAAGGGCTAACCAACGGGGAGAAGTTTAAATACTATGCATTTATGGCGCTTAAATTTGCGAGTAGAAAATTGGACTTTAGGGCGCAAAATAAATGGGGAACGGGTTAATTTTGCATGAGCTGGTGCATTTTTCTATTACGCTTTTGGTAGCGTTTTTTTGTGGTCGGAGATATAAAAAATGGGGATTAGTTATAGTAGCCTTAGTTTTTGGGATTTTTATTGACGTAGACCATTGGTTCGATTATTTGATGTATTATGGTTGGCAAATTGATTTAGGTAGGTTTTTTGAGGTGGAAAAATACGTTATGGGATCAGGGAAAATATATGTACTCCTTCATGGCTGGGAGTATCTAGTTATTTGGGGATTATTAGGTTGGCTAATAGAAAACAAGTCGAAAATGCGGGGACTTACCCTGACAATTTTGGGTGCCTATCTTGGGCATATTCTTTGGGATCAATTTTCTTTTTCCCATCACCCATTAGCGTACTTTTTAGCCTATCGAGTATTAAATAATTTTTCTCTAGGGAGTTTTAATGGTTTTTAAAAGTTTAGCCAAAAGTTTTGGTGAAGAAAAGAAAATGAACGCGCAAAATTTACCATTAGTTTCGGTTTTGCGGTTTAAGGGGCGGTTAGTTTATTTCTTGGCAGCGGCTCTCGCCTTATTGAATCTATACTTTTATCACCAGCTTGAAAACTACAAGGGAATCCAGGGAAAATATAGGGCGGTAGAGGTTTTAGACGGAGACTCTCTTGTTATTGACTTAGACCAAACAGTACGACTGGCCAATTTCAACGCACCAGAACTTGGATTCTGTTACGGAAAAGAAGCGAAAGCAGAATTAGAGAGATTGGTTTTAAAAAGGTATGTTAAGATTGAAAGGACGGGCAGGGACCAGTTCGGCAGAATTTTGGGGATGGTTTATCGCGGCGATGAATTAATTAACGAAGTTATGGCGAGAAAGGGGTGGGGAAAATACGAAGGCGGAGGAGTGGGAGACCAGGCAAATAGAGAGAGGGCGGAATTAATTATGAAGTCGGCT
Source organism: Candidatus Shapirobacteria bacterium (assembly GCA_016866735.1). GTDB lineage: Bacteria > Patescibacteriota > Microgenomatia > VGLL01 > VGLL01 > VGLL01. Next base: position 6,976 of record VGLL01000041.1, read on the forward strand.
CAAGAAGCTAAGGATAGAAGTCTAGGAGTTTGGTCGTTGCATTGTTATCAGAAAGAAAATTTAGAGAACCCCAATTGTGTGATCAAGGGTAATATTGGTAAAAGTCGGGAGGAGAAGACTTATCATCTGCCCGGCTGTTCGGAATACGAGCGAACAGTAGTGGAGCGCGATTTAGGAGAGCAGTGGTTTTGTACGGAAGAAGAAGCGATAAAAGCCGGCTACCGCAAATCGGAACACTGTTTTTGAATAAATGAAGACCTATCTTTTTATTGACGGCACGAATTTATACGCGGCGCAATTCGAGCTATTTGGGCCCAAAAGATATTTGGATTTCGGCAAGCTTATCAGTGAAGTTGAAGAGAAGATAGAGGTAAGGTTTGACAAAATCTATTTTTATGCCTCATATTCTCCCAAGTCTAAAAGACCGACCCAGAAGGAAAAACTTTACCTAAAAAACGAGGCCCTATTTTACTGAAGCGTTAAGAAAACGAAGAATGTGTCATTTTTCAGCGGTTATCGCTCAAAAACGAGCGGGAAAGAGAAAGAGGTGGATGTAAAATTAGCCGTGGATATCGTTGATTTTGCACACAGGGATAAATTTTCTTCAATGTATTTATTCTCTGGGGACGCAGATTTTTTACAGGCTTTATTTGCCATCAGATCCTTGGGAAAGAAAATCTTTGTACTCTCACTTCAGAATAAAGTATTGTATAGAGCAGCATTTTTCTTTTTAATTTACGTGATTGTGTTTGAAAAGCCGGTGAGAATAAACTTTTTGAGATTTCAGAAAAGGGCTTTTATTCAAATAAGAGAAAGAGAAGTCACCAGAGAGGCTAAATAAAAAGCCCCTGCATGCGTGCATGCAGGGCAAGTTAAGATGAATATACCAGAAGGAAGCACTCTTGTCAAAGGGAAAAAATGAACGTGCAAAATTTACCATTAGCTTCCGTAGTAGGAAATTTAAAAAAAAAGAGAGACTCTACGAACGAATCTCTCCTTAGGTATTAAGAATATTATAGAATAAAAAACAAAGATGTCAAGTGGTAAAAATTTACCTAATAAAACGTATGTTTTTATTGATGTCTCTAATTTAATCTATGGAGCTAGAAGAAGCGGTGGATGGGAAGTCAACTATCAAAAACTTTCCAAATATCTTAAGTCGCGGTACGGAGCTACTAAAATATTTTTCTATGCGGGGGTTAAAT
>VGLL01000042.1 GCA_016866735.1 Candidatus Shapirobacteria bacterium
ACTCCTTAGAGGATGAAAAAAATGATTACCGGGCGGTTTTTGCCGTTGATAAACTGAATGAAGGCTGGGATGTTCTGAATCTTTTCGATATCGTCCGGCTTTACGACACGAGAGACACCAAAGGCGGAAAGCCGGGCAGAACAACGATGTCCGAGGCGCAACTCATTGGGCGTGGCGCTCGTTACTGCCCCTTTCAGATTTTGCCAAGCCAACCGGTTTATTCACGTAAATACGATGAAGACTTGGGAAATGAACTTCGCATTTGCGAAGAGCTTTACTACCACAGCGCCTATAACCCGCGCTATATTCAAGAACTCAATACCGCTCTTGAAGAAATTGGCATAAAACCCAAAACAGCGAGAGAGCTTTCCCTAACCCTCAAACCGGATTTTAAGGGCAGCCCGTTTTACAAATCCAGTTTGATCTTCTTAAACGAACAGCAAAAATATGATCGCAGGGACATCTTCAGTTTGCCAACCGGAGTAATTGAGCAGGCCCATAAAGTTGCCCTAAGAACGGGTTTTACGAAGACGGATACGATTTTCAACGGTCAAAAAAAGGACGATTTAGACAAAAAACAAAAAGACTATCCCCTGGCTGATTTTGGACCGAACATCGTTAGAAAGGCGATCAATAAGCTCGATTTTTATCAATTCGCGAATCTTAGAAACCATCTACCCAACCTAACGTCCATAAGCGAATTTATGACCTCGGAGGCCTATTTAGGCAAAGTAAAAGTTGAAGTGTCCGGCTTGGCGGATCAAGTAGAAAATCTATCGGCGAAAGACAAATTGGACGCCACGGTGCAGGTCCTTGAGTCCATCGCGCAAACGATCGCCACGGATAAGATTGAATACAAAGGAACAAAGGAATTTAAACCCTTCATGCTGAAAGATAAGATCATAAACAAAATAATCAACGTGAGCCTGGACGCTGACAGCGACCAGGAGCGCGGCAAGGCCATGTCCAATGCCCAAGAAACGAGTATATATCTAGATTTGAGTCGTAAAGAGTGGTACGTGTTTGCAGATAACTTTGGCACTTGCGAAGAAAAAAACCTGGTCAAGTTCATAGACAAGACCTATGACCAACTCAAAAAGAAATACAACCAGGTCTTTTTGGTCCGCAACGAGCGGCATTTTAAAATATATGATTTCGACGACGGCCGCCCGGTGGAACCGGATTTTGTCCTCTTTCTGGTTAAAAACAATCCCAAAGAATCCTTCCACTACCAAGTCTTTATTGAGCCCAAGGGCGGCCATCTGCTTGTAGAAGAGGCCTGGAAAGAAAAATTCTTAACCCGACTCAAAGATGAAGGACGAATTGAGCAGCTCTGGCAAGGCAAGAATTATAAAGTCTGGGGCCTACCCTTTTATAATGAGGCACAAAGAAAACCGCCTTTTGAACACGCCTTCGAAGAATTAACCACTGAAAAATAACGTCGTCGGGGGTGGGTGGGAATCCCCCGCCGGCCTGCCGTTTCGTTTGGGCCAGCTTTATAAACGCAAAAAAGGACGGGAGAGCATGCGCCCGTCCGTCCTTCCGCCCTCCTGGCCTAAATGACGCAGGCCTCGCCTGCTTCTGTCGCCTTCCGTGTAAAAAGGCGTCATTTTCATTTTTATCTCCTTAGCAAGTCCTTTATTTTTCTATACTGTGGATAATTAATTTGCGTCATCCTGTCGCTTTTTTGTATAATTAACGACAGGTTGGTTTTAAATTCCCTTATAGGAGGATCATCATGAAAACAGACATCTTCACCAAAATACTCCTCTTGGTCATTGCTCTGTTTCTTGGAATAATTTCCTTCAGGCCCCTAATTCAAACAGAAATCGCACAAGCTAGCGCCGGAGATTTTGACCACGTTAAATTTATCGGCATCATTACAAGTAACATAGTGCTCATGGATAACAGAAATGGCAACCTCTGGGTCTATAAGGTAGGAGACCCAGGAGTAGTAAAAGCAAAATTTTTGGGAAGATTAATAGAACTAGGCAAGCCTCTAGCCAATGAAAAGAAATAATCAAACCATAACCATTTTATTTCTATACCATTGCCTTACCAATACAAACGAGAACCATTAAGCGACGACGAAGTCAACCGGCTCACCAACGCCTGCGAGACCTTTGACGAGAAATTCGTCATATGGACCCTCCTGGACACGGGCCTTAGGGTGAGCGAGTTTACCCATCTAACTAAAGAGAATATCCAATGGCAGGAACGCCGGCTGATGATATACGGGAAAGGGGGGCCTTACGGCAAAAAGAGCAAGCGTCGGATCATCCCTATGACCGACCGCGTCCGGAGACTGATCGATCATCATTTTGCCGAGCATGACAATATGGGAATGAGTATCCGGACCATCCAGCGCATCGTCAAGGAAGTGGCCAACAAAGCCGGCATCTCAAAACCGGTAACCCCACATGTGCTTCGCCACACCTTCAGCGTCAACTGCATCAAAAAAGGCATCTCCACCCGGGCCTTGATGGCTCTTTTGGGCCACGACCGGCTGACCACAACGGAGATCTATCTCAATCTCTCCCCTGAAGATGCCATCCGAGAATTTCAGAATAAGTGGTAAAAGAACACCCACTGGTGGCGGAATTCAGTAATTTTTTCGGCGGGAAAAGAGGACTTTTCGTTTTTTTAATAAAAATAACTTCCTTTCCTCTCCTCTTTTATTCCCTTAAGGGTATGCTTCTCCCGCTTTCCTCTTCCTTTTTCTGCGCCGAATTAGTGGATATAAACACTATTTCTACCGCTGAGCTTTAATGCCCATAAATGAGACAGTATGTTTAGAGTGTTTTCCTCCCTCCGCCTCGACAAGTATAAAGTTTAAGGAAAAGGAAAAACTCGAGCCCTTTGTCTCGGAACTGGAAGGCCTAAATTTTATTACAACATCATTATTTGACTTTGGGCTCAACGACACTCCATTTTTCTGAATGTCCTTGGGAATGTGAACAGGGGGGTTATTGCTTCTATAAATGCCCCCGACATACGAATATTTTCCTCCTTTTTCATCCATCAAATCTGGTGCTTCATCATTCCACCCTGCCCCTAACATAAGAATGCTGTTTGAATTATTAAAAAAATCTAGGTAAACATTTGTTTGCCCTGGTGCAACCGTTATTTTTTTAGCGCCAATTGTTACGTCTCCGACCTTCTTAGGGGGTATACTGCTGACTGAAGGTGTATAAACCTTGCTTGCAGGCTGAGCCTGGGAAACAACAAGGTCGCTCGTTCCAATACCCCTTACTAGAAGTTCTTCTATAGCTTTTGTCTTTGGAATGTCGCCACGGGATCCCCCAACGAGTTTTGCGGTAGACGCGTCCAATGCCTTAACAGCCAGACGGATGGTATCCCCCAGAGGCGTTAGTGTTCCCGTAACAAGCACATGAACGCCGGAGATCTCTCCTATTTTTTTTGCTGTCTTAGGATCGATCAAGCCAGTCATATCCAGTTGATGTTCTTTTAAAAGTGTCTTTAGATGGGTTCTATCCACAACCTCAAGTCCCTTACCCGATTCCGAAATAGCCACAGATAGTTCCTCTGCCAAAAACCGCCCCAATTCTGTTACATTGCCTTGCAGATCAACAAAATCAACAACGGCCGCTGTTTTTTTCCCGGCATTAAAGATACTTTGCGCGAGAGCGGAAGAAAGGCTCCGTATTTCTTTTTCATAAGCAATTGAGGAAGCACAAATGAAGAGGGAAAAGACGAAAAATACAAGTATGCCAATTCTATTTCTATGTTTTCTCATTAGGTCCTCCCTCCTTAAAAACCCAACTTTTAAAATTAAGTGATCGATATCGTTTGGGGTATTCAAGAGTTTTTTCCCGTCCTTGCTGTAAAAAACAATTGTGTCCTGGTTGGCTATTTTATTCAATACTATATTCCAACTACACCATCCGACGTCTCGATCATAAACCGTTGTCTGGTCATTTAATTTAACGCTCTTTCCTCCGTGCTTTGCTATTCCTTCTACCAATACCTGATTTGGTCCTCAAGTACAAAGGATAAAATATCCTTTGACTATCCCTGAGATGACAATATTTGTGTGTCCTTTTGCCTCAAGAATTTTTATTGCCTCTTTTTTCTATCAAGCTTCCTAACTTCACCGCTCCAAGTCATCGAGGAAGTGATTAAAAGCAGAAAAAAAATAAATACCGCTACCGTTGTGTAACGGTTATTTATGGTTGCAATCCTTTCATATCCATCTTCCCTATCTAAACGCCCGGGCTTTTATGTCAGGAAAATACTTACGCCAATCTATTTTTTCTTTAAAGAAGTTGTCAATAAAAAAAATAATTCCTCGATAAAACTATGCTTCCGCTCTTTCCTTTAAAGGCTCGATGCTGGAAGCAATATACTTTACCTTGAATGTCGGCGCGCCGACATTCTTCTAATTAAAATTACTCCATTAGTGGCGTAAATTTTCCTTGACACTAAGATTATTATTATATATAATTTAATTATTGATTACTCTTTAGTGAGAGTAAAAAGGCGGCTGTTTTAAGGAGAAAGGAGGAGGATATGGAAACTAATTTTGGTAACGCCCTCAAAAAGGCGCGGATGGCGAGGAAAATTACTATTCGCGAAGTTTCCGATTATATCAGCAAGTCGATCGGTTATATTTCCGACGTGGAGCACGATCGCAAGCAACCTCCAGATTTGGAAACCGTAAGGAAAATGGAAGAGTTCTTAGGCGTCAAAGAGGGAATGTTGGTGAATCTGGCGGCCAAGGCCAGGAAAAAAATGCCATTTAATTTAACCCAGCGACTTAAAGCCAGGCCTTTGCTCTCGGAAGTATTATTGCGGGCGGATAATCTTACTGATGAAGAAATCAAAAAGGTAATAGATCAATTGGCGGAAGCGGAAAAGGAGGAGGGTTAATTGTCGCGCCGGATCGTGATTGCTAACCCCAGAAGCGGACGTGAGCTTGAACGGTTGGCCCTTAAAATTGTCAAGGTTTTCCAGCCGGAGATCTTGGCCGAACCCGGGCCCTTTGATATAGAGCGGTTTTTTGATTGCGAACTAGAAGCCATTACCAAGGTCAAAACCGACTACCGCGCCCTTCCAAACGGGATCCACGGATATACCGATTCAGCCACCATGGAGTCGGTCATCTCCACGGAGTTGATGGAAGACGTGAGCCAATTATTTTTTGCCCGCTCAACCATGAGCCACGAGGTCGGGCACGCGGTCATCCACGTACCTGAATTCCGGTTGAAAAAAGCGATCTTAACCTCGATCCATAACGCCCAGCACGACGCCACCTTGAGGATGCATCGGGAATCCGATGTGCCCGTTTTCAAAAATCCGGAATGGCAGGCCTGGCGGTTTGCAGGGGCCTTGCTTGTGCCCGAAGTCTCAATTAAAGAAGCGATCAAAAGAGGAAATGGGCTGCGGGAATTGTCCAGATTGTTTCGGGTAAACCCCGCTTTTGTGAAAACAAGATTGCGGGCTTTTAAAATAGAGCTTTAAAACAAAAAAGGGCATCTGGCAATGCCCTTTTTTGTTATTCAGCGGACCCAATTATTTTAGAGTGGGGACTCCAATAATGGGTAAATTTTTCTGCAATGGCTCAGAAAAACGGGCCGCTTCATGCTGCGAACTGCTTTTTGGTTTATCTCACAGTGTGCCCGACGTTGTCAAGGATTTTCCCCGGAAATGGAGGTTGGCGGATCGACAATCCATCTTTAGCGGGCGATTGACCGGCGTCTATCGTGGGCACACCACCGGGGTCTTTCTCTTCCCTGGGAACAGAAAAGGGATCCATTACCTATTTAGGAGGATAAACCAAATGACCGAAGCACCAACAATCATGTGGGCTGGCCTTTCAGGCAAAGAGTACAAATACTGGATTTACCCGCTTGGTACTTCTTTCAAAGAAGAACCGGGTAATTACGTTTTCGCCAAAGAATCAAGGCCAAATTACTGGAGCCCCTGCTACATGGGGCAGGCAGCAAATTTGAACCGGCGGCTTGGTGACCATGAGAAAGAGGCCTGCGCCAAAAGAAACGGAGCTACTCACATCCACGTACATTTAACTCCGGGTGGGGAAACCGTTAGGCGAACGGAAGAAAGAGACCTTATTTTGAAATGGAAACCTCCTTGTAACGAAAATTGAGATAAACCCCTAACCGCGGGGCCCTCCGCGCACTTCTGCGGCAGGGCCCCCGTTCTGGCTAAGCAATTCCTACGCGTCCACATTTTTTATCCACTTGACAATTTTTTTGGTTCCAATATTATTAAAAGACAAAATCATTAATTTCAAAATTTTGGAGTTTTAAGCAATGCCCCTGACAAAAATATCCAAAAATTTTCAAATCACCTTGCCAGCCAGTTTGAGGCGCGCCTTCGCCGTCAAAGAAGGAGACTATCTGGAGGTTAGCGTCAAAAATGGAGGTTTTCTTTTTAGGCCCGTTAAGATCGTTCAAAACCCAGAAAAAGAAAAGCCGGCAAAACAACCCGCTTAATATGAAAAACATCGTCGCCATCATCAACCAAAAAGGCGGTGTGGGAAAGACTACGACTTCCATTAACCTTTCCTGCGGCCTAGCCCTGAAAGGCAAAAAGGTCCTTTTAATTGACCTGGATCCGCAGGCCCATTCCACAATCGGCTTAGGGATAGAGCCCGGAACCTATCCGGTCGCCCTTAACGACGTCCTAGTCAATAAAAAGAAAATGGCGGAAGTGATTTTAAAAACCAAACAGGAAAATCTCTTCCTAGCCCCTTCGCATATCCGGCTGGACAGAGCCGAGCAGCAACTCGCCCCCGAGCTCTTCCGAGAAACCTTTCTTTATAAAACGATCCAAAACCTCCACTACGACTATATAATGATTGACTGCCGGCCCACCTTAGGTACCCTGACTGTCAACGCACTTTACGCCTGCAATTTTATAATCGTGCCCTGCGAAATAAGCCGCTACGCGCTTGACGGATTTTCGGATTTAATTGAAACCATCGAAAACGTCAAAAATCACGATGAGCTGGAAAAGGAAAAATACATCCGGATCCTTTTAACCAAGTACGACCCAAGAAACAAAGTCAGCAATGAATGGGTCCTACAGCAGTTGGAGCCTTATAAAGAATTAATTTTCCAGACCATCATTAGAAAAAACGAGGCCCTAAATCAGGCGCACATGGCCCAAGAGCCTATCTTCACGTTTAAACCGGACAGCAGCGGCGGCGAGGACTATCAAAAATTAACAACTGAGTTTTTAAACCTATGCCATCAATCAGAAAAAAACTAGCAGGCAAAAAAACGAAACTTTCGGCTCCTTCCAAAAGACTGGAGGACCACCCGGCCAATCTGAATGGTTTTCAGGAGGGCGATTTTCATCAAGTCCCGCTGGATCAAATAAACCCCGATCCTAAGCAGCCAAGGAAGTACTTTAATCCCGAATCCCTCAAGGAATTGAGCGAGTCGGTCAAACAAAAGGGAGTGCTTCAGCCAGTAATCATAAGAAGGGACGACGAGGGGAAAATTTATCTTGTCGCGGGCGAGCGGCGCTTCAGGGCCGCCAAGAAAGCCGGGTTAGAAAAAATTCCGGCGATTATAACCGGCGGCAATGCCTTGGAGATTTCCCTGATTGAGAATCTTCAAAGGGAAAATCTAAGGCCCGTTGAAGAGGCGGAGGCCTTGGCCCAAATGATTGAGGGATATAACTACACCCAAGAAAAGCTGGCTCTGGCAATCGGAAAGGCCCGCACAACCATAACGGAAATCTTAACCCTAAATAAACTCCCAGAGGAAGTAAAAGAGGAATGCAGGCATGCTGACATTTTCTCAAGACGGATCCTGATAGAGGTTGCCAAACAAAAGACCCCCAAAGCAATGATCTCTCTTTTTAGCAAGATAAAACAATATGGCCTTAAAAGCGAGCAGGCAAGAGATCTCGTCAGAAAACCCACCCAAGGAGGGGCCAGACCCCAGGATGAAATGGCTTTAGGGAAAATCTCCGATTTACTCAATTGTCTTAAAAAAATAGATTGGAATGCTGTTAAAGAGCCCCAGGCCGCCTTGCTTGCGGATGGGTTGAAGGCCTTAAAGTCTTTGATCGATGAAATTTCAGCCGAAGGCCGAATCAGACTTTAGATTTGAAATGTCGGCGCGCCGACATTTGACAGATAAATGCCCGAAATTATCCCTTCCCAAAAACTAAA
>VGLL01000043.1 GCA_016866735.1 Candidatus Shapirobacteria bacterium
ATTGGGTATGTAGTATTTAGCATTTGGTATTTGGGGGCGAAATTTTTTGCCTTCTCCGGTGTCCCACCAACTAACGCCTTTTGCCGCGCAATTTGGACAATAAATCATGGGGATCGGTTCGCCCCAGTAATGCTGGCGCGAAAAAATCCAATCGCGGAGGTGATACTGAACGGTTCTCTTGCCTATTTTCTGTTTCTCGAGATCTATTTCTAGCTTATCCTTTGCTTCCTTTGCGGTAAGGCCATTAAATGGTCCAGAATTGCACAAAATTGCCTGTCTGGCATGCTCCTTTATCTCCGGGTAATCCCAAAAACCATCTTCGCCAAGCAATACCTTCTCCTTAATTCCCGGGGCCGGCTTAATCACGATCTTTATCGGTAAATTATATTTGACAGCAAATTCATGATCACGGGCATCATGGCCGGACACGCCCATCACCGCTCCAGTTCCATATTCCATTAATACATAGTCAGCCACGAAAATTGGCATCGCCTCACGAGTAAACGGATTAGCAGCAGAAATTCCCATTTCCACTCCACTCTTAGCTTTCTCTGTGGCCTTCCTCTCCAACTCTGATTCCTTAAGAGATTCTTTTATGTATTTTGTTATAGATTCCCGCTTTCCTTGAGGAACGAGATCGAGCAATCCTTGAGCGTATTCGGGCGCCAAAACCAAAAACGTCGTGCCATAAACGGTATCGATTGCGGTGGTAAAAACGGTGATCTTTCTTCTATTGCCTTCAACTAAAAAATCAAGATATACTCCTTCGGAGCGGCCGATCCAGTTAATTTGCGCCTGTTTGACATAGTCCGGATAGTCAACTAGCTTTAAATCATCAACCAGCCGATCGGCGTAGGCGGTTATGCGCAAGAGCCACTGGGCTTGGCGGCGGTGCTCGGCAGTGGCACCGCAGCGCTCGCACTCCCCAGCCACAATCTCTTCATTGGCCAAAATGATTTTGCAGGAAGGGCACCAGCCAACCGGTGTCTCGGCTTTGTAGGCCAAGCCGTGCTTAAAAAGCTGGATAAAGATCCACTGGGTCCAATGGTAATACCCAGAGTTGCTCGTATCAATCTCGCGGCTCCAATCATAAGAAATGCCTAAATAATTATTCTGCTTGTGAAAGCGCTTTGTATTCCTCTCGGTAATCGTCGTGGGATGGACACCGGTTTTGATGGCATAATTTTCCGTCGGCAAGCCAAAGGAATCCCATCCCATGGGGTGTAAGACATTAAACCCCGCCATCCGCTTCTTCCGGGCGAGAACATCCATAATGACGTTAGTAAAGGCATGGCCGATATGAAGCCCCTCACCCGAAGGGTAAGGAAATTCCACTAAGCCATAGAATTTCTTTCTCTTATCGAAATCAACGGCCCGATAGGGTCTTTCCTTCTCCCAAACTCTAAGCCACTTCTTCTCAATTTCGGCAAACGGATACGCACTCGCCATACTCACAAAAAATATACTCCGAACGCTCCCAAAAAACAAGAAGATGTGTTATGATTATTTAAGAAAATGAAAATCCTCAAGGTTATCTTATTAGTAATTCTGGCTGCCTGTTGCTTTCGGCCGCAGGAAGCTAAGGCAATCATTATTCCACCGCAGCCGCAAGTAGATATTAACCCCAAGCCTTTCCTTAACCTTTATACCGCCAAGCCCGGCGATACCCTCTGGAAATTGGCCAGACAAAGAACCGACAAGGGAAGATTCTTTCCCGACGCTTCCCCCTCTTCGTCTCTGGCCGTCACGAACGCCATTAAAAACGCCGAAATAATTATCAACGGCCTGGAAAAGGGAAACAAAAACCTGGTGGCCGGCGGCGCCTATCAACTATTATCGGAGGAAGCCCTAGCTAGCCTCATCTATGCCGTCAGCAAGTCAGTCACTCTGCTATCGCCCCAGGAAATAGCCCGACAGCCGGAGCTAATCGGATCCGCCGAATACTTATTAGCCAACCCTGCTTCTAATCCGAACTGGCAAGAGCTTAGAGGCAAACTGGCTATCCTCTATCCGGGAATGATCGTTGATACGTCTCCTCCCCTATTATCACCGCCGCTTTCTCCAAAAAGTGTTGCGCCGACGGTCTCTCTTCCGCCACCCAAAGAACTAAGGCCCATAAATGAACCGGCCATCGTCCCCTGAAGATGGGAATCAAGCCCCAAGTTGATCTATTGACTATATTTTGTTAGCATTTAGATAAGATGGAGATTAACGTCTCGGCCCAACAAGATACGCCACCTGCGACAGGCAGTTTTCATTCCCGCACTCTTTTGGTGATTTTTCTGGGCGTAATTATATTGGGAACATGTCTTGCGGGCGCATATTTCTTACTTAGTTCAAAAAACAATCCTGCCCCTTTCTCTAGGGAAACGGCCCAGGAATCTCCCGCAAAAACGCCAGCGATTCCGACGGTTACGCCCCGCCTAGTAGATTATAATAAACGACTATTCAATCCAACCGAAAAATTTATTGAAACTCAAGACTATCCTCAAGAGCTGCTCCGCCTCGCCGAAGATGAATTAGTCGGATTGAGCTGCAGCCCCAACTATTCTAAGGCAAATTCGCTTGGCGACAACACTTACGGATATTGGGACGAGCAGACAGAAACAATTATTAACCTTACCGATCAGCGGATATTGGATATTGTCAGTAGCGCCAACAGGGTCGTTCCTGGCAATAATATTGCTTCGATCCAAATATGCGACACGGAGGATCGAAAAACATTCGCGAAATACGGGGTACAACTATCGGGCGGAGGAGCCGGAGAGGATGTATACTTTGCCAAAGTTTTAAGTGGCAGAACTCTCGGTGGCCCCTTGTTTCTTTCCGGGAATCAGCAAGCAGCCTATTTTGGTTGTTCCAAGCCATTGCAACTGACAAAAACGGACCTTCTTTATTATCAATGCGGAGGAGAGGGCAATTACTCAATATATAAAGTCTATCTAGGTGCTAATCCAACGCTAAAAAAAGTTATTGAATGTGTGTACAAAGCAAAAGACATAGGCGAACTTAATAATTTTACCTTAGATTGCAATAACTATTCTTTATAAAGATCTCCCCGCCCGAGCTTAGCTCGGCCCCTTCGGGGTTGAACCTCGGGCCTCAAAAATTAACTTATCTGCCATACGGCCGTTTGGCTTGTAAGTGAGTTTTTAAGGCTATAACGCCTAGAAAGTATAAGTCGGTTCCATACCATACGGCCCTTTCGGGGTTAAGCCTCGAGCCTTAAAAAAATAGTGCAGTTCCCTACAATTTAATGGCTCTTTCGTTGTATGCTTTTTTAATAGCTTCGATCGCTTGTTTATCGTTGTTGGGAACTCTCCTCACCAAACTGATTCCCCGCCTGACCTCTGGAGTCATGTGAATCTCTAAGGATCTCCTCCACCAATTCCCCTCGGTCAAAATCGAAATCGCACCACGGGAATATTCAAGAATCACATTGCTAAATTTAATCATGGCAATTGCCGGCCTTCTCCTCGCGCCTTCATGGCTCCGTAGGGCATAGTCTAAAGCCATGGGCAAATCCCCGGGGGCAAAATCATAGCCCTCGAATCCCTCCTCTCGGCTATAAGTACAACCTCGAAACATCATCAGATTGGGGTAATGATTCCCCATTATTTCTAGGGCCCTGGCCACTATATCAACCTCTGCCATCGGAGTGGGAAAGGACAAACAACGACGGGCTAATTTATCAGCCACACTTAGTAAATCCTCTCTTGAATAATCTTGAAGTGCAAAGAGGCTGTGCCGGTCCATGTATCGAGCTCTAGGCAGGTTTTTTTCTTTTCTTGTTCGATGCTCTGGCGTGTACAAACTGACTCCCGCCCAGTCAAGATTTTGAATTGCCTCAACAAGGCACTGCAAAAATAGTTTCCTACTCTTCTCGGGCCATTCTCTATCCTCGGTGGAAAAACCGCATTGCGGGGGGAGGTCTCTCACAGAAAGGATCGGCAGTTCCTCATACGGCACCCCCCCTCGGTCTCCCGCTTCATGCTTATCTAATATTTTCGCCCGTCTTGTCGGATAATTTTTAGAAGGTCTTGGGGTTAAATCAGGTTTTCTAAATTCATCCCTGGCGGCATCATAGCGATAGCCATTGAATCTCCACCAACCATTCTCCGTAATTATCGAAAGCCCGAATTTTGATAAATCCCCTTGCCAGTTAATAAAGTCAATCCAAAATTTCTCTTGCTCTGGCGCGGCTCCGCTTGGTATGGTATGAGTGTGCTCGGTAAGAAATAATCCCTTATCCTTCAAGGTTTCTGCCATACGCGCAACCAGATAATCTCTCTCCGCCCTAGAATAGTACTGTAAAACATTATTACAAATCACCACGTCATAACTGCCAGGCGGGAGTTGGACATCAACAATATTGCTCGTAGAAAAATTAACTCTCTCTCTGACCGCTTGGGCTATTTTGGCCGAGGCGGAACCTCCCAATTCCTGAGTAACTTCAACAAAACCCTTGGTGGCCATTTCTTCCAGAAAGTCTTTTGCCCTTAAAATTACTCCCGAATATTCCCCTTTTTGGGCAGCTTTGATAACTTGTTCGGAAACATCGATGGCATCAATCGAAAAGGAAGCGCAGCCAGCGTTCAACATGCGCATCGCCAGTTCGTACGGCTCCTCGCCCGTGCTGCAGCCAACGCAAAGTATTCGCCAGCTTTTGTCTTTCTCTTTTTGAATAACATCTTCTACGAGCAATTGGACATTTATTTCCCAGCCGAATCGGGTTAGATGGCAGGTATTACCCCCCCCATCAAATTTCTCTGCCAGCGCAACAGCAGAAAGTTGAGTAAGTGGAGTGCCTTTATGAAAACGGCTCCATCCGTCTTGATCTGAATTTGCCTCTGGCATGAACCGATTATATAATTTTCCTAAGATAGAAACAATATTCGCAAGAATAAGGGTGCTGGTGCGGAAAATTCCCAAAGGAATCAAGTTTCTAAGACCAAACCAAGTTGATCTCAAAGCGCACTTCTGGAAACCGATAACAAAAATAGAAATCGAAGAGGCGCTTTGTAGCGATAGAAAAATTTGTTAAGTTATAGGCGGTTCGGCCGGGAAGAATCGGCGAGGGCGTAAACGCCGAAGCCACCTAGAACAAAGAGAGCGCCAAATATTAAGACCAGCGGAATTCCCATCGGCAAGCCGGCCGTCACCGGCAATTCAGGAGTCGGGGTGGGGGTCGGCGGCGGCGTTGTTGGTTGAGGCGTGGGAGAACAGGTGGGGCCAAAGGTTGGCCGAGGCGTAGGGGTAGACGTGGCCGTTTGGGCAAGAACGGCACGGCTAGTGCCAAAACCGAGAATAACGATGATCAAAACAAAAATGATAATTAGGTACTTTCTCATCCTTGTTAAATTTAACACTTAAGTTCTCTCTCTTGTCAAGTATAGATTAAAAATAACCTTCGCCAAGAACCTGAAAATAGAGATCGGTACAGCCACCTGCCGGCAGGGTTGGCGCGGGCAAAAATGTCCCTAACTGCAGGGTTCTTCTGCCAGTTGGTCGAGCGATAATTGGGAATGTGGGTTCGGGAGTCACCGTGGGCAACGATAACGGAAAACCTTGAGTTTGAACGGGTACCTCGCTCTTTCTGCCAAACAAACTCAAAATTCTCTCAATTAGAGAAGCAAGACCCGTTTTTTCCGGAATCGGGGTCGGGAAAGCACCTAAGACACGGGGTTTCCCGAAAGCGAGTTGTTCCCCTTGCGCCCTTCCTTCTTTCCAACCACAAAAGATCTGAATGTTTAAATGATAAAGCCCTTCGTTATCCGTCTGCTTAACGAGGTATGACCAAGTTGAGCGATAAACATCACTTTTTACCCCATTGATTGTTTCTGATCCCTCGAAATAAGCTGGGATGGTATCCGAAACAATTTCTGTTTGGCTCGGTCGCTGCAGGAAAAATTTCATTCCTAAAACCTTAGCCGTCGCAGGCGTAGTAACATAGGCCTTGGCAATGAAGTTCAGTGTCTGCCCTTTTTTAACATTGGCTAAGTTAGGGTTGCCCTCGGTAGCAAGCAACCAACAGGAGCAAGAAGCCGGTGGTTCACGGGTAGGGGTGGGAGTGGGCACAACGGTAGGTGTGGCGGTGGGAACAGGGGTCGAAGTCGGCCTGGGAGTAGCGGTTGGGTGATATGGTTCTGTCGGTTCTGGCCCAGTAGGCCAAACAATAGGAGGTTCTGTGGGCTCCGTCGTAGGCTCAGGAGGAGAGGTTGGCCCTTGTGTAGGAGGACATGGCGCGCACGAGCATTCTGAAGTATCGCAGATGCACCACCCTCCTGGGGCGGAGTTACTGCAACCAACGTGGTCGTCAGAGCAATTGCTATAGCCTGTGCATACTTCCCATGCGCCACACGGGCAATCACAAGGACAATTAGCGCACGTGGCTGCTCCAGCCACCGATGAAAATTTCCACCCAAGAATTATTATCAAGGTAATGGTCAAAACCTTTTTCACTTCGAGAGTAGATAAACTAAATAACAATTATCAGTTAACACCTTCGGGTCCGTTTCTTTTCTGTTCTTCTTCTGAGAATACCAAACAGCCCCACGCTCGGGCTGAACGCTATCCACTGCCCAAAAGCGATCAATAAATAAACTAAGCAGCTCCCTTGCCTTTCCGCGATAGAATTCCTTTCCTCTTAGGGTACCTAAGAGGAAATAGCTTTCAATGCAGGGTTGGATACCGACTGGATGCGTATAGGCATTAAAAACTTGGGGTATATTAATTGTCTTTAGGAAAGATTCAATCCTCTCTAACTCTCTTTCCTTATCTGGCTTCTGGTAAAGCTGCACGCCGGCAAGAACGTTCCAACAGGTGTTAGAATAGACGGATGTTTTTTCGCCGTTTACGGCGGAAAAGGAATAATAGAACTGGCCGGTAGGGGTAATTGCTTTTGCCTCGACAAATCGTTTTTCCGCCTCATCAGAGAACCTCTTTTCGCCGGTAACCTCGCTAATTAAAGCCAACTCACGAGCTTCAATATTTTTAAGCATCGGGTTTGGATCAGAATTTATAAGCAGTGCTTCGCCCACATCCTTCAAAAAGAATAAATAACGTAACTCTCCTGTAATTTCATAGGCTTCGGCAAATTGAGGAAGTACCCAAAAACATCTTTTAAGGTCTATCTGGCAATAATCCGCTAAAAAATCAAGGTCTCTTTTGGCATAGTCTAAATATTCGGCTTTTTTCTCTATCTTGTAGGCGGCAAGATAGGCCAGAGCCGTCCAGGCATTGGTTGTCTCGAACATCTGGACACCCTTAAAGGGACACTCTTCTTTCCTCTTATTCGGTGGGCAAACTCTTTCGTAATCAGGATAGTAGTCGTAAAATCCATCTTTTCGATACTGGCTCTGAATATAATTCAGGGTCTTTTCCATAACTGACGGGAAAGATGGTGTTGGGGTTAAGGGCGGAGTAAGCGTAAGGGCAACTGGCTCTTTCTCGGGCTGGTTTACTCCTAAGAATCTTAAAACCGGAGCAAAAATGCCTCCTGGCAATTCTTCTTTAACCGCTACTGGCTGCCCCCTCTCAATTTCTCGGGTTTTTTTGCTGCCAATAACTATTAATAGGCCAAATATAAGAAAGAAAGCGAGCGCTAAACCAACTTTCTGCTTAGCCGTTATTTTTGCTAATCGTTCCTTGATAAATAGGAGATGGTCTTTCACTACTCCAATTGTAGTCCACGATTAAACTAATTGTCAAAAAAAGAGGTCCTCCTGGGAGGAATTGTCCTCCTAACTTTAGCACTCACCCTCCAAATTGGAGGGCTCGTGCCGTAGTTTTAGGAAAATCCGCCGCAGCCCCGCTAAGCGGGGCGAGGGTGGAAACCCCCAATCTTGTGCCCCTGCCCAGACTCGAACTGGGAATCGCCCCGTTAGGACCGGGGTGCTCTATCCAATTAAGCTACAGGGGCTCCTCGCTACGCCGAGTCAGACTCGGCTGCGCTCGGAGTAAACCACTAATATTTTACCTCATCCCCCACTTTAATTCCATTCCCCTGTGCCCAGCCGGCGTTAACTTCGAGGGCCGCATTGATGGCGGCCGGCGGATAATAGCTTGGCAG
>VGLL01000044.1 GCA_016866735.1 Candidatus Shapirobacteria bacterium
GATGAAAACAAGTATCCAGTCGATAAGGGGGATGAACACTACAAATATGTTTATCTCGCTGTTTCGAGAGCTGAAGTGGAGAACAACTTTCGCAAGTATGGTCTGCTTGATGACCATGTTGTGTTCTTGGAAGGATGGTTTAAAGACACACTTGCAACAGCACCGATAGAGCGCCTTTCAATCCTCCGCCTGGATGGAGATATATATGGCTCAACCATGGAATCTTTAGAAAGCCTTTACCCGAAACTGTCAAAGGGTGGATTCTGCATTGTTGACGACTACGTTTTTCGCGGTTGCAGGATGGCCGTTGATGACTATCGGAAAAGAAGTCATATTGATTCAGAGATCAAAGCGATTGATTGGACTGGTATATATTGGAGAAAAGAGGAGAACCGAGGGCGATAAGCTTAAAACCGTGTATTTACGGCTGATTTTCTAACCCGAAAGGTTAGGTAAATCAGTAGGCAGGAATAACAAGTCGGCGCCAGGCCCTGAGGCAACTTTCAGCCTCGTTCAAGGCCAGGCCTTGAGCACGAAACCGCAGGGCTATCAGAAGCCATTCTACTTCCGGTGTGGAATTTTTTCTAGGATTTATTAGTGGCTGACTAAACCAGCTTTCTGGTGTAAAATAAACCAAGAATATCGAGTCAAGGCGCTTGCGAACGCAATCCAGCAGTCTTATAATACGACTTATATGAAAGTTTATTTTGTTAGGCACGGTGAGGCAATGGATGATGTAGAAAATAGTTATGGAGGCTGGGCGGACCACGAGCTTTCCCCCACAGGGACAGGAGGTGCTGGCGAAATAGCTGCTAAATTGAAAGGAATGAACACGGGGGCAGAACTAATCCTCTCCTCGCCCTTAAAGAGGACTACTCAAACAGCCAGAATAATTAGTACCACTCTAGGAATCCCGATGGAAACCTTTGCGTATCTTAAAGAAAGAAATACCTATGGTTTATTGTGCGGTGAAAATAAAGATGAAGCCAAAAGGAGATATCCGGAATTAGTGGAGGCTTATGATAAGGGAGAAGAAGTTTTAGGTTACGAAGATTACGATTTTTTCTTAAAAAGGGTCAAAAAGCTTATCGAAAAGCTGCTCGAGTTTAATGAAGAGACCCTAATTTGCGTTACACACGGCAAGCTTTTAAAGGCCTTGTTCAAAGATATTCTGAAGAACGAAGCGAAGGAATTTTCGCCTAATTGTTTCGCCGAGATCGGCATTGATAAGACCGGCAATCTAGCCCTAATTAGTAGCGAAGGCATCGATTTTGCTTGAGGCGATAACCCCAACAATGAGAGAAAAGCAAGCAGAAAAAGATGAGCGGCCAGAGCAGTCTGTCGAAGTTTTTTTAAATTGTCGTCCTACTGGTCTTCCGGAAACACCGTGGTCTGGTAGATTCCTTGGCAAGGATCACAAGTATATGGAAGTTAAATGGCCTCCTCGGCAAGGTGAAATTCTGCAGCTTGAGGGCCAGTGTGCCAAAGTAGTTTACTCGGCCGGGCAAGGCGACAGGCTTATTGTTTACACGGTTCCCTACGAAGAGAACGACATTCAACCCCAGGGGGTCGGTCCCGCGAAGTTGTAGTGATTTTGGCAAATAACTATGCGGGGCTAGGGAGTTTTTAACACAATTCGCGTAGGGGAAAAGCCACTCTCAACACCTGAAAGAAATATTAGAATAACCTTTCTTGCGCCTGGCCACCTCAACACATTTATACATTAAAGTATCGAAAAAAGTAGGTAACGAGTAACAAGTCGGTGCTAGGCCTTGAGCACAAAACTGCGGGGTCATTGGAAACCATTCTACTTCCGATGTGAAAAGTTGCCGAAAGAACCCAACATGATATTATATGTGTATGGATTCATGGTCAAGTAGTCCAGAGACAAGGTATATAGAAGTTCCAAGAAAAAACATCACCGCCCAAACTCTTGAAAAAGGCGGGATCGTATCTACCGAAAAACCCACTCCTGGCACGTTCGAAGATTTTATGCAAAGGACTCTTCTTGTTGATGAGGCCTTAATAGAGGTGAATGGGATAAAACCCGATAGGCTTCTTGAGAGAAGCTTTTCGGTTGCGAGAAGCCATATCAATGTTTTAAGAGCAAATTTGGGAATGACTCCCCTGGGAGAGAGTCAGATGCGATTAATTCTATTAAATAAAGATGATTTTTTGAGAGCCAGTAGGCGTTTATCTAGCTCGGGAGATAGCGATAGTATAAGTTTTACTAGCGATGATATTAAATCAGTTGTTGTCATGAATCAGCCAGATATACCCGCCTATATTGTTGGCTCAGATGCTTTCCACGAGCTAATTCACAAATGGTTCGAAACACATACTAGAGTTTTCTATTACGACAATACTGAGCAAAGGGTTCATACAGAAAGCAGGAGAAGCGGGCTTGAAGTAAGCCGTATTGGGAGAGATAAATCTGAAATAAGGACAGCAGGGACAGCTGGCTCATTAGTGAATGAATTACCAAACTTTATGCTGCAAAAAGTGTATATCAACGAAGTCTTGGGCAATCTCGGCCTAAACACAGATTTCAAAACTGAAATAGACGAAAGAAATCGCAAACTAGACGAATACATGGGTAATAGCCAATATTTGATAATAACTACCGAAGAGGGTGCCAAAATAGTGCTAGATAGATCGAATGTGCATTTCGGGAAAGACGGTGTCCCCTTATTCGAAAGGCAAGGCCAGGTATTTTTGACGATGCAGTTAGCTGAGGATTTAGCACGCGCTTGCGATTCTATAAAGCCCGAGTTGTTCTGGGGAAATTTCTTAAAAGCGAAAAGTGATTTACGACTACAAAACCAGATAAGGATTGTCGTAGACAAACATATGGGAACAGGCTTCTACTCTAGGCTTAAAAGAGCTGAATACAACATCGGGGACACCATAAAACTTTTAGTCGAAACGCAAGCGAAACTTTATACATTCAACGAAACATAGCTTGATTACCTGCCCAGAAGCTATTTCACTTCCGAAGTGGGGAACTGATCCTTAAGTCTCTACTTAAAATAACACCAGGTATTGGTAAGCTTGACAGGAACAACAAGTCGGTACCAGACCTCGAGGCAACTTTTAGCCTCATTCAAGGCCAGGCCTTGAGCACGAAAAGTGAATCCTGCGTGGAATACTGATCCTTAAGTTTCTACTTAAACCAACACCAGGTGTTGGATAGACTCGAAATAATGGTGTTTATCAAAGAGCTACTTCTTTCAACGCGGTTTTTGCATCCCTAGCCATCTGCGGGGCTTGTCAATGACGGACCTTGGCGCGGTAAGTATCGCCTTAAGTGTTCTTGTCCAGAAGGTGATTTTTTGGTAAAATACGTGAGATTGTTTTTTTACCCAATTCTATGGCCGAAACAGCACAGGAAATTGCTGAGGAAGGCGCATTGGGGGAAGGAAATTTAGGCGAATTTGAGCCCCCAAAAGGCGCACATCTTCCCATAATCCGCCTTAATGCTAGAGGCGGAGCCACTGTTCCTAGTGGCATAGTCAGAGAAGTGGAAAGAGCTTGTTTAGTTACAATGAGAGCTTGCGGGATACCCTTACAAAAATATCAGACTAGTGGGCCTCAAGAATTGGTAGATCTTGCCGCAAAAGACGAGCTGGGACGCAATACATTTCCCAGAAAGCCAGGATCTGATCAGACACATTTAGTTGTAGTGATATCTGCGGCTCCTATTTACGATACAAAGGGCAGAGAGACAATTGCCTTATGCACAGAAGACAATAAAGTTCTTCTAAATTTAGGAAGAATAGAGGATGCCTTCTGTCCCGGACCAAAGGCTAGGCGAATTTCTCGAGCCAAAAAGGCAGGGATCGTTGCGGTAGAAGAAGTGGTTCACTTTGTTCAGCATGTTTATTGGGGTAGAGAAAGGACGAGTACAGAAGATTTTGTGTCGGAAGACAGGGCAAAGGAGCATGATTCAGACCCCGGCGAGATGGAGGCGGCTATCTGGAGGCAAAAAATATACCGCGTTTTGTATCCAGAACTGGATTTAAAAATTAGGGGGCTTGATCAGTAGAGAGTTTGGAACAAGAACCCTCTATGACTTGAGCCCTTGGGATTAGACAGTTAAGGAATAAGCTGTAAAGACGGCATTTAAGCCCAGACACAGTATTCTATGAAGATTATTGAATATTTAAAGGCTTTTTCACCGCCAGAGATAAAAAGGGCGACGCCACTTGTAAGTATGGTGTTGGCTCTTATTTTGGTTGGTTTTCTCGGTAAAGTTGGCGAAAAAATATTTGATGCGTTCCTTATTTTGGCAATACCCCTCGCACCAGAAATTTTCAAAATAATCCGTTCTGTTGCGGCATACACGATCCCCATTAATATTAACTTGTTGTCTCTACTTATATTCATTCTTTTGTTTTTTCCTGCGTACCGTTTTTTCGACAGAAACTTACTTTCTAGACTAAAAAAGGCTGTTATTTTTGAAGACGATTTTGATTTTGGTAATAAGGGGTGGCGGCTGAACTATTGGCATAGTAATAATGCAGATAAAACTTGTCGGATTGAGCAATCCGCAATGATATTTGAGGCAGAAGATTCAGACCTAATAAGTCCGCAAAAGGAGAACGGCGCCTGTTTCGATTTAGAAGACGGAATTTATCAGAACTCTAAGTATGAAATTTCCTGTTGGGTTAAAGCTGATAAAAACAGTACGATAGGATTTAAGCTTTGGGTGCATGATACACGCGGCCAGGGGGAAATGAAATTTCCCGCTAATTTTTACACGCCAGGTACCGAATATGAAGAAGTTAAGGTGGGTTTCATAGCCACCAAATCACAAGCCTTAAGGATTCATCTTCATTATAAGGCGGGTAAGGGGAAAATATCAGTTGATAGGGTCAGGGTCGTAAAGGTTTAGACACAAAAGGCCTCGTATTGTGCGGAACCAGAGTGTTCTCAAATTCCTGAGAATATCGGAATGGCTTCATTCCGAAGAAAATTTCTTTTGGAGAGATCTTAGCCAGAATAAAAGGGCGATAAAGATGAGAATGACCATAAGAAGAGCGTGGAGTTTTTGGCGGCTGTTGAGGCTTAGGGCAACAATGGCCAAAACGAGGCTAGTTAGCCAATAAAAGACCGCGATCCTTCTTCTCCCCCAGCCGATTTTGAGCAGTTGGTGATGGAGATGCTCGCGGCCGCCCCAGACCGGGGAATGGCCCTTAATGACCCTCTTTAACATTAAGTAGGCCGCATCAATTAGGGGGATGCCTAAAACGAGAATGAGCGTTCCCACTTTGGCGGTAGAGAGAATAGCAAGAGTGGCCAGAAGAAATCCGGCCAGACTTTTACCGCCGTACCCGGGCATAATCTTTTGGGGGTAGAAGTTAAAGGGTAAAAAGCCCAAATAGGCGCCGGCGGTAATACCGGCCAAAATAGTTACCGGCCACTGGGTAATATCGGCCGAAAAGCGCAGCGACTGCAAGCCCAGGGCAAGGGCGGCGATGGCGACAAAACCCGGCAGTTGGCCGTCAACCCCGCCGGACCAGCCGACGATGTTCATACAGGAAACAAGCCAAAAGAGAGCGAAAAGATCAGAAAGAACCCAGATGCTTCTTTCTTCCCCCAAGAGCCAAAAGTAGATCCTGGGCTGATCAAGGCGGATAATGCCATCAAGGGGATTAGTAATATAGGCAATGCCGATGCCGGCCCAGATAACGGCAAGGCCGCAAAAGAGATTGGCGATTAACCTGAAGTATGGATTAAGGTTTAGGCGGTCATCCAAAACGCCAATAATGGTGGCCAAAAAAGCGCCGACAAGAATGCCAGTTAAATGTTTGTCGAGCGGCAGGAAGAACAAGGAGCTAAGCAAAAGGGCCAGAAAAATAGCAATTCCTCCCCCCTTGGGGACTGGATGTTCGTGGACAACGGCCGGGTGTTTCTTGGCCTCTTTTTCCGGATAAACGAGCCAACCCAAGCGACGATAAAGGAAGATTACAAGCGGCGTCGCCAGAAAAGCAAGCAAAAAGGAAAGCAAAAAAGGAGGCAGAAATAATTGCCTGATCGCCGGAAGCATTGGGCTTATTATAGCGCAATTATTGACAGAACACATTTTTACCGGTATTTTTATATTAATGGAAGACAATAGTTTGCCGCCGGTGCCAGCGCGAAAATCAAATAAGGTATTTACAATTGTCTTAGCTGTCCTTGGGATCTTGTTTATTGTTGGGGTGGGCGGATTCCTTAGCCAATTAGGGGGGAGGAAGGTTGGCGAGACCGATAAGAGAACGGAAGAAGCGTCCGAGCTAATTGTCTCTCCGGCGTCTCAATTTGCAGTCTATAAAGAAGTTCCGGTAAGTGTCAGTCCCAAGGTGGCGGCTTATTCCGTCAGCCAGGATCTGGGCAATGTTACCAATGCCGGCGACTTCACTTTTTCCGATGAGGCGAGAAACCTTCTGATAAAAAATGCCTTTGTAGTCAGGCCGGCCTCTTATGACGAATTCTTTCCTCTTTATGAAGCGAACCGGTATGATCGCACGCCGAGTTTCATTACCACCGACTCGATAATTCATAATTACCGCCTCGTCTTTAACTATTTACTCAAACAGCTAGAGGAGCAAAAACTTGTGGCGGAGCTTAAACAGCTTAATACTGCCATGCTGGCAGAATCGTTAAGCCAACACAATGACTTAAAAGGAACCGCCTGGGAAAATGCGGCCAGGCGGAATGTGGGTTTTTTTGCCGTCGGGAGCAAGCTTTTGGATCCTGCGGTAAACGTTCCTCCGGTAGTCGCAAGTGAAGTAAATCAGGAATTAGTCTTAATTGACGCTCGCCAGGGAATAGCCGAATCACCTGTTATGAATTTAGGCGGAGGGCAAGATACCGTCATCGAAACTCCGCAGGGACCATTGCCACTGGAGGCACCGAAGGAAGATTACACGCAGTATATTCCCCGCGGCCATTACGACAAGACCGACCAGCTGAAAGCCTATTTTAAATCCATGATGTGGTACGGCCGGCTTACTTTCCGGATGAAAAGCGAAGACGAGATAAGGTCGGCCTTACTTATCACCCTGGCCCTTAATAAGGGAGATAATCGGGCCAGTTGGGACAAGATTTTTGAGCCGGTGAATTTCTTTGTCGGCAAAAGCGACGATATTACCTATTATCATTTTAAGGACTTACTGGATAAAGTTTACGGGGCGGGCGCAACAGTCCGATCGCTCGTAAGCGACGAGGATAAATTTGCTTCTTTTGTGAGCGAAACCAAAAACCTAGAACCGCCGAAGATAAACTCCATGCCGATCTTTCAGGCTTCGCTTCAGGCGGATAGAGAAAAAGAAATTAAGGGCTTCCGCTTCATGGGACAAAGATTCACCATTGACGCTTCCATTTTCCAGCGGCTTGTTTACCGGGAAGTGGGCGACAAGACCAAGTCTTGCCAGGCGTATAACCCCGAAGAGGCCAGCTGTCTGTCGGGGGCGCGCTGTCTCCCCAAAGGCCTGGATGTTCCGGCGGCTATGGGTTCGGATGAAGCGCTAAATATTCTCAAAGGGCTGGGCGAAAATCAGTATGCCTGCTATCCGGAAAATATGGCCAAGATGAAGGACTATGTTGCCGGACTCAACACCCATATTTGGACACAAAACTTGTATTGGGGCTGGCTGTATCAGCTTCGGCCGCTTCTTGGCGAAAAACCAAACGGCTACCCGGCATTTATGCGGAATTCCGCTTGGGCGAGAAAAGACCTCAACGCCTTTTTGGGAAGCTGGACGGAGCTGAAACACGACACTATTCTTTACGCCAAACAGGTTTATGCGGAATTGGGAGGCGGGCCGCCGGAGGAGAAGGACGACCGTGGTTATGTGGAACCGAATCCCGGCGTCTACGGCCGTCTCGCCTCACTTCTGCAAATGACAAGCGAGGGACTGGAAGGCCGCGGCCTCTTGGCGCCAGCGGCAAAAGACAATTTGGGCAAAATGAAAGAGCTGGCCCTTTCCCTGAAAACGATAGCCGAGAAAGAATTGCAGAATGAAGACCTGACGGACGCAGAATA
>VGLL01000045.1 GCA_016866735.1 Candidatus Shapirobacteria bacterium
CTGGGGATTTTAACCATCAGCCGGGCGATTACCGTCGGGAGTTTCCAAATGTACTTACAGGCGATTTATTCATTCCAGGGCAGCTTGACTGGTCTCGTAAGTGAATTTCTGGACTTGTATGAAAATTTTCTTTTTGTGACTGATTTAATTTGGTTTATCAACACTGAACCGAAAATTACCTCTGGTAAAAAGAAATTCCCCGATAGAGTCCGTAGGGGACTTGAATTTAGAGATGTTTGGTTTCGGTACAAACCAGATCAGCCGTGGATTCTTAAAGGGATTAACCTCCAATTGGCGGCAAGAGAGAATCTAGCAATCGTTGGCGAAAATGGTGCCGGTAAAACCACCCTAATAAAGCTTTTATGTCGATTCTATGATCCTCAAAAAGGGGAAATTCTAGTTGACGGAATAAATTTAAAAGAATTTGATCGCAGTAGTTTGTGGAAAAATCTTACTGTCCTCTTTCAAAATTTTGAAGGTTTTCCTTTCACTGCTCGGGAATCGATCGGTTACGGACGGGTAGAAAATGTAGAAGATATTGCCCTTGTTACTCAATCGGCTAAACAATCGACTATCCATGAATTTATTGCAGGCCTGCCATTGAGGTACGAGAATCCTTTAACGACCGATTTTGAGAAAGGAGTTGAGCCATCAGGGGGCCAATGGCAAAGGATTGGGCTAGCGCGAGTACTTTTCCGAAGAGCACAAGTGGTTATCCTGGACGAACCGACCTCGAACGTTGATCCAAAATCCGAAGAAGAAATCTTTGAGAAGATTATGGAATTAACCGCCAAGAAGAATTTAATTCTAATTTCCCATCGTTTCTCCACCGTCCGTCGGGCCAATAAAATCTGTGTTATAGACAAAGGACAAATAACAGAGATGGGAACGCACGAAGAATTGATAAAGAAGAGAAAGCTTTACGCCGAGCTTTTTAATCTTCAGGCAAAAGCTTACCATTAAGAGTCTGGTCGGTTGCTCCTAGAATTTTTATCTCCCTAATTTGGCCCGGTAAGACTTTTTCATTTTCACATCTTGCTAATACTTTCCAGGAGTTATCGGCGAGAGTTTCCCAAGTGTTATTTTTGAGTTTTCTAATAAAAAGGCAGGGGAATACCTGGCTAACTAGTTTTTTAGCCTCTTTTCCTCTGATTTTCTGGACTGCGGCAAGAATAGTTTTAACTCTTTCTCTTTTAATGTTTGCTGGTAAATCGCGCCATTTTTCTTGGCCAATCAATTTATCCGCCATTGTTCCTGGTCTTCTGGAAAAAGGAAAAACATGAGCGTAGGTTATTTTTGCTTGTTTAATGAATTGAAGTGTTTCTCGGAACTCCTTTTCTGTTTCGCCGGGAAAGCCAATAATAATATCTGCCCGAAGAACGAATTGGGCAATCCTCCGTTTAATATATTGGAGTATTTTTAAGAGCCTTCCGGTGTCAGTTTTCCGACCCATTCTGGTTAAAACCGTTGACGAACCTGATTGCAATGATAGATGCCAATATCGAGATAACCTGCCGTGGCCATTTTCCCAATCATTAATCCAAATTTTGGCGAATTCTTTGTTTAAAACTTGCGGATCTAATGAAGAAAGACTTATTCTTTCAATTCTAGTTTCTTCAAGAATTTCCCTTAAGAGAGCGGTTAAGTCAGTTTTTGGTTTTAGATCCATTCCATAGAGATGGAGATTTGTGCCCGTGAGAATAATTTCTTTGCATCTTTGTATCCCTGCCTTGCCGGCAGGCAGGCCTGCATCTTTGCATCTCTGTATAATTTCTTCGGGAGTTTTGCTTCTGGGTTTCCCCCGAAGATAGGGAACGATGCAATAACCACAGAACCGATTACAGCCATCTTGAATCTTGATTAACTTCCGGCCCGAGTGTAGATATTTATCTCGAAAGGAAGCCTTTTTTGTCGGCAAGGGAAAGGGAAATTTTTGTTTAATTAATTGAACTGTGATTCCTTTTTCTTCGTTTGAGATAAAGAGATCGGCTTCGGGTAAATTAATTTTCATTTTTTGTTTGGCGCTTACGCTACACCCTACTACTACCAAGAAGCTTTTGGAATAAAGGCGCCGGAAATGGCGAATCGCTTTCCTTGTTTCTCTCTCTGCCTTTTGAGTAACAACGCAGGTATTAATTAGGACAAGATTTGGTGATCTACCCTTGGCTTGATGAAAACCATAGCGAGTCAGTTCTGTAATGATTTCCTCAATTTCTGCTTGGTTTACCCGACAGCCTAGAGAATAAGTAAGAAAAGTTAGTTTTCCCATCAGCCTGTGATTTTAACAGAAAAAAGAATAAAATTGAAAAGCGATGGTAAATATTCCTTCCTTTTTCTGGCCTCAGGTGCTGGAGAGAACTTCTTCTCCCATTTCCGGAGAAATAAAAGTCATCGAGCAGTTTGGTAAGCGATCGCTAGAAATTGGGGGAATTACCCAAAGCGGGGGAATAGTTGGAAGGATATGGGAGAAGAGCCTGAAGAATGTTCAAAAGCTCAAACACTCAAAAGTTCAAAATTGCCTCATTCTTGGGCTGGGTGCCGGAACGGCGGCGCAAATAATAGCTGGACTTTGGCCAAAGGCAAATATTACCGGAATTGAAATTGACCCAGAGGTAGTAAGATTAGGAAAAAAATACTTCGGACTGGAAGAGATACCAAAGCTTAAGGTGGCAATTACCGACGCGATAAAGTGGGCCACTTGTTCTAATGATTTAAATCATGATAACAAGTTTGACCTGGTTTTGGTTGATTTGTATGCTGGCGCTAAGTTTCCTGGGCAAGCAGAGAAAGAAGTATTTTTAGGGCAAATTAGAAAGCTACTGACAGGTAGCGGCACGGTGATTATCAATCGCCTCTACGGGAAGAAGGAACAAGAAGAAGCGGATAATTTTTTAAGAAAATGTCAGAAAGCTTTTAATAGAGTTGAGGCTAAAAAAGTAATTTGTAACCTGATGATATATTGTCGAAATTCGAGTTAGGACCTAGCCTTTTCCGGCGTGATATAATCAAGCTTAGCTTGATATAATCATGGAGATCAATGCTTAAGTTTTTAGCAAAGCTTCTCGATACAAGCCAAAAGGAACTAAATCGTCTCTGGCCGCTAGTGGAAAAAATAAATTCGCTGGAGAAAGAAACAGTGCGTCTTACTGACGAGCAATTAAAGGCCAAAACAGCCGAGTTTAGACAACGGTTGGAAAAGGAAAACCTCGACGGCTTACTTGTCCCGGCTTTTGCTGTCTGCCGAGAGGCGATTAGAAGAACCATTGGCGAGCGCGCCTTTGATGTTCAGCTTTTAGCGGCGATAATTTTGAGCCAGGGTAATATTGCCGAACAGAAAACAGGCGAGGGGAAAACCCTTTGCGCTCCCCTTGCCCTTTATTTGAGGGCGCTGGCCGGTAGGGGTTGCCACCTGGTAACCGTTAACGATTATCTGGCGCGGCGCGACTCTGGCTGGTACGGCCGGGCGCTCAATTTTTTGGGATTAAAAGTTGCCTCGATAATCCACGAACAGTCACTCTTATTTGACCCAGAATTTATGGATGAGTCGGCGACAGATGAAAGATTGGCCCATCTCCGGCCGATTTCGCGAAAAGAGGCGTATTTGGCCGACGTTACTTACGGGACGAATAACGAATTTGGCTTTGACTATCTGCGCGACAATATGGTAAGTAGCCTTTCGGAAATGGTTCAGGGCGGGCATCATTTTGCCATCGTTGACGAAGTTGACTCGATACTTATTGATGAGGCCAGAACCCCGCTGATAATTTCTGCTCCCGATACCGAACCGACTAATAAATATTACGATTTTGCCCGCTTAGTGGAAAAGCTATCGGCTGACACCGATTTTACGGTCGACGAGAAAGTAAAAGTAGCTAACCTTACCGATCATGGAATTAAGAAAGTAGAAAAGCTTTTAGGCGTGAGTAATTTATACGAAAAGGATTTTGAAACACTTCACCATATCGAGAACGCCTTACGGGCAAAGACCTTGTTTCATCGGGATAAGGACTATGTGGTTAAAGAAGACCAAATTATTATTGTGGATGAGTTTACTGGTCGGCTAATGTTCGGCCGGCGCTGGTCCGAGGGGTTGCACCAAGCGGTTGAGGCGAAAGAAGGCGTGGTGATTCAGCAGGAATCGAGGACACTGGCGACAATTTCTTTCCAAAATTATTTCCGTCTGTATGAAAAGTTGGCGGGGATGACGGGTACGGCCATGACCGAGGCAGAGGAGTTCAACAAAATTTATAAGCTAGATGTCTTGGCGATACCCACCAATAAACCGATGATTAGGAGGGATAACGCCGACGTAGTTTATAAGACCCAGCGAGCCAAATACGCCGCTGTCGTACGGGAGA
The DNA here is from genome assembly GCA_016866735.1 of Candidatus Shapirobacteria bacterium. GTDB lineage: Bacteria > Patescibacteriota > Microgenomatia > VGLL01 > VGLL01 > VGLL01. The sequence continues at coordinate 4,359 of VGLL01000045.1, forward strand.
TTGAGGATTGCCACAAAAGAGGCCAACCGGTTTTGGTGGGAACCACCTCGATTGAGAAAAATGAAATAATTGATGACTTTTTAAATCATAAAGGTGTTCCCCACCAACTGCTAAACGCCAAATATCACGAGAAGGAAGCTTTAATTATCGCCCAGGCGGGAATGAAAGGGGCAGTAACGGTGGCCACTAACATGGCTGGTCGAGGAGTTGACGTCATTTTGGGGGGAAAGCCGCCTGATCGGCCGGAGAGTATCAGCACAGACAAGTGGCCGGAAACAGCGGAGTATAAAAACTGGCAGAAGGTTCACGATGAAGTAATTCGACTTGGCGGTCTTCACGTAATCGGCACCGAAAGACACGAATCGAGGCGAATTGATAACCAATTGCGGGGAAGGTCGGGGAGACAAGGCGACCCGGGTTCTTCGCGTTTCTTTGTCGCCCTGGATGATGACTTGATGCGTATTTTTGGCGGCGAACAGGTCTCCCGGCTAATGACGATGTTTAAAATGCCCGAAGACATTCCTCTGGAGCACGCCATGGTTAACCGGGCAATGGAGCAAGCCCAGGTGAAAGTCGAGGGTTTCAACTTTGATGCCCGGAAGCACCTGGTAGAGTATGATGATGTAGCTAACAAACACCGAGAGATTGTTTACAATTTGCGCAAAAAAGTTTTGAGCGGGGAAAGCCTTAGGGGGGAAATTTTAGAAAAGATTAACCAAGAGTTAGAAGGTTTAACCCAGGCGTATTCCCCAGAAGGCTATACCGAACCTGAATACCAAAATATTATCCGGGGGTTTTGCGAGATCGTCCCTTTCGATGACAGATCGCAAGAAAATCTCAAATCTCAAATCGCCGGCCGTAAGTCGGCAGACGAAATAAAAGACTTCCTTTTCAAGATTGTTACCGATCTCTACGAGTCAAGAGAGAAACAAGTTGGCCCCGACTTAGCCAAGGAAATCGAAAAATTTGCTTACCTTTCCTCAATAGATCGTCTTTGGATGGACCATTTGGACGCCCTAGACGATCTTCGCGACGGAGTAGGCTTGCGCGGCAATAATGATCGGGAAAGACTGATGATCTATAAAAATGATGCTTTCAATATGTTTGAAACCCTTATTAAACAGATTGATTATGAAATCGTGAGGAGGATTTTCCGTATTCAGGCGGTTCCGCAATTTGCTCGACCGCCAATTCCCCCTCCGGCCAGATCTGCGCCTCAGGCCGGCCCGGTCGGGCAGCCAGCTCCGGCTCTTGAAAAACTCGGCCGCAACGATCCATGTTGGTGCGGTAGCGGCAAGAAGTATAAAAAATGCCACTATCCGCAAGTAGGTTAGAAAGAAGTTCGTGTTGAGAAAAATGCATTTTTTGGAGCGAAAGAGATTTATTTTTCCCACGGTTTTGGTTCTCCTGATCGGAGTACCTCTGCTTTTTTTGGCCATCTTTTTTGCCCGTTTTCTCTCTTCCTCTCATCTTTCTTTCTCCGAAGTATGGCAAAAACTTAATCTTGCTAGAAAAGAGACTCGCTTGCTGCCAGCCGATAGAATCAATTTTTTAATATTGGGGCTTGACCAGCGCAACGATCAGCTCGAGCACACCCTTCTCACCGACGCCATTATTTTTGCCTCCTTTGATCTTAAAAAAAGCAAAGCGCAGATGATTTCTCTTCCCCGCGATCTTTGGATTTCTCCCTTAAAAACTAAAATTAATGCCCTTTATTACTACGGACAGCAAAGCATTGTGGGGGATGGCCTTAATTATGTAAGCGGCGAAATCTCTCTGGTCTTAGGTCAACCGCTTCATTATACCCTTATTTTAGATTATAACGACCTTGGTTATTTGGTTGATGCAGTCGGGGGAATTGATGTTTTTCTCGAAGAGAGTTTTAGCGACAAGAAATATCCCAATCCTGCTTATATCGAGGCAACTAGTAGCGGTGAACCGCAATACAAAACAGTGACTTTCAACGCCGGTCTTAACCATCTTAATGGCGAAAGGACGCTCGAGTTTGTTCGCTCTCGCTCCAGTGCAAACCTGGAAGAAGGAACCGATTTGGCAAGATCCTCAAGGCAGGTCGATGTTTTTAGGGCTTTCTTGGTTAAACTCAAAAGCAGGCAAGTTCTCTTAAGCCCCCGAAAACTGGGCTCTCTTTATCGCTTTTGGAGAGAGAAAATTAAGACTAATTTAACTGATGAAGATTTGCTGGCGATTTTACTGAAGGTCTTTCCGATTCGAAAGATCGAAATCTCGCAAGTAGGTATTCCGATAACGCTTGAGTCAACGGGGGCAATTTTAGCGCACCCGCCCATTAAAAAATACGGACAGTGGGTTTTTGCGCCGCAAGCCGGCAACTGGTCCGAGCTACAGAAATTTGTCCAAGACTCGCTTCGCTGATATAATCGTAAGTGCATAAATGAACTGGTTAGCCCTTATACTTGCAAGTGTTTTGCTAAATTCAGTAGCTACTGTTCTTCAAAGGGTTGTCCTGAGGGAAGAAAAAAGCGACCCTGTTGCATATTCGATTTTCTTTCAACTTCTGACTGGGTTACTCATTGGCGGATTTGGGGTTGTAACAAGCGGTCTTACTTTCCCAGATCTGAGACCGCTTGCCCTCTTTCTTATTCTTATGACTTTCCTGTATGGTTTCGGGAATATCTTTATTTTTCAAGCGTTGAAAGCTGTCGAGGCGTCAAAGTTTACCGTAATCTTCTCTGGTCGCGCGCTTTTTACAATCCTTGCCTCTACGCTTTTTATCCGCGAACCCCTGACCCAAAGACAATGGCCCGGGGCCATTCTCATTCTTCTCGGAGTTATAATAGTTAATCTACAAGCATCAAGAATTTCCCTTAAAAAAGAGGATTTGATAGCATTGCTAGCCGCTGCAAGCTTTGGATTTGCGAACACAAATGATCGATTTCTTCTAAGGTCGTTTAGTCTTTACCCTTATGTCTTTCTCGCCTTTATTGTTCCGGCATTATTTATTCTTTCTTTACACCCGCGAAAGATAAAGGAAATGGCGGTATTCCTAGAGAAAAAACTGTTCGTGAGAATGCTTATATTATGCATTGCCTATGCGGCGGCAGCTATAACTTTCTTTTCGGCCTTGCAAATAGCGCCAAGTTCTTCTCAAGTAGCTACCATCAATTTAACAAGCGTGATTGTTACGGTTCTTCTTGCACTTCTTATCCTTAAAGAAAGGAAGAATACGACGAATAAGGTGATTGGGGCATTAATTAGCTTCTTTGGACTCGTATTAGTGAGTTAACAGTAGATTCTTACCTTGATGGTTAGGGAAAGGCGTATAGCTACCATGCTACAGTGTATGGTAGTTATGCAGAGACGCAAATTGTTGTGCCGCTCGGTACATAAGTTTTAATGATGTAAGTGCCACTTTAATAATTCAAATTATTGAAGTGCGAGTTTTTTCTTGTATCTTCCAATTTCTTCTAATATCTTCTAAACTGAGCTAAGCTAGGATACCGATAAAATATTGCTAACTGCGGCTAGATGTTTGCATGGAAGAATTTATTGGTAAGAAAGTAAAGGTAGATTTTGTTCAAGAAATAGGCTGGAAACGTC
>VGLL01000046.1 GCA_016866735.1 Candidatus Shapirobacteria bacterium
CGTAGAGATACTTAGGCAAGCTAACCGTAAGTCTCTGTGTATTACTCATGTTATAAACTATGATAATACTCTAAATACTACTTGTCAACCCTTCGGCAAGCTCAGGGTTGTCTGCGACTTTGAGCGCTCAGGCCGATGGGACGCTGAGCGAAGTCGAAGCGTCAAGGGGTAAATTGGCTATGATCTCAGGAGCTCGCAGCAACAGACCTTGTTTAGCCTTCCCGTTAGCTCTTCGCCGCCTTCTTTTGCCATTTCTTGAGCTTGGGCAAGATGTTTTCGCACCTGCTTCTTGCCGTCTCTTCGGGCATTATACAACTTTGGCAAATAGGCTCTTGTGGAAATTTCATAGTTTATTAAATATTAGGGCGCTATCAAAGATCAGACTAAAAAGTAATTTCCCAGGGCAAAATCATATTGCTCAACGACGATTCTTTTAAGGTGATAAAGATTGTTTGTCTCGTAGAATAAAAGCGTCGCCTTAAGATACTCCACCTCATCCAAGTTGCGGTATGAGAGCGGATAGTAATCATGGGCGATTAAGATAGCGTTAGCCAAGGTTCTGGCGGTGCGCTTATTGCCGTCAACAAAAGGTTGTATATAGGAGATAAGGGCCAGGGCCAATAAAGCCTTAGCCAAAGGAAAATCGGCCGAATTCACTAAGGCTACTGTTTTGGCCAGGGCATCTTTGATACTGGCGCTTGTTGCCAATGGCCTAAATTCACTGCCGGTTATAGCCACCTTGCTATTCCGCAATCCCGAGGTTACCCCTAGGCCTTCGGTAAGGATGTTATGCAATTTAATTATTTTCTCTTCCGCCAAAATTTTAAATTCCTCGGGGTTTGCCAAAATATAGTCAACCGCGTTTTTATGGCCAAGAATCATCATCGCTTCGTATTTTGATTTTCCGAAAGCCTCCTTCGCCTGCTTGATTAAGACCTCTGTTTCCAACAAAGAATAAGTGTTGCCTTCGATTTTTGCCGACTTCCAGGAAAATTCAACCGTAAGGCGTTCAATTTCCCGCTTGTAAATACTGGGGTCTAAAACCGCTTTCTTAGCGCTAAGAAAAACTATCCTTTTTTTCCACTTTTCAACCTCCTGTTCCGCGAATATCTGCTTTCCCCCCAGAGAGTTAAACAAAGCAGAATTAAACTCTACCGGCCCGGCTTTCCTCAAAGTGGAACCGTCTTTAAAATACTGCTCCAAATCAACTGGCACTAGCAAACGGCTTACCAAGAGAAAATATCTGGTCGCCTTCCCCTCCCCCTCTGCTCTAATAAGACCCTTATCTTTTAAATCGCCCAAATCCCTCATCAGAGTCGCCTTGGAAATTACCTGGGCTGGTCGTAACCCGACCAGAATTTGACTCCCGGTATTTAAGCCACTGGAAAGAAGTTGGAGAATGGCAGTTTGTCTGGGGGCAATATTCGTCTCATTCATCTGCCGTAATCGTCTCAAAATGAGACGCATTTGTCAATGCCATGAGACAATTCGAGGCTATCGCCTGTAACTTTCTAACCCTTCAGGTTGGGGCTTATTCTGATTCGCCTGAAGGCAAACGAAGAAGATCGTCTCCCTCCCTAACAACCGCGGAAGGATCTTGCGGCCGCCAGCCAGCTGCCCCCAATGCAAAGGCGGCATTTGTGAGATAGAAATCGAGTAGCTCGGGGTGATCCGCAGCCTGCCTAAAGGCGAGCTTAATCATAACGTTTGGGGTTGTGTGCTCTTCGACCATCGCGATTGCGTCATCGTCTGACACCCCTGTGGCAAGAATTTTGAACCCTTCCGCTTCCATTTCGGCCTGAGTATCTGCTAACTCGTCCTTACTTCGCGCGCTGGACCAAAAACAGTTACCCGCAGGCCCTAAGACCACATAATTAATGCGCTCCTCGGTGATGGGGGGGGCGCAAGGTTCCTCGATAACCTCTCCTTCTACCCTTCTGACTATTTCGCCTTCGGTCTCTCTTGCCATAGTGTTTATTATAACAAACTCTGCGCAAAAGTCAACCCCATAGAACGATTAGGAAATCTACAGAAACAGGACGCTTAGTGAATCTGGGCTTTTTTCTCTTTCAAAAAGTTACGCCAGTTCTCCACAAATTCGACCGCAGTCACAAAAGGCATCTCGATAAGAACATTAAAAAACACGCTTACCACGTTATATTCTTTCCACTTATTGGCAAAGAAAGAGCCAAATTCGGCCACCGGCACGGAAACAATATCCAGCAAAAACTCCCAAAGACTAGTCTTCTCCTCTACGGTGATTTCTTTGGCCTTATTCCTGATCACTAGGGCGGCAAAAACATTAACGGCAATGGTTAGGGTGTCTAAAACAACGGAGGTTACCGGAATTTTAGCTCTGTAGAAGATATAGGCCATTGTGCCAAAAAAAGCCCCGGCCGCAAAAAGATGGAAGGAGGCAATGATTAAATCCGTAAAAAACCGTTTTTTCCTTTGTTTAATTTCATAAATATCCCTGGTCTCTCCCTCGTAGACAAAGCCAAAAATTAACTCCACCACCTTTTTTTGGTTACTCGGCGAGGGCGGGCGGATGATAGCAACCAAGGCAAACATAAAAAGAGTGGGCATCAAAAAATCCACCGTCGCCGCCACCTTGTTAAAGCCCTCATAAAAAAGAGAGGCCAGGGGAACTTCAACGATAAAGAAAGTGACCCAGTTTGAGGCGAAAACAGAGAGCGTGGAGAAAACTGCCAATTTAAAGAGGCGGTTTTTCAGAGTTGCCAGCCTTTTTTGATAGAACTTTATGATTAGGCTTTGCAAGGATTCCTTGTCGGAAAAAACTTGATGAATCCCCTCGGGATTATCCTTCAGGGAATTAAAGACATCGTCCAGTATGGTAAAGGCCGTGTCCGTCCTTTCGCAAATATTAAAAAATTCTTTCCCCAGGGGGTGCCCCAGGCTCCTGTCAATACTGGCTTTGACGGCAAAAATATTTCTGGCGATCTGGGCCAAAAAATCATTAGTCGGATTTACCCAGGAAGGATACTTATACTTCAAAAGACGGTAAGTAATGATGCCGTCGTCCAGGTCAAAAAGCGTCCGGTGGACAGCGATATGGGTTTGGGTCACTTTTTCTTCTTCCGTCAGCTGTTCCTTGGGGATAAGCTTGATTCTTTCATTCACTAGGGAGGTCATCGCCTCAATAAGAGCATTTTCTCGTACCGGCGGCGCTAAAACTTCCTCAATCTCACAGGCGGCAATCTCCATGATCCAGTCATAGAAATTAACTTTTTTCTTAAGGGGGAAAGAGGGGCCCTGGCTGGCAAAAGGCGCATTCCGCAAAAGATAAAAATATTTTTTGACGACTTTGTCTACCTCGCCAATTTTCTCCTGGGGGATTTCGTCGTTAGGCAAATGGCCGCCGCGAATAAGCTCTAAAACCAGCGGCTCGGCGACAGTATCAACATTCACCTCAAAGAGAGATTTCAGGTGGGAGATTTCGAGGATCAGGCTCCTCTTGATAATCCTCACGATGGCGGCGCGGCGCAAAAGATTTTCTTCTTTCCAGTCAACAATCTTGCGTATTCTTTCGTAAAAATAGGCCAGCCTGGAGGCAATTTCGTCAACGCGGATGGGCGAAATATCTCCTTTTGGCGGCGGGGCAAAGCTCCTTTGGTATTTTTGGATCAGCCTCTCAATTGAATAGGAAAAGATGCCCGAAGGGGGAGCCACTCCCCCGTTCCCCGGGGTTTCCGGGGCCTTCGCGCCTTCTTGGGGCGCGTTTTGAAACAAAACCTGCGAGTTCATTTTGCCCAGAACTTGGGCATCGCTATTATAGCACGAACCCGGCACCGGTGGGCGAAGGAGGGCTTAAGCCGGGCCAACCCCGGCGCCAGACGGCGCTAGACCCTTAGGGTCTAGGCCTAATTGGAGCCGCTTTCTAACCCTTCGGGTTGGGGGCTATTGATGCCTCGCGAGTTTCCCCGGGACGATCTTTAAACTATCGCTACTTTAAGGATATAATAGGAGTGCCATGGTTGATGCTGCAATTGAACTTGGCGAACAATCACTCGTAAGAGAAACTTGGCAACCGCTAATGCGGCGCCAAGTAGAAACGTATGGTTTTGCTTTAGGAATAAGGAAAACGCTTGAGGCTCAAGGGCAATTTACAAGAATTGCTCCCGCAGAAACAGATGCAGTCTTTCAAGATCGGCCGGCACTGGTATTAGTGACACACGGCTATTACCCTGAGGTCTTTGCGGCCCTTGGCGGCTTACCGAAACAGAACAATAGTTTTACCAGAAATGTCAAACTTATTGCCCAGGGGTCACCAGAAAGAACATGGTTAACAGAACATATCTTACCTGTTTGGCCACATAGATTAGAAAGTGATGACAGAACATTTTGGAGAAATCTCTACGCAAGGCTCGAAGGACGACGCATGACCCCAAAAGAAGAGGCCCGAAGGAGAAATACCGAAACAATTAGAACGGCATCGCGATGCATTGCCGACGGGAGTATTGTCGTCATGTGCCCAGAGGGAACAAGAGATAAAAGTGCACTATGGCAATCTGGCGCGGGGCGAATAGTCAAGGAGACAAAGGTACTCCTTAGAGAAAAAGAAGGGTATGTTATCTTTTGTTCTGTAGCGGGTGCGTCATTTACAACTTGGGTTGGCGATAAATTACTGGGTATTTCGCCATATAGGCATATTACCGCAAGATATTCCGAGCCGATACCTTTATCTGCCTTAGACAAAAATGGTCTTTTAAGTAATAGAGAATTATCGCGCTATATTGAGGCCGAGTATAGAAAATGGCTTTTAGAGATAAAACGACCTTCTCCTAGCGGGCGACGCTAAGGCATTTTATAAGGGCTATGGGCGCTTCCGCCTTCCAGGTGAACTATCTTGGCCCTGCAGACTTCTAGCCCTAGACTTCTAACCCTTAGAGTTGGAAATTATTTTTTGGGGAAGCCAGTGCGGATTTTGGCTAACCAAGAGTTCTTCCAAGTTATACAAATTCATGACAACTTTATGATAATAGTTGTACACCAAGTTGTCAAGTACCGGCAAAATAATGCTCGCGCTTCAGAAAAATCAACCTTTCTAACCCTTCGGGTTGGAAGCTATTATTGACAATGTTTACACTTTACACTATACTGTAAACACTTATGCCAGAGAGAATTACCTCTAGGGGCAGAGCCCTTAACTATATCCGCAAAAGGAAAAAGGCTCGAGTCGAGGAGCTGCGACGCCACTTGGGCGTGAGCCGACAGTTGATCCATCGGCACTTACGGAACCTTATTAGGGGGGGTCTTGTGGTCAAGTCGGGAAAGTCACCGTTAGTTTTCTACGAAATGAGGGAAGCGAAAGAAAAAATCGTTACTCCTGATATTCCCGCGGCAAACAAAGAATATCTTGATTCCCACTATTTTTGGGTCTCCCCCACGGGAGACCTTCTGACCGGATTTAAGGCATTTAAGGCCTGGGCTGAATCTGTCGGCCAGAGCCAGCGATTGGATTTCTTGGCCCGCGAATATATAGCAGTCAGAGAAAAGGCAAATGCCTATTTTAATCGTCGGGGCTTTATCGACGCCACGAGAAAAATCGAGAAAACCTTTAACTTGCGGTTTATCGATAAGGTTTTCTATTCGGATTTTTACAGTCTGCCAAAATATGGGAAAACCCGCCTTGGCCAGTTAGTTCTCTATGCCAAACAGGCTCAGAAAATTAATCTTATAAAAAAAATCGGTCAGGAAATTAGACCAAAGGTCCGGGAAATTATCAGAAGCCATAAAATTGGCGCTATTGGTTTTATTCCCCCAACCGTTCCCAGACAAATCCAATTTCTCAAAGAATTAGAGAAAATCCTAAACCTTAACCTTCCTAAAATTAACTTTGTTAAAGCCTATCGCGGTGAAATACCGGTAGCCCAAAAAACATTAAGCAGACTGGAAGAGCGAATCGAAAATGCCCGAAGGACAATTTTTATCAAAGATGCCTCGGTTAAATACAACCGAGTTTTGCTAATCGATGATGCCGTCGGTTCCGGGGCTTCTCTAAATGAGACTGCCAAAAAACTTAAGGAAGAAGGGATCACTAGAAGAGTTATTGGCTTTGCGATTGTGGGCAGCTACAAGGGCTTCGATGTTATCAGGGAAATTTAATCCAAGATATACTCCCAGCCCGGCTTCCAGGATTTGGTTTTGCGCCAATCTTTTGCAAATGCCTGTTCCCATGTTTTGCCTTTAAGCAAAACGTCGAGCGCGAGTTGCGGCGCCTTGTGCGCCACTATTGCGACTGACTTCCCGTCATAATTTCGTTTCAAGAATCCAAGAAAATCAGCGATTCTCGCTTTTACGTCTTCGTAGCTTTCGCCCTCGGGGAACCTTTCGGCGATGCACTTTTCTTGCAACGGCTCAACGATTGCCGAAGGTTGGGCGTTATACTTTCCATAATTACACTCTCTCAACCTTTTATCTTGGATAATCGGTGTCTCTCCCTCAAAAGTTAATTTCGCCGAATCAAAAGCTCGTTTTAAGTCAGAGCAAAACACAACCGCAAATTTCTTGTCCCTGATTTTATCTTTCAAGTCGATTGATTGTTTGACGCCTAATTCGGAAAGTCCAACATCAAACCACCCAGAAGAAATTTCCTTTTCGTTATCTGTCGTTGTTCCGTGGACAAAATAAGTAATATTAATTGCCATTTTTAAAATTTTAACCTAATGAGGCGATTTTCGAACACTGACTGGTTAGAATTATACACCTTGCAGGCTATCTTGCAAAATTAGGCGGAAATGAGGTTCACTTAATTTGTTTCTTAAAAGAAGCACTTCATGGTCGTAAAGTAGAGCAAAGCTCACTTTACGACACTGAAGCGAACTTGTTCTGCTTCAGTGCTCCACCGCGTGGACTCGGACCACGAACCATCTCCTTACAGAAATCCCTCTGTTACCAAAGGTCTGGACTATCTCATTCCCACTTCGCCTCTCGATAAACTCGGGGCTACGAGGGATCGGGTATATAGTCTCTACACGTTCCACATTCAGCTTGCATGAACGTGGTTTAGCTCGGGATTACCCTCCACTTCGATTATACTCAGTGTAAACTCTCTCAGGGTTTCCCCGAATTAGCCCGATTTTCCATCCGCCCTTTCGGGCGAGACGCTGCTTTTTTACAACAGGGAGCCGCTCTACCAATTGAGCTACGGTGGAATATTAAAGAGCGCTAATAGCTAACGTAGCTATGTAGCTACGTTATATTTTAGCACGGTTTTTTATCTTTTTCTATCTTGGGAAGATAGTTTTCCTATCCAAGCGGTTATTAATTTTCCTATCTCTTCAATTAACAAAACATAAGTTCGATATCTAGAATCACTAATAAAACCTCTTTTTAATGCTTTGTACAGCCAATTATCTGTTTCTATTAGCGAGCCTCTCGCCTGACGAAAATATTGCCTAAATTCTCTACTCCCACCCCTGCCGTAACCTTCGGCGATATTAGTGCTAATTGAACCGGCCGAATCCAAAAGCTGAATGCTAATCCTCCACGCCACAAGGCTCTTTGGAAAATTTTCAACATCATCGGCGGCTAAGTGGTAAAGTTGATCAGCTTTTTGCCAAACAATTAAGTCCTTGTAACTTCTTTTCTTCTCTATCACATTATTCCTAAGTTGCTAATTGCTATATTCTAAATTGCTACGTTGCTACGTTGCTACATCTACTCTAAATAATCTTGGAGCTTCTTCTTCCTCGAGGGGTGCTTGAGTTTGCGCAAGGCCTTAGCCTCAATTTGGCGAATTCTCTCTCTTGTCACCCCAAACTCCCGACCAACTTCTT